>JAHBWT010000004.1 GCA_019636815.1 Nitrospira sp.
TGTCACTCAGCGTCAGGAACAACCGACCGCCGAAGAAGTCGTCTGCTCTGATTAAGGGTTGTCTCAAAACGGGGTCAACGTCACCACTACCGCATGATGATGATCTTCATGTGTATCTAAAAAGATCGACCCTTTCGGCTGTATTCAGCTCTATTCGAGTTGACAGCGACCAAACAATAGAACTACACCTGTTCCTATGAACCTCCATTCGCTCGCAGGACGGCCCGCTCCCTCGTCAATCCTCGTCGACCTAGAGAAGCTTTTGTTTCTGTATTCGACCGAGAAACCGGACACCTCAGATCGAGGACAGCGTGTAGCATTCGGCACATCGGGACATCGAGGCTCCTCGTTAAAACGAAGCTTCAATGAGAGTCATATCGTCGCCATTACTCAAGCGGTCTGCGAATACCGAACGATACAGCACACAACCGGACCACTGTTTTTAGGCAAGGATACACACGCACTGTCCGAGCCGGCATTCGTGACCACCCTGGAAGTTCTTGCAGCCAATGGTGTCGACGTCATGATCGATCAGGATGGTGGATTCACGCCGACCCCAGCCATCTCTCATGCGATCCTCACCTACAATCGTCGCCGAACCTCCGGCCTGGCCGATGGTATTGTGATTACTCCCTCGCATAATCCGCCCGAAGACGGAGGCATCAAGTACAACCCCCCTCACGGAGGGCCAGCCGACACCCAGGTTACCAAGTGGATTGAAGACAGGGCCAATACTCTTTTGACGAACAAACTCCACGGATGTAACCGGCTTCCGATTAAGCAAGCCCTGCAGGCCCCGACAACCCACCGATATGCCTACATCGATGCGTACGTCAGCGATCTTGCGAAGATCATCGAGATGGACGTGATCAAATCGGCCCAGCCCAGGCTCGGCATCGATCCTCTGGGTGGGTCCGGTGTGGCCTATTGGTGCCCGATTGCCGAACGATACGGATTGAACATCGAGATCGTCAATCCATCCGTCGATCCGACTTTTCGTTTTATGCCTTTGGATTGGGACGGCAAGATCCGGATGGACTGTTCATCTCCCTACGCCATGGCGAATCTTATCGCATTGAAGGATCGCTTCGACGTGGCATTCGGGAACGATGCGGACAATGACCGTCACGGGATCGTCACCCGCTCCGGTCTGATGAATCCGAACCATTACCTGGCCGTTTCGATTGCCTACCTCTTCACCCATCGTCCCGGGTGGAAGTCCAGTTCCGGAATCGGGAAAACTTTGGTGAGCAGTAGTCTCATCGACCGGGTGGCGATCAAGTTGAAACGGAAACTGGTGGAAGTACCGGTGGGCTTTAAGTGGTTTGTGAGCGGCCTGCTAGACGGATCACTCGGCTTCGGTGGCGAAGAAAGCGCCGGCGCTTCGTTTTTACGAAGTGATGGAACGGTGTGGTCCACGGACAAAGATGGCATCATCATGGACCTGCTGGCAGCTGAGATGATGGCCAGGACCGGACGAGATCCATCTGAGTTGTACAGAGACCTTACCAAGGAACTTGGCGAACCGGTCTATGAACGGATCGACGCGCCGGCTACGCCCGAACAAAAAATTATTCTTTCCAAGCTTTCCCCCGACCAAGTGAAGGCAACAGAGCTTGCTGGTGACAAGATTGTTGCGATGCTCACCAAGGCCCCGGGTAATGGTGCAGTCATCGGTGGCTTGAAGGTCGTGACCGAAAATGGCTGGTTCGCCGCCAGACCATCAGGAACGGAGGATGTCTACAAACTCTACGCGGAGAGCTTCAAAGGGAGAGAACACCTGAAGAAGATCCAAGACGAAGCCCAGGCAATCGTTTCCAATGCGTTGGCGGCCGCCACGTGATGCCCCTTGTTTCATGAACGACCATAAGCTCCGCTGGTCTCTTCCCAAGCACGACTATTGGTCCACACCATTTGCGGAGTCGTTGCTGCGCCATTTGGATCTTCGTTCGGGGATACGCATTCTCGATGTCGCCTCCGGCCATGGCATTCCAGCCTTCTATCTCGCCGAGCAGGTTGGTTCTTCCGGCGAAGTGCTCGCGGTCGATATCAGTGCCGGTCAGGTTGCTCGCGCGAGAGCGATCCAAGGATCGCAACTGCCATGGCTCCGCTTCGAATGCATTGACATGCGTTCCTTGCCACCTGATCTGCCGACTTTTGATCGAATCACCGGGAATCTTTCCGTGATGTTTTTTCGCCCAGACAGGTTCCAGGCCGTTCGAGGGTTGGTTAAGCATCTCAAACGAGAAGGCCAGTTGGTGCTCACGTTCCCATCCTATGGAACCTTTGATTCACTGTGGCAGCGGGTGGATCAGATGATGATCCAGAAAGGGCTGGCCGACGAGCGAGCACGATTTCAAGATTACCTTCACGAACGGCCCTCGGCGCAAGACGGACGGGACTGGCTGGAAGCACTCGATCTGGAACGAGTCGAAGCCATCGAGTATCCGCTGGAAGTCGCAACCGGTCCCGGGCCAGAGTTTCTCCACCACCCGCTACTTCGTGGCGGCTTTCTTGATGACGTATACGAATGCTTTGAGGATCCGACCCACGCAGAAGAGTTCATGGAGGAGCTCTCAAAGGATGTCGAACGCTTTACACCACTCATTGCACAGCGCTGCGTATTGTCGGGATGGAACAAGAGTTGCGGTTCAATCTGAAGAGACCTGCTGTTCAGCATGATAGGAGCTTCTCACCAGCGGACCTGATTCGACGTGGCTGAACCCCATGGCGAGCCCTTCTTCTTTCAGCAGCGCGAATTCGGAAGGATCGTAGAACCGGGCGACGGGCAGATGGTCTCTAGTCGGTTGGAGGTACTGGCCGATGGTGATAATGTCACAATCGACCGCTCGGAGATCCCGCATGACTGCTCGCGCTTCATCGAGCGTCTCCCCCATGCCCAAAATCAAACCGGACTTTGTCTTCGGCCCATGCTGCTTCGCCCTCGCAAGAAGCTCGATCGACCGTTGATACTTTCCTTGAGGGCGAATTGAGGGAAAGAGTCGCGCAACAGTCTCGATATTGTGATTCAAAATATCGGGTTTCTCCGCGCACACTGTCGCAAGCGCTGCCGCGCTACCTTCGAAATCCGGAATCAGCACTTCGATTGTGCACGTTGGATTGAGCCGCCTGGTCTGCCGAATCGTCTCGGCAAAGATCGATGCCCCGCCATCCGGCAATTCGTCACGATTCACCGATGTAACGACGGCATGGCGCAGACCGAGAGCGCGCACCGCTTCCGCAACACGCCCTGGTTCAGCCTCGTCAAGCGGGAACGGCCTCCCTGTTTCTACTGAACAATAGTGGCACCGCCTGGTGCAGATATCGCCCAGGATCAGGAACGTCGCCGTGCGAGCATTCCAACATTCCCACCGATTGGGACAACGGGCTTCTTCGCAGATGGTGTGCAGATCAAGCTGTTCCAGTGTCTGTTTGATTTCAAGATAATCAGGTCCGGTTCTCGCATTGACCTTAAACCAGGACGGGAGCCGAGGTCGGCCACTGATGGACGGCTGAGGGGTGAGGGATGATTGAGATCGGAGTTGGTCCAACGGGACAAAACTCATGGCCGCGATCCATCCGAAGAGCCGGACTGAAACCAACTCATGACCTTTCCCCAAAGACCTGGATGCTCCCGCTCAGTTTGTGGGGGATCTGGATATTCCACCCAGAGTTCTTGTGAACCAAGATACACGCTGTCACGAAAACTCATCTGGGTCTTGAGTTGCCGATATCCCTGCGATTGCAGGGTTTGAATCAAGATCGCCAAGGCTTCGTTCTGGGTAGGATGTGGCTCGGTCGTGATGCGGAGCGTCTCGTACCGGAGGATGGCCCGGTAACCTTGTCCATCGCATTCGAACTCGACAGGCCGGCTGAACCCTCGTTCCCGATTGTCCAATCCGGCGAGTTGATGTTTGTCGAGCCCCATCTAGCCACACGGTTCATGCAAGCGCTCGAAAAACGGCAACCAGATCGCTGAGCGCGATGGTTTTGTGTTGGAGCACGGTACGCTCAACCTGAATCCGCTCGCGAGTTGTTGTGTCGATCACGCCCGACTTCACACAGTCCGCACCGAGAGTCAGAAGCCGGTCACACTCATCGGCCAGCTTCCTCTTCACCACCGGATTGACCGAGAGAAGCTCCATGAGCTGTCGACGCGTCTCATCAAGGTGCCTCTGCAGGTCGGAATCAGGGTAGCTCTTCCGCGCAGCTTCATCGGAACATCGATCAAGGTACTGCGCCAAAAAGACATAGAGGCGCACAAGGGCGGCGGCGATATCAGTCTGATCGTTGGAGGAAATTGCCACTACTCTTTTCCCTTCACCCACTCACTCGCCATCAAGGACCATCGACATGTTAACAGCTGTTCTACCCATTAATTCCAATAACTGGTAAGCTACATCTCTAGCAACACCTTCACATCTTCACCTTCAACTTTGACCTGATAGGCCTCGACTTTCGCAGAAGGGTTATTCATACACGCCTCGGTGGTCACGTTGAACCGCCAGCCGTGCCAAGGGCATGTGACGATCCCGCCTTCCAATTCTCCCTCTCCTAATGGACCCTCTCGATGACAACAGGTATTGTTGATCGCATGGATCGTCCCATCCACATTAAAGACGGCGAGCGCCTTTCCATTCGCTTCTGCCACAATTCCATGTCCCGGTTTTACGTCGGCAAGGGCTGCAACTCGCACACACTCTCCCATCCTCATCCTCCAGAATGAAGTCCGTCAATTCGTGCTGAACGGCTGCTTGATCTTTTTCAGTAAACTGTCGATGGACGGACCTTCCTTTCCGGCATGACCCAAGGCTTCTGCGATCTTTTTCGCAATGTCCCGAAACGCGACTGCTTGCGGAGATTCTGGATTGGCCACGACGATAGGATGCCCTGTATCTCCGCCATCCCGAATGGCCGGATCGATCGGAATACGCCCCAGGAATGAAACCCCCACTTTAGCGGCGGCCCGCTCTCCGCCTCCATGGGAGAAAATATCTGTCCGCTCCCCACAGTGCCCACAGACAAAGAAGCTCATGTTCTCCACAATCCCCAGAAGCGGGACGTTCACCTTCTGGAACATCGCCATACCTTTGCGTACGTCGTAGAGGGCAACCTCTTGGGGCGTGGTCACGGTAATCGCTCCGGCTAATGGGACCATCTGTGACAAGGACAGTTGCACGTCGCCGGTCCCAGGGGGCAGGTCAATAAACAGATAATCCAAGTCTCCCCAAAGGACGTCGCGGAAGAACGCCTGCAAATATTGGTGAACCATCGGACCGCGCCAGACAAGTGGAGCTTCTTCCGGTACCAGAAAGGCCATGGAAATCAGCTTGACCCCGTAATTCTCGACAGGAAGAATTTTCCCATCTTTCTGTTCCGGACCGGTCGTGCTTCCCATCATCATGGGAATGTTCGGACCGTACAGATCAGCATCGAGCAACCCCACCTTCGCCCCGGTCAATGCCAAGGCACAGGCCAAGTTGGCCGCAACGGTGGACTTGCCGACGCCTCCTTTCCCGCTGCTGATCGCGATGACATGCTTGACTCCGGGTATCAAATTATCTTGCGCCTGAGGCTGTGGGGCCCCATGGCCATGTTCATCAGCCATACTTCGCTCTCCCATTTAAGTTGAACTCGACCTGATCTGGAATGAACAGAGACTCGATCAAGCCGCGACCATATTGAACATCATCATAAGCGAAGCGACGCCACAAATGATATGGGTCGGTCGGGCCATCGACGATGCACCGACTGGGGTAGTCGACACATGGACTTCAGTTATCAAGTCTGTATACTGAAATCAGACAGAGCAATTTTTCCGTAGGAGTCGTGATGACCACCCCGCCCTCACTTGAGCCGACCATCCTCCATATTGGCAGGCAATTGGCTCAACTCTCCGCAGGCCTGTCACCCTCCATCTTTGACACGCGCTGGTGGTCTCATTCAGCCATCAACCTGGCATTGAAGGATGCATCGTTTAAGACCCGTTTGTTCCACTTCATCGATGTTCTGCCCGTTATTGAAGATGATGAACGAGTCGTCTCGCTCGCTGAAGAGTATTTTGGCCGGGAGAGCGGCGAGCTGTTCGGACTGCAATGGGGTCTTAGAGCGCTGACCTCAACCGGAATCGGCGCTCGCTTGACCGGCAGATCCATCCGAAAGCAGATCGAGCAGATGGCCAAGGTCTTTATCGCCGGTGCTTCGGTTGAAGAATCGATTCCCGTCTTGTCGCAGTTATGGAACGATGGGCGGGCTTGGTCGGTGGATCTGCTTGGCGAAGCGACGATCAGCGAACAGGAAGCCGATCACTATCGAGATCAATGTCTGAACGCGTTGGCTGCCCTTGGGAAAGCCACCAAGGGTTGGCCCTCCTCCCCGTCGCTTGAACGAGACCACTTGGGACCGATTCCCCGTGTGCAGCTCTCGCTGAAGATTTCGGCCCTTTCATCGAGATTGGACCCAATCGACCCGGACGGCAGTTATGAGTCGGTCGCCTCGCGACTCCGCCCGCTGGTAGACCATGCGCAGGCACTCTCAGCCGGACTCATGTTCGATATGGAGCAGGCTGAAGCCAAGGGCCTGATTCTCGACATTTTCAAACGGCTTTTTTCCGAACCGGCCTATCGTTCCTATGCCTATGCAGGACTTGCCTTGCAAGCCTATCATCAAGACACTGAGCGAGACATTCTCGACCTGATCGACTGGGTTCGCACGCGCGCCGTACCGATTACGATTCGACTGGTGAAAGGCGCCTACTGGGATTCGGATACGGTGCGATACAGACAAGCCGGCTGGCCGTCTCCTCTTTTTGACCTGAAGGCTGAGACCGATCGCAATTACGAACGACTGATTCCGGTGCTCTTTGCACAGTCAGACCTGATTCGTCCCGCGTTCGGCACACACAATCTCCGCACCTTAGCCGCCGTGGAAGCCCATGCGGAATCGATGGGACTGGCCTCCGATGCGAGAGAATACCAGATGATCTTCGGTATGGCCGAGCCGTTCCAAACGGCCATGGTGAAGATGGGCCGTCGCGTACGATTATACACGCCTGTAGGTCGCCTGCTGCCCGGCATGGCCTACCTTGTGCGGCGGTTGTTGGAAAATACATCCAATGAATCGTTTCTCAAGAAAGAGTATGTGGAATCCCAACCTCTGACCCGTCTGCTCGCTCCGCCAGAAACTTCAACGCTCCCTCCCAAGGTCACGACGACGCGCCCAGTGCAAGGGTTCGCCAATGAACCAGTCAGCGATTTTTCACAAGCTCATGTGCGCCAGGCCATGCACACAGCCATTGTATCGGTTCAAGCTCAGCTTGGCCGACGATGGGAGGGTCGGGGATCCGATTTCAAACTGACCGGCCCATGGCTCGTGCCTCGAAATCCCTGTCGGCCGAATGAGGCCGTCGCCCAAGTACAAGGCGCAGAAGGGTCCGATCTTGGCCCAATCATCGACGTGACCTTGAAGGAATGGAATAACTGGCGATGCACCGCTCCAGAAGTGCGATCCGACATTCTGCGCAAGGCTGCCTCATCCATGAGCGACCGCCGCCACGAATTGGCCGCGTGGGAAATCTTCGAAGTCGGCAAACCTTGGCGCGAGGCAGACGCCGACGTGGCTGAAGCCATCGACTTTCTCCGCTATTACGCAGACGAGATGGATCGCGTGAGTCAACCAGTACGGTTGGGCAATCGTCCGGGGGAACTGAACCAACGCCTGTATGGTCCGCGTGGCCTGACGGCGGTCATCGCGCCATGGAACTTTCCACTCGCGATCCCGACCGGAATGGTCTCGGCGGCCCTGGTGAGTGGCAATCCTGTCCTGTTCAAACCTTCCGAACGTTCACCTCACCTTGGCGCACTGCTCACCGACATCCTGATTGTCTCGGGTGTACCGGCCGGTTGTTTGACGTGCCTTCCAGGTGGGCCAGAGATCGGGCAGGCACTCGTCGCCCATCCTCAGGTGGTGACCATCGCGTTCACTGGATCAAAGACCGTGGGTCTTCATATTCTGAGCGAAGCCGCTCGCGTGATCCCTGGACAGGGCATGGTCAAACGGGTGATCACCGAGATGGGTGGCAAGAACGCCATCATCGTCGACGAAACAGCGGATCTCGACGAGGCGATCACGGGAGTCGTCACGTCGTTCTCAGGGTATGCCGGACAGAAGTGCTCGGCTTGTTCGCGCGTGATCGTTCACCGGGCGATCTACGACTCTTTCGTGACACGTTTACGAGAGGCTGTGTTGAGCTTGGAGATCGGCGATCCGGTGGAGCCCGGCACTAGGGTCGGACCGGTGATCGATGCCCGGGCTCAGGCCGGTATCCGTCGATACATTTCTATAGGACTTGAGGAAGGGCGGTTACTCGTGCAAGGCCCCGTAGCTGAAGAGGGATATTTTGTCGGACCGACGGTCTTTGTCGATATCCGACCCCATCACCGATTGGCCCAAGAGGAAATATTCGGGCCGGTGTTAGCGGTCATGAAAGCAGACAGCTTTGCCGAGGCCATAGACGTGGCGAACGGTACCGACTATGCGCTGACCGGTGGAGTGTATACGAGGAGTCCGGTCAATCTCGCGATCGCCCGTAAACAGTTCGACGTGGGGAACCTGTACCTTAATCGACCGATCACTGGTGCCCTGGTCTCTCGCCAACCATTCGGAGGACACCGCTTCTCAGGGGTCGGCGCGAAAGCGGGTGGGGAGGACTACCTGTCTCAGTTCATGATCACCAGAGTGACCAGCGAAAACACCCTTCGCCGGGGATTCGAATCCGTTCAATGAGGCCTTCTGCGGTTTAATCTCGTGATCTTCAAGTTCTTCCGTAATTTCCGTGACCACCCCCCGATCCTCTTTCACAGCGGCTAATTCCTGTCGCTCGGCGTATTTCACCAGACCGACGCCCTTCGCAAACCATGCCGTCATCACGTCGATCCCTGAAACCGTATGCCGGCTGCCGGAAAGATGGATCCGCATCTTCATCCGCGCCTCGACTTTGATCACATCCTGAAACGTACCGGCCGGGACTGTGACGCTTTCACGTCCGATCACACTGCTCCAGCCTTGAACATCGACTGTTTCATCCGTTCCATCACGATCCATGTCGCTACCGAAATTGAGTCCTGTACGATCAAATTGTTGAAATGAAGAGGGTATGGTTAAGGGAAACCGGAATATCTGATAGGGGGTAATCTGTTCTTCCAGCGGTGTGCCAGGCTCCGACCCATAGTACACAATGCCAGCCGCGTCTCGTCTATAGAAACTATCCGATGGCCCGTGATTGCCGGGATTCGTGTCGTGGAATACCGTCACGTTGACCCCATTGATGGTCTTGGTCCCCGACACCGTCGAAACGTTCGTGAAAAATTTGAGCTCGACCATCTGGAGCGGCCCTTCACTGATCTGGCCTCGATAGCTCCACCGGCTTCCTGGAGCATCGGGGAAATACTCCTCGGACTTTGCGATTGTGACCGTCTCCCCGGCGCCCGCGACCTCGGGCCATGGGTGAAATCCAGGTAGAATAGACAGGCCTATGATCGCTATCAACCACGTGACGAGTTTCCGTTTCAGCATACGCATGCTCCAGACGCAAGATTTTGACGGTATCACAGGAGTCCCGACAGCGGCAAGCCGCTCAGCCGACAGCAGCTCGTTCGCTTGACCCGTGACTCGAGCTTGCCTTGAACTCTTTCTCATCGCATATATTCGTCACCATACAGCCCCCGATTTGAATCCTGATCGATATCACGGACCGAATCAAAATGGGCCACAGATCATCAGACTGATGCCGGCACATACAGATGCACGCCGGGAATTTTCTTGAAATGAGCATCCAGACTGTACACACGGCAGTCGTGCTCGATTGCCAAGGCAGCAATGAGCAGATCCGACAGAGGCAGGGTTATGCCTTTGCGAAGCAAATGCGCAGAAAGATCACCCGTTCTCAGCCAGGTGGCTTGGGTGAATTCATAGTATCGCAAAGCCAGGAGGGCTTCTGAGAGCGTGGTTCGTTCGGACAAAGTTCGGCAGCCCTGAAGCAATTCGGCCAGAACGACACCGACCAGGGCGACCTCGTCTGCGTCGATCAGCATGTCGAGGGCCATCTTTTCAGGTGAATCTGGCCGGTTAAAGAAGGGAATCCAAACGGACGTGTCAGCGATGACCATGTCGGCGGCGTGTTAACACGGCTTGATGGCGAATCTCAGCCTGTTCCAGGCCCTTCCAGTCGAGATCGAGATGAATCGCGCCGCTTAACGATTTGAGCTGATCCAACTTCTTACGCCGGATCATTTCCGCCGCGGCCTGATGGATCGCCTCAGTTTTCGTTTTCGCGGCGGTCACAGTCATCAGCTCCCGAATAAGCTTCTCGTTGAGATCCAGCGTCGTGCGCATGGGCCACTCCCTCGTCAGTATGCCTGTATCGTATGCAGTGGGTGTGCAGATGTCAACCGATCTCGAGGAGTGGACAGCCTGGCTGCGCTGGCTACTGCGGGATCTGGGCGAACCGAGCCATCTGCCATCCCATATCCTGTACTGGACCCCGAAAGAAGGCACCGTGTTACATGAAGCAACCGCGTGACCATGTGCTCTGCCACTTGGCTCTCGCCGACTGAGAGATCACGACCTGTCGCCGGCAGAGCAGCCTAATCGTCTAATTTTACGTAAGAATCCGTTCTCCCTGAGCCCTTCGGTAAGCTCAGGAGGGGCCTGTCGAAGGACGGTCCGCCTCAGAGCGCGTAGACCAATACCTTTAGTGAGTTTATCGAACCAGTCGCTTACCTTTCGCCTAGCGAGAGACTTCGGCCCAATCTCCTCGCATCATGGTTTCCTTCTTCTTGCGACTCCAGCCCTTGATCCGCCGTTCAGAAGCCACTGCCTCTTCACGGGTTGAAAACTCCTCTGAAAAAATGAGCGTGACGGGGCGTCTCGTCGCCGTGTAGCCAGCAACCTGACCCGTGCGATGTTCTGCCAGACGTCGTTCCAGATCATCAGTATGTCCCGTGTAATACGACCCGTCCGCGCAATGCAGGATATACACCCAGAAGCTCAAGTGAGCGCCCCCACACTAAGTTCAAGATTCCGTTCGTAGTGAGCTGGTCGAACCATGAACGGAGCCGTGTTTTCTGCCCTTTCGCGAACCTGCCCTGAGCTAGCTGAAGGGTTCACGCTCGACCCCGCTCATGCTCAACTCAAAACTCCGTTCGTGGTGAGCTCCGTCGAACCATGAACGGGATCTCACGCCCTTCGACGAGCCTGTCCTGAGGCAATCGAAGGACTCAGGGCGAACGGACTATCGCAGGAATTTTAAACGCCCGGAGAAAAGGAAACAGGGTCAAAGCGTAAAGGTTATTTTACGTCCTGGGCACAACGGAACCCGAGGCTGTCGCCCCGTCCCGAGGGAGTGACCCTGCCCCGGCCCGCAGATCGCACAGAGCCCGGATCATCGCTCCAGGACCCACCGCGGAGCACCCGATAGTCCCCACTCGAAGGCCCTGTAGGATTCCGCTCCGGGCTCTTGTCGTAATAGTTCGCGCCATACCAGTCGGCCACCCATTCCCACACATTGCCGGCCATGTCGAACAAGTGAAAAGGATTCGGCTCAAAGGAGCCCACCGGCGCCGTGCGCTCGTAACCATCGTTGTACCCCGCCATGATCACCAATCCAGGGTCCTTCTCATTCAAGAATTCATCCGCGACATTGGGCCACCTTGCGTGTGCCGGGCGTGCCGTTGCCCCACCAGTATTTCGTTTGTGTCCCGGCCCGCGTGGCATATTCGAATTCTGCCTCGGTCGGAAGCCGCTTACCGTACCATCGGCAATAGGCGTCAGCATCCTCCCAAGAGACAGACACCACCGGGTGCTCTGTCCGATTCGATGCGAAGACGGTCACCCCGCCTTCCGGCTGTCTCCAGGTGGCACCAGTAACATCCTTCCAGTCGCCATCCACTAGTCCTCGGGAGGTCCCTTCTTTCTCTGCAGTGGTGTGATGCCCAGTGGCCTCGACAAACTTCGCAAATAGGCGGTTCGTCACTTCGTACTGATCGAGATAGAAGCTGTCGATCTGAACTCTGTGCTGGGGAAGCTCGGGTTTATACCAGCCTTCGCAGGTCTGCTGATCTTTCTTCAGCTCCTTAACGCATGACAAGATCGCGCGATCCACCTCGTCTTTCGTGCTACCCATCAAGAAGCTTCCGGCCGGAATCAGGACCATCGGCGCGCCGTCTTTCCCGGTGAACTTCTTCGCAGGAACAGCTGCCTGTTCTAACTTGGTAACCGTAGCCTGAGTTGACGGCTCTTCTGTCTTGGCAGGGCGGACTGTCTGCCGCGACTTGGTATCCGTCGTCTTGGTAGCCGTTGTTCCTTGGGTCGTGGTGGGTTTCGCCTGCGGTGCGGCCACCGGAGGCTTCTCGGCAGGCTCTGGCTCAGGGGACGGCGTAGCCACCGGGCTCTGGGTAGGCGATGGCTGCACTGGTGTCGGAAATGGTGGTGGATCGATGGGGCGAGGAGAAGGAATCGAGGACAAGAACAACTGGCCTGCAAAGGCTCCAATGACCACAAGCAAGCCAGCTCCGATGATGAGGTATGGCGGGGACTGCTTCGACCGACCCCGGCCAGTTGGTGCGCTCGGTTGGTTCTCGTCCGCTCGTACCGGCGCGGGCTCCTGGCTCTGTGTCACAGGAGGTTGTGGAATGGCAGATTTCGAAGGAGCGCCGATCACACGAGCAAGATCTTGGACAAATTGGTCGAAGCCCGCGTGATCCTGTTCCGGTTGCCAATCCATCAAGTGCGCAGCTTGCACGTCTCTAAATTCTAGAGGGATCTTTACCTCTTCAAGAATCATTACCGGGAACAACACCCTTCGGCGCAGGCCTTCCCTCGCCTCATTCTTGACCCATTGCGATTTCACGGATGTCTTGGTCCAGACGACCACCACGGCTTTCGATGCATCCAAGGCCTCTTCAATAACCTCGTCATACGACCGGCCTGTGGGAATGCGCCGATCCCACCAGACCGGCCAGCCCTTCCGCTCCAAGGCATGAGCCAGGGGCTTAACCCGGTCCCTGTCTTCACTCGCGTAACTGATGAAGATGTCACTCATGGGGGTGAACGCGTCACTGAAGTCGCCGCAGTGTCATAGGGATATTGTCTGGGACCATGAGGGGCCCCAAGTGTAACGATGTTACGAAGAACTGTCTAGAAGCTGGACCAGGTACATGACACACGGCTTCGGCAAGCGTCAGTTGGTACATTGTCGGTTTTAATGGCTTTATCAGTATCCGACCCATTCCATCTATCGCTTGCCTTCGTGCATCGCTCCTCGCATAATTCGTCGCCATGCAGTCCCCGATTGGACCAAAACCCGCCGTACTGGTCACCGGAGCTTCCGGTGGGATCGGGCACGCCATGTGTGAGGGATTCGGAAAGGCCGGGTGGTACGTAGGCGTGCACTACTATCGCAATAAACCAGCGGCAGAAGAGACCTTACGACAGGTGCTGAACACAGGCGGAGCCGGCCACCTTTACCAGGCGGATATTCGAGAAGCTGAATCAGTTCGGCGCATGATCGACGTGTTCACCGGCAGCACATCCGGCTCGTTGGCCTTCGTGTGCAACGCGGGACTTGGACAGCGCGACTTGCTCGTGCGTCATTCTGAGGAGATCTGGGATGACGTCATCGCCACCAATCTGACGGGAATCTTTCATTGCCTACGCGCGATCGCACCTCCAATGATCGCTCGCGGAGGAGGTTCCATCATCGTGATCGGCTCCCACACAGGGTTCCATGGCGCCAGAGGCCAGAGCGCGTATGCCACATCGAAGGCCGGACTGATCGGACTCGTTCGGACGGCCGCGTTGGAATGGGGATCGCAGAACATTCGCGTGAATCTCGTGCTACCAGGCTGGCAGAAGACCGACTTGACCAAAGATGTGTTTCCGGAGGGACAAGGTTGGCTCGATCACGCGCTGCACCGTCCACCAAACATCCAGGAAGTCGTCGGAACCATCGTCCACCTGGCTCAGCTCAAGGATGTCTCGGGGCAAGTCTGGAACTGCGACAGTCGACATCTGTGAGCAAAAAACACGAGCATATACAAGGGCTATGAGATTTTCTCCATGAAGTATGGCGTCTTCATTACCGGAACCGACACAGGGGTTGGGAAAACGCTGGTCGCAGCCGCGCTGGCGCTGCACGTGAAAAAGCGTGGCCTCTCAGTCGGTGTCATGAAACCGATTGAGACGGGAGTATTGGCAGGGAAAACCGCTCGGTCGGATGCAGCCCGGCTGCGCTCCATTATTGAGAGTGAGGAGCCTCTCGGTGCGATTTGTCCCTATTCCCTTGAGTTGCCGGTAGCCCCTCTTACTGCCGCCCAGCTGAGCGGCCAAGCTCTCAACCCAGACACGATCAGACGAATCTATCGCCTCCTCTCCAGTCGGTATGAGTACATGGTCGTTGAAGGTGTCGGCGGAGTGCACGTACCGATCACTCCGCGGTTCAATGTCATGGATTTAGTGAAGCAGTTGCGGCTTCCTGTCGTGATCGTCGGACGTTCCGGGCTTGGCGGGATTAATCATGCGTTGCTGACGATCGAAGCCCTTCGGCGAAAAAGGATTCACATGATCGCCTTGGTCCTGAATCGTACCGGTCCCGTACGATCGGATCTTGCGCGCGCACAAGAACGATCGACGGTTGCGATCCTCCGCAAACAAGCCGGTGTACCAGTGCTCGGTCCTCTCTCGTATGAATCTGGTCTGCCAGACCGCTTTCGGCCCTCGGTGATAGAACTTGTCCGATCCGCTACCATCAAGAAGTTGGCGAGGTTGACACAGCGATCCGGGAGACGAAATCGCTGACAGCTTGATGAGCGTCAGCTGTCTTAAGGATGGCAGAAATCACGGCTATGCCGTTGGCACCTGCCTGCATGACCTGTCCGACAGTCTCTACCGTAATCCCACCAATGGCGAAGATCGGGAGTGCCGTCAGCCGACGAACGGCTCTCAGTCCCTCAATGCCGACAACCGGATCATGGTCCGACTTTGAGCCTGGCGTGAACACCGGGCCAAAGCCGAGATAATCCGGCCGACCGGCGGTTGCAGCCAGAACTTGCGCCGGAGTGTGCGTCGAAATACCGATCAGTTTGTCAGCTCCCATCACCCTTCTTGCGTCATGGAGCGGCAAATCCCCCTGTCCGAGATGCACACCGTCCGCCTCCACCGCCAGCGCCAAATCGCAACGGTCATTGACGATGAAGAGTGCGCCCAATTCGTGCGCCATCTTCCTAAGCGGCAAGGCTTCTTCATAGGCTGTCTTCATTGAGGCCGTCTTGTTACGATACTGAAACAGTCTGCCACCAGCCTCGACTGAAGCCTTCAAGACATCCAGAAGAGACCGGTCTGGACAAACCGAGGGATCAAGAATGACGTACAGCCCGGATAGGGCCGAGTTACCGGTGTTCCTCTGTCTAGAATTCCGAGTCATGGCAGGTCTCGCATGGAAGAGTGTTGCAACACCTTCTGTTTGACGATACGAAAATGTGCTTCGAGTTCCTGCCGCATGGCCATCGCCACCAGCCAATCCGGCACCATGGATTTGATTTCGACGATCAGCTCGAAATCGGCACGGGTCTGATTCCCCTCTCCGGCGGGAGTGAGCTTCCACACTCGATGATAGCGCTTGAAGTCTCCACCCGTGAGGTCGGTCACCAGACCGCCGTTTTCCAGTGGCCTCGACTCAGTGACTAACCGACGCTCTCCGGGCATCAGAGGATGCTCGATTCGCAGGTCCACTGTGGCCACCCCGTCACGGATGTTTAACTCGGCCACGCGCATTCGGACCTCAAAGAGATCAGGCCAGTGAGGGTAATCAGCCAGCAGCGCTTGGACGACTTCAGGACTCGCTGGAAAGAGCACCTGTGCCGTCGCGCGAACTCCACCCTCGGATTCAGCGGCGACCTTTAACCTGTCCGCCTCCGCCGCGAGGGAATTCACCGCTCCCCATCCCGGCGCCGCCAGAAAAACCGCGAAGAGAATCAGCCGGAGTGGAGCGGAAGAGCCCTCTCTTCGCTTATCCGACGATCGCATCCAGCAGCCGTTGATGAATTTTTCGCACCCGTTCGAGCTGCCCTTTCGCCGGAAACCGTTCGTAGAATCCATCGGCTCGAAATTCCTTCGTCAACGGCGCCCAGGGTTTGACGATCTCGGCAAACGGCTTGTGGGAGCGTTGTTCTTCCCAATCAGCGATGAGCTTGCGATCCACGATCAGGTCGTCGAGCACGCGAATCAGCGCCTTGAGAGTGACATCGCGAGTGAACATGTACCGATCGTTCTGTCCCCAAACCTCGCCCATGACGTCCTTCACGCCCTTCAGATAATCACGGACCAAGGCGTAGCACCGGTCAGGTTTCATTCCCAGATGGGATTCCAGCCAACGCTGATGGACCGTCACAACCTTCAGCAGTTCATTGAATACCTCGGACTGTAGAATCCACTTTTCCTGTTTGCTCCGCCCTCCCAGCCGATTGATCTTATACTGCAACGGTGAGTCCGACTCGCCGTACAAGAGATTGACGACCTTGGCGGCGAATTTCTTTTCCGGACTCTCCCATGACACCTTTTCGTAGAGATCCACCAGATGCGATCGGTTGATCCGTGTATGGGTGGAGTTGATGATCACGAACATCTCTGTGGCAAAATCCGCGCTCCGTCCATCGAAGAGCAAACAGGGTACCTCGACTTGGGCGCTTTGATCCGGATGCTTCTCATGAAAAAAATGCAGCCCAGCGAGTCGATGTTGCCCATCGATCATCAGATACTTCCCCTTCGGTTCACTCAGATGGCCGATGGAATCGGAGCCGTCCGCCTTTTGAAAACGAAGCGTTTCATCGGTAAAAAGGAGCACGGTGCCAGGAATCATCGGCTGCGCCACGACGGTCTCATAGAAATTGACGATCTGCTTGATCTTTTGTCGGTTCAGAACACGCTGAAAACCCTTTTCACTTCGCTCGATTCCCGCGATAAATTTCGCCACCTCATCGTGTTCCGAGAGCTTGGCCTGCTCGATCTCTTCACCCTCAAAATAATATCGGCTCGTAAACCGAACCTTGCCTAAGAGCTCACCGGCCTTGTACGCGATAAAATAGAAGATGCCCTCTTTTTGCGTGATCCGCGTCGCGAGCATAGGACCTCCTTGGCTAGCAGAAGCTGACGAGAGGATTCTACGCGGCCCTCTCCATGGCCGCAAGCTAAGCGCCTGTGCTACGATCCTGTCGCGATGATTTCACAACGGTACAAGCTTGCCGCGTTACTCTCACTCCTTCTGTTTCTACCGACGATCCCTCCGGACGCCGGCACGCAGGAACCGGAGGACTCGCGGGCAACAACGGAGCTCTCGTGTAGTTTCTCGATGGACAAAGGTGAATCTGCACAGCCTTGTCACGTTCCATTCCCCCAAGGATGCCTGGTCGCCCATATCCCAGGCACCACGCAACCCTGGTCCACCATCTCCAAGGGCGGCCGATTACAATGTCGATTTGACAAAACAAAGACTGATTGGAAAACGAACATCGTCGGCACCTGCGGCCGATGCGAATCGGTTCGCTGTTCAGCGCAGTTCAGCGTCCGCTTCGATTGCTCCGCCCAGCCCTAATTCCACGTCTCGCCGATGTCCCTGACCACGACCATCAAACAAGAAGCTCGCTTGCTAGGATTCGATGCGGTCGGCATCGCATCGATCGGCAACAACGATCCCTCTTCGACCAGCAGTAACCAGAGCACTGGCTCGCGTGACGAGGAGCCGGCCACTTTCCCTCAGCGCCTATTTGATCGACTCAGCCAATGGATCCAGCGCGGCTATCACGGGAGCATGGCATGGATGGAACGTACACCTGAAAAACGCGCCAACCCCCGTCATGTGCTTCCAGGCTGCCGGTCGATTATTTCGGTGGGAGTCAACTATCTCACCGAACATCGCGCCAACGAACGACCGGGCTATGGTCGAATCGCTCGATACGCTTGGGGCAAGGACTACCACAAGGTCCTGCTGGACCGTCTTCAACGGCTGGAGCAATTCCTTCACAACTTGACACCTGAGGCGCACACTCGTTGTTATGTGGATACTGGCCCGATCATGGAAAAAGCCTGGGCCGAACGGGCCGGCCTCGGTTGGATCGGGAAACATTCGAATCTCGTCTCAGCCGAGCATGGCTCCTGGCTGTTGCTCGGAGAAATCCTCACGACGTTGGAGCTTGAGCCCGATGAGCCGGCGACCGATCTTTGCGGAAGCTGTACGCTCTGTATTCAGGCATGCCCGACGAAGGCCATCACCGAGCCCTATATCGTCGACGCCACGCGCTGCATTTCCTACCTCACGATCGAACTTCGCGGCGATGCCACGGCTATCCCTCAAGAATTGCAATCGGAGATGGGGAACAAGATCTTCGGGTGCGACGATTGTCTTGACGTCTGTCCTTTTAACTTACGAAGTGAGCCGACTCGCGAGGAAGCCTTTCAGCCGTCCGATTTGGCCCTCTCGCCCGACCTGAAGAAACTTTCCGAGCTGGATGATTCGACCTTTTCCACGCTGTTTCAACACAGCCCGATTCGGCGGGCAAAGCTTCATGGGCTTCGTCGCAACGTGGCAATCGCGCAACGCAACATGGACCCCTTGTGATCTCGCTTTTCGCGATATTCTGGTGTGAATCGAATTAGATACGAGGTGTATCTTTTTAGATTCTCTGCATCCTCAATTATTATGAAGCTCGAAATTTGCATCGACCCAGCAGAGTTTTCCCAGCGCCTGATAGGTCATCAATTTTGCAAAGAAATTATACCTATTCCTCCCCATGGTAAGGCCGGTGGTACACATTGTACCTGGTGCCATTGACCATCAGCATCACATGCCGGAATGGAACACGCATTTATTTGACTCGGCAATGTACGCTGAAAAAAAATTGCATGCCTTGCGAAGAACAATGTATTTTTTCGACAGAATTTGGTAGATAAGTGACCCGGCGCTTGCTTGACAAGTGAATGGAGGGGGACCTAATTGGCCATACTTGTCAGAGCAACGTCTTTAATTCCATACATAATCTAAAGGGAGGCGACTATGCAGAGGTTTCGTTTACTCACATTAACTCTAGGACTTGGCGTCCTGTTGGGAGCCAGCGGGTGTATCACCATGCCTGGATCCGCAGGGGCAAAGGTCCACGATGTCACGTTCACAGCGACTGAATCTGAAATCGTCATCGACGGGAATGGGACGAAGTATAAAGCTTGGACCTTTAACGGTCAGATGCCGGGCCCGGTCGTCCGGGTCACCCAAGGTGATACCGTGAACTTCACCCTGATCGGCCATAAGGACAATGCCTTCCCACATTCGATGGACTTTCATGCAGCCGAGCTCGACTTCTTGAAGAACTACCACCGTACGGTTGGACCGGGGGAGACACACAAGTTCTCCTTCGTGGCGAAAAAGCCCGGCGTGTTTTTCTACCACTGCGGCGCGAGCCCAATGATCCAGCACGTGGCGCGTGGTATGTTCGGTGCCATCATCGTTGATCCGAAGGATCCAAAGGTATGGCCAAAGGCCGATCGCGAATTCGTCCTGGTACAATCCGAGCTCTGGCAGAACCCGGACAATGTCCAGGCGATGTTTGATCGGAAATTTGATTACACAGTCTTCAATGGCGGTATCTTCAAGTATCATCCCTTTATGCCAGGGGGAGAACCGTTGGAGGTCAAGGTGGGCGAGCGGGTGCGGATCTATTTTGTGAATGCCGGCCCGAACGAGTTCTCTGCGCTCCATCCGATCGCCGAAATCTGGGACAACGTCTATGAAAGCGGCAATCCGGCCAACAAGTTCACGGGGGTTCAGACCTATGTGGTCGGGCCGGGCAGCGCAGCCACATTCGATATGATCGCTGATGAAGCGGGAGCCTATCCTGTCGTTACTCACTCCTTAACCAGCGCCCTGCGCGGTGCGATTGCAGTGGTGGTCGCGAACCAGAATCCCAAGGACTATAAGGGCCAGTTGATGCCAAACACACCCTGGAATCCATAGTCAGTCAGTGCGTCATGCACTCATTTTATTCTTACACAAAGGAGACGATATGACATTCAGCAAGAAAATTGTTTGTACGGCTGTCGCAGTAGCGGCAACCTGGACCTTAAGCAGTGCCCCATCCTTTGCTGCAGACCGGTCGCTCTATGAGCGGCTCGGCGGGCAAGGCGCGATTCAAGCCGTTGTCACCAAGTTCATCGGCAACGTGGGAGCGGACAAGCGCATTAATGGCTATTTCGCGAACGCCGACCTCAAGAAGCTCAACAAGCTCTTGGTCGAACAGGTGTGTGCGGCGAGCGGCGGCCCCTGCACCTATTCAGGTCGAGACATGAAGACGACCCACAAGGGCATGAAGGTCACCACCGCTGCCTTCAATGCACTCGTGGAGGACCTGGTCAGTGCGCTGGATACCTTCAACGTGCCGGAGAAAGAAAAGGGCGAGCTGCTCTCCGTCCTCGGACCAATGAAGAGTGACATTGTCGAAGTTCCCTGACGGTGCAGCTTGGGCCCACAGTGGCAATCTCTCCTGTGTGGTCCACAGTTAGTCTTTCGTGGGCTCGGATCTGAGAGGTCCGGGCCCACGACATCTTCATGTTGACATCCTAAACCAGCCTCCAACTCTACAACGATCTGAGCACCTTCGATGGGACATTGGCACTGCCACCTTAGGACAATATCGTGGTATCATGTGCGCGGAATTTGCGGCTCTGGCCACACGGCTCGGGAAGCCATCCAGCCGCGGTATCAGGAGTAATCACCAAGGAGGAATCATGAGAGGTACCCGTTTGATGATGATAGTGTGCAGCCTAGTTGCCGTTGCCTCATGGAGTACGGTGGGATGGACCGCGCCCGAAGCCGATCCATTGAAACCGCGTGTCCCTGATGCAGAACGCGGTGAAGCACGAAAACTGGAAAGCCCGGTAAAGGCCACACCCGAAGTGCTCGCAAAAGGCAAGGAGCTCTATGAAGGCAAGGGAACCTGCGCAAACTGCCATGGTCTGACCGGAGCAGGCGATGGCCCTGGCGGAATGCTGTTGACGCCGGGCCCACGAAACCTCATGAACTGCAAGTTTCACAAGAAGCGGAAGGACGGGGAACTGTTCTGGGTCGTCAAAAACGGAAGCCCGGGTACCGGTATGCCGGCTCTTGTCAAGGGAGGGATGATCACCGAAGAGGAAGCCTGGGCGATCATTGCATACGAACGGGCATTCTGTAAGGATAACGAATAGAGCCTGAACCGTTCTGCAAACGTGGCCTTGACGGCGAGTTGTAGTTGAACTTTCGACAGACAGCTCGCCGTCGGCATCACCCATTCAGTTCAATTCAGCCATCGGCTAACCCGTCCTTATCTCGCGCAGAGATCTCTTCAGTCAATACCTCGGAATCAGGAAGGTGGCCCTGCAACTCGTCGTGTGCCTCAAGCCTGGTCCACGAGACTCGTTACCTCATTGCCCTTAGCTGCCAGCCGCCATCACCACCCCCTTTCTTTCTTCGCGGAAGGAGGTGTAGGCTACAAATGATTTTGAGGTTCGATAGGAGGCTAGATCTAGGAGCACTCCGGTGAACCCTGATAGACTCCTCCTGGTTTCGCTAGGGTCCGATCTTAAGCTCGTCCTCCACGCTGCCTTTCTTCATGCCGATATTTTTGAGGCGGCCACAGTATCGGAAGGGCTCAGCATGTGGTCAGAGGTTTCACCTACTCTGGTCATTGTTGAGGGAAATCCACATACCCTGGGCCCCCTGCTCGAATATGCTCGTCAAGTCACACAGTCCGCACCCGTATTGGTCATTGGGAATCGGCACTCAGTTACAGATGCGGTGGAAATCATGCGTGCCGGAGCAGTCGATTACCTGACGAAGCCTCTTCGTTCGGATGATCTGCAGGCTGCTATCGCTCGGGTACTCGATCGCCCTTCCCTCCTCCCCTCATCCGCCTCGCAAGATCCGTTTGCCTCCATCATCAGCGTCTCGCCACAGATGAACTTGATGAAGCAACTGGCCCGAGAGGTGGCCTCGACCGATGCCACTGTCCTCATTACGGGGGAAAGTGGAACCGGCAAGGAACTGTTCGCTGAAGCCATCCACCGTTCGAGTAGACGAGCCGCCGGTCCATTGGTCGCACTCAATTGCGCCGGTATCCCGGAGAATCTCTTGGAGTCGGAGTTATTCGGCTATGAATCGGGTGCCTTTACCGATGCCAAGCGAACCAAGCCTGGCCGATTCCAGCTGGCGGAGGGAGGCACGCTGTTTCTCGACGAAATCGGCGAAATGAGCTCGACTGCTCAGGCCAAACTGCTGCGTGTGCTGGAACATCACACCATCGATCCCTTAGGCGACACTCGCAGTCATAAAGTAAACATCCGAATCATCGCCGCCACAAACGAGGATCTGCTGGCCCAGATCAAGGCCGGCCGGTTTCGCCTCGATCTCTACTATCGGCTCAACGTGTACCAATTGCGTATTCCGCCGTTGCGCGAACGGCTCGAAGATATTGAACCGATTCTCTTGATTTTTCTGGAGCGCATCCGAAAGGAGAGAGGATGCCGCATCAAAACTCTCTCGCCGCCAGCCCTTGCAGTTCTTGGGAACCACGACTGGCCCGGTAACGTCAGGGAACTACATAATGTCGTCGAGTGGCTCACCATCACGTGCAAAGAAGACGTAATCCAGCCACACCATTTACCAGCTTCCGTGAAAACTCCTCCTTCAACCGATCGCCCGGACCTTGAATCAAAACCATCGTTGCTGGCCTTCGGACTATCGCTTCAGGAGATGGAGAAAAAGATGCTGGAAGAAGCGCTGCGAAAGGCCTCGGGCAATGTTTCGGAAGCGAGCCGACTCCTCAAGATGACTCGCAATACCTTGCGCTACCGGATGGCGAAATACCATCTGTCGTAGTCCCTTTTGGCCCCCTTCACGCGCCACCCTTGGCGTGTATCTCATTATGAAATACACGTACATCTCCTTTACGGACAATGATATCGATGTTACCGCAACTTCACCACCGTCACCCCGTCGCCGCCTTCTGACCGATCGCCGGGACGGAACTCTTCCACATAAGGCGAGTCTTTCAGATGCTCGCGCAAGACGGACTTGAGCCGACCCGTGCCATGGCCATGGATGATGCGCAGATACGGTGCGCCGTTGAGAGCCGTCCGATCCAGCGCCGCAACAACCTGATCGAGAGCCTCGTCCGCAGCCTGACCTCGCACATCCACCACTGTTTGCTCATCCAGCCCCAGTCCACTGCTCATCGACACTCGTCGGGGAGTCATCGCGGTTGATGTCGCCGGTGCCGCGTCAATACTCGCTTCATGCGCGAGACCGACAAGGTTCGAAACGCCGGCCAAAATCTCGCCCTCTCCGACCTTCACGCGCACGCGTTTTTTGCCTTGGGGCGCCTCCAACAAACTTCCGATCATGCCCAAGCCGGTAATTTCCACCCTATCGCCGACACGGAGCTGCTCGATGGGAATTGCCTGGACCAATGGTGTGAGATTCTGCGCGGCCTGCGTCTCCAGTTCATGAAGCCTCTGCTTCGTCTCCTTGGCTTTGATGAGCTTCTGTTCTCGTTTCAATGAGTCCACCGTGGCCTGCACCTCCGCTCGCGCACGCTGGAACTGCTCGCCAAGTTTCTTCTTGAGCCCTCGTCGAGCTTCCTGTTGGGCCTCCTCAAGCCGGACTCGAAGCGCCTGCGCTTCGCGAGCCGCCTCCTCGGCCTCCTGCCGGGCCTTCCGGGCCTTCTCACTGTCCTCAACAAGCTGGTGTTGCCTCCGCTGTAAATCAGCCATCAACTCATCAAGCCGTTGATCCTCACGTCGCAACCGCTTCCTCGCATCGTTCAAAATGCTTTGATCCATACCAAGACGGCCGGCGATCTCCAAGGCCGATGAACCGCCGGGAATGCCCATGAACAATCGATAGGTCGGCGCAAGCCGGTCGACATCAAATTCCACGCTGGCATTCGCAAAACCGGGGGTCGTCTGTGCCAGCTCCTTGAGCGCACCGTAATGCGTGGTCGCCACCACCTTCATGTTCAGTTCGGCCAAGCGGCACAGGAGCGCCTCAGCCAACGCCGCTCCTTCATGCGGATCCGTTGAAGTCACCGGTTCATCAAGTAGCACGAGCGAACGCTGGATACTGGGTGCGCTCGAAGTTGGTCCGGTCGCGCTCTCGGACAGAAGATGGATCATCTGCGTCATATGCGCGGAAAAACTGGATAGATCGCGAGCCAAGTCTTGGGCATCGCCGATATCGGCATGGAGCTCGGTAAAAATAGCCATCTCGGATTCCGGAGCACAAGGCAGATGCAGTCCGGCCCGGACCATAAGGGCAAACAGCCCCACGATCTTGAGCGTAACAGTTTTTCCCCCTGTATTCGGTCCGGAGATCACAAGGACACGGACTGTTTCATCCATATGAATATCGTTCGCCAAAACATGTTCTTTTGCGATGAGCAGCAATGGATGCCGTGCCTGTTTGAGCATGATCCGCCCCTTCTCATTCAAGATGACAGGGCCGCATTTCAATCGCCGGCTTATTTCAGCCTTGGCTCTGATGACATCACACTCAACCAGCACCTCGATTCCCTGGCTGATCGCTTCCGCTTTGGAAGCCACCAAACCGGTCAGCTCCCGTAGGATGCGCTGCACTTCTCGCTCCACCTCCAGATCGGCCACTTTGATGGAATTGTTCAGCTCGACCAACTCACGCGGCTCGAGAAAAACAGTGGCTCCGCTCGCCGATACATCGTGGACGATCCCGGGAATCCTTCCCCGCATATCCGCCTTCACAGGCACGACATACCGGCCCTCTCGCTGGGCGAAATACGACTCTTGGAGTACTTCCTCATACCTCCTGGAATGCAAGATCTGCTCGAGCGTCTGTCGCATCTCTTGCTTCAACTCCTGCGCCTGATGGGTCAAACGCCGCAGCTCCGGCGAGGCTGTGTCTTTCATGGAGCCGTCCGATTGGATCGCGCCCTCAATCGCTCTTAAGACGGTCCGCAGGCTCGTTGCGGCATGCAGCGGCTCCAGGATGCGCGCCAGAGCCCGTGTCTCAGCTTTATGGAGTTCAGCATAGCGCTCCATTTCTGCCATCAGTGCCAGAACGATGGCGCAATCTCGCAACTCACCGGACTCAAGCACTCCTCCCTTTCTCGATCGAGTCAGCTGTTCACGAATATCGGGGAAACCCAGCGTCGGCACCGGATCACTCCCGTTGAGCAAGCTCACCATCTCAGTTGTCTCTTGTTGACGCAGGCATGCATCTGCGAGTTCGCTCGACAACAAAATCGACCGGCATCGAGCGACTCCAACCGTGGATTGCGCATGTCGCGCGAGAAATTCAAGTACGCGAGGCCACTCCAGCACATGCACTGCGCGTTCCGATAAGGTCTTGCTCATGTGTCATTCACCGTCCCGTCTGATACTGTTCCGAACTCTAGACAAGAGCAGTACGCGGAAGCAAGATACAGGGCTGCGGCGTGCACAGAGCTTGATCGCTGCCCATGTAAGGAAAGATGCCCGCCCTTCCCCTTGTATCTTGACAAGAAGGAGAAGGCGTCGATACTATCGCTTTTCGCATCAACTGCCCGGTTGTGTTCAGCCAAACCTAAGTTTTGTTCATAGAGGAATACACTATGGCCATTCGTGTTGGAATCAATGGATTTGGACGCATCGGGCGCAATGTGTTCCGTGCCTCGATGGGCGATCAAGATCTTCAGATTGTCGCCATCAACGATCTCACAGACGCCAAGACGCTCGCCTACCTGCTCAAGTACGACTCTGTTCATGGGACGCTCCCAGCCGCTGTCGAGGTCAAGGGAGACCAGATTCTCGTCGATGGGGAGCCCATCAAGGTGCTGGCAGTCAAAGACCCCAAAGAACTTCCCTGGAAGGCCCTGAACGTCGATGTTGTCATTGAATCGACCGGTCGATTCACCGATCGAGAAGCAGCCGGTAAACATCTGTCTGCCGGCGCCAAGCATGTGATCATCTCCGCGCCGGCAAAAGATCCTGATGTGACGATCGTGCTCGGTGTGAACGACGACAAGTTCGATCCGAAATCCCATCACATCGTGTCCAATGCTTCTTGCACGACCAACTGCCTCGCGCCCGTCGCCAAGGTCTTGCTGGAGACCTTCGGGATCAAGCACGGGGTCATGACCACCATCCACTCCTACACCAATGATCAGCAACTGCTGGATCTTCCACACAAGGATCTTCGGCGTGCACGCGCCGCAGGGATGTCGATGATTCCGACAAGCACCGGCGCCGCAAAAGCGCTCCATCTCGTGATTCCCGAGCTCAAAGGCAAGCTGGACGGGCTCGCGATTCGGGTGCCGACGCCGAATGTGTCACTGGTTGACCTCACGGTCGAGACCGAGAAGGATTGCGATGTCGCGTCCGTCAACGCCGCCTTCAAAAAGGCAGCGGAGGGTCCTCTCAGAGGTATCCTCAAGTACTCTGAAGACCCCATTGTCTCAGTCGACCAAAAAGGGGATGCCCACTCGGCCACCGTCGATGCCCCGTTGACGAATGTCGTGGACCAGCGTCTCGTCAAGGTCACGGCCTGGTATGACAACGAGTGGGGCTATTCCTGCCGAGTCCGCGACCTGGTGAAAGTCTTGGCTAGGAAATAGTCACCCATTTCTTCATCTCCCAAACTTGGCTGTAGAGTAAGTAAGGAGCGCGCATGAACTTGCACAAACAGACGATTGATGATGTGCAGCTTCGTGGGAAACGGGTCATCATCCGTGCCGATTTCAACGTCCCACTCGATGAATCGCTCCAGATTACCGATGACACCCGTATCCGCTCAACCTTGCCGACGATCAATCGCGTCGTCGATGAGGGCGCTAAGGTCATCCTGTGCTCTCATCTTGGCCGCCCGAAAGGTGCGTTCGACCCCAAATACAGCTTGGCTCCCGTCGCCAAGCGTTTGGGACGGCTGTTGGGGAAAGACGTGACCTTCGCGCCTGATTGTACGGGCCCGGCCGTCGAGAAATTGGTCGCCAAGATGAAAGAGGGGGACGTGCTCCTGCTGGAGAATCTTCGTTTTCACGCCGGCGAGGAAAAAAATGATGATACCTTCGCCAAAGCCCTGGCTTCACTGGGCGATGTCTTCATTAATGACGCGTTCGGCGCCGCCCATCGGGCCCACGCCTCGACCGTCGGGATCACCAAGTACATCAAGGATTCGGCGGCGGGAGCACTCCTGAAAAAAGAAATCGAATATCTTGAGGGTGCCGTCGCGAATCCTGTGCGGCCGTTTGCCGCGGTTCTGGGCGGTGCCAAGGTGTCCGGAAAGATCGGCGTCATTGAAAACCTTGGGAAGAGGGTCGATAAGGTTATTATCGGCGGCGGCATGGCCTTTACCTTCCTCAAGGCGAAAGGCATGGAGATCGGTAATTCCCTCGTTGAAATGGACATGCTGGATTTTGCCCGAGGAATTGAAGACCATGCACTGTCAGCCGGAGTCAAATTCTATCTACCGGTGGATTGTGTGGTGGCTGCCAGTCGAGAGGTAGGCGCTGAAACAAAGATTGTTCCCGTCCAAGAGATTCCCAAAGGTTGGTACGCCTTGGACATTGGTCCGGCCTCAGTCAAACTGTTCAATGAAGCGGTCCAAAACGCCAAGACCATCCTGTGGAACGGACCGATGGGTGTCTTTGAAATCGATGCCTATGCGAGAGGCACCTTTGCGATGGCCCATGCGATAGCCGATGCCTATGCCCTCACGATCGTCGGCGGTGGTGAAACGGCTCTGGCCGTTCATCGGGCCGGGGTGTCGGAGAGCATGTCGTTCATTTCCACCGGGGGAGGCGCCGCTCTTGAGTTACTCGAAGGGAAAACACTTCCCGGTCTCGCGGCGCTCCCTGACCGTTCAAATTGATCCCTATTCCTCATCGAGAGCAACGCCAGGGGGAATAACCTTGCGCACAGGCCTGATCGTCGGCAATTGGAAAATGAACAAGACCGCGTCCGATGCGGCCATTTTCATCCGTGCCTTGAGTGAACGCCTTCATGGTCTCTCCTCACATGTTGAGCTCGTCGTGGCTCCCCCATTCACCGCCCTACACGCGGTCCGCACGGCACTTGACGCTTCCTCTCCTCTGCAGCTTGGAGCGCAAGATATGTTCTGGGAGGATCAGGGTGCCTACACGGGAGAAGTTTCGGCACCGATGCTTGTAGACCTCGGATGTCGCTATGTCATTCTTGGTCATTCAGAACGGCGAACGCTCTTCGGCGAACAGAGCGACGGCATCCGTAAGAAAATCAGAGCCGCGCTCAAACATGGGCTCCGCCCGATCCTCTGCATAGGCGAATCGCTGAAACAGCGGGAGAGCGGAACGACGGACGACGTACTCACTCAACAGCTGAAGGAGAGCCTGCCCGGCTTCACCGCCGAGGCGTTGGATGGAATAACTGTTGCGTATGAACCGATCTGGGCGATCGGCACCGGTAAGTCCGCAACGGTAGAGCAAGCTGTGGCAGCCCACCAAACGATTCGACGGGTCATGGCCACCACAATTTCTCCCGCGATCGCCGATTCCACTAGGATTCTTTATGGCGGAAGCGTCACACCCCAGAACATCGCATCCCTGCTCGCTTCCAACCATGTGGACGGCGCACTGATCGGAGGCGCTTGTCTCCAGGTCGATTCCTTTGCTACAATCGCGAGCGTTGCTTCAGCCGCTCGATCAATCGGAGTCTAAGATTTCATGCTCTATACGCTACTTGTCGTCATTCACGTCTTTGTCTGCTTTCTGATGATCGGAGCCATTCTTCTCCAATCGGGGAAAGGAGCGGAGATCGGTGCCGCTTTCGGCGGCTCAAGTCAAACGGTGTTTGGCAGCCGTGGCCCAGCCAACTTTTTGAGCAAGCTGACGGTGGTCGTAGCGGCCATCTTTATGGTGACCGCCTTCAGTCTGGCGATTTTAGCGAAACAACGAAACTTTGCATCCACCGTCATCGACATGCAGCCAAAGAGCGAACCTACAACTCCAGCGGCTACCCCTCCTGCCCAACCCTCCGAGGATTCACATTCGGCAGGGGAGACTTCCGAGGGCAGCCACTGATCCGATCAAAACCTTCGCGCTTCGCCGGCCACACAAGTCGGTTGCGCACCGGCGGGCCCATCCACTCGACAACCGCGTAAGGTAGATTTTTGTCGACCGTTAGATCCGGGTCAGCCAAGGCTCGTGCGCAGCATCTTCGCCACGCACGATTGAAAAGAAAGCGTTTTGAAGGGTTCGTGTGATCGGTCCCGGCGTGCCGTTTCCGATTCGACGGTTATCGATTTCTCGCACCGGGGTCAACTCAGCCGCCGTTCCGGTCACGAAGACCTCGTCGGCAATGTAGAGTTCATCACGCGTGAATCGTTCCTCGACGATGGCAATGTGTCGTTCTTGAGCCAGCTGCATCACAGAACTTCTCGTAATCCCCTCGAGCACCGAGGTCAACGGCGTCGTTTTGAGTATACCCCGACGGATCATGAACACGTTTTCACCGGTTCCTTCGGCGACATAGCCTTCGGGATCCAGAAGAATCGCCTCGTCATATCCATCAGATTTCGCCTGTAGCTTCGCCATAATGGAGTTCACATAGTATCCGGATATTTTCCCTCTGGTCATGGACACGTTCACATGATGTCGCGTGAATGAGGAGATACAGGCGCGCATCCCATTCGCCAACGCCTCGTCTCCTAAATACGCCCCCCACTTCCACGCGGCAATGGCGACACGAATGGGATTATCTCCCGGATGCACACCCATCGCCCCATACCCGATGTAGACCAGTGGGCGAATATAGCAGGCGTCGAGACGATTGATGCGAACCGTTTCCACGATGGCCTCGGCGATCTGCTTCTTGTCATACGGCATGATCATCATGCCGATATGGGCTGAATCGAACAGCCGGTCAACGTGCTCCTGAAGCCGAAAGATGGCGGAACCCGATTTCCCCTTGTAACACCGGAGCCCTTCGAACGCGGCCAGGCCGTAGTGGAGCGAATGTGTGAGGATATGGACATTGGCCTCCCCCCACGCCACAAATTTCCCGTCCATCCAAATTTTTTCGACCGGCTCCAGCATTGGTGGCGATCTCCTCGGCTTAAGGATAATCGTTGCAAGTTCGTGTGCCGAGTGGAATATAGCGTGAGGCTACTCGGGGGTCAAGCAAACGGACCGGTCACGAGACTACGAAGACGCGCAATACGCGCGCAGGCGAGAACTTAGAAAGGTTCCGATTCGATCTTCACCATCCGGGCTCATCGTCACGACTTTGGCACCAAACAGCAGCCCCCGTACCCAGCGAACGACCACCCGCTGGATTTCCACTGGCTCATCCTTATCCGGGAACGTAATCCGAACCACCAGTTCCATGCCAGGTACGACCTGGTGGTCGCCCAGCACCCGGAACCCGTTCCGGCAAAGATTCATCACCGTTCCCTTGCCAAGAAAATCTCCACCCAAGTAATACATGACACAACGAACGGGAATCCGGTGATAGGTGCGGATCACGAACTTATTGACGTGAGGCATGTTCTTCCTTCTACCTTCCAGTCTGTGATATGAATGCTTCTCATCACGACTCTGACTCCGTGGCGCTCAGCATACGCGTCGTCGCTTGCTCCATCCTAGCCCTCCAATAGAGGGGGCCAACGGACACCTTAGAACCGCTGGCGCTCTTACCCCGGCTTGACAGCCCGTATCGCCACGTGTTAAATGAACCGTTCTTTAATTTCGGAGAAGAGACATGTACGCAATCGTTGAAACGGGTGGTAAGCAATATCGAGTCGAAGCCGGATCCACGATTCAGGTTGCAAGCCTACCCGGAGACGTTGGAGCCCAGGTCGAGCTCAGCCAAGTCCGTCTCGTGCATGGCGAAGCCGGGCTCGTGATTGGGCAACCGCTTATCAATGGCGCGAAGGTGACGGCCCAGATCGTGCGTCACGGACGAACTCGTTCGATCACCGTGTTCAAGAAGAAGCGCCGCAAGAATTATCGCCGCACCCGCGGGCACAGGCAAGGATTCACGAAGCTGCTTATTACCAATATTGCGTCGGCGTAACGGACTCGAGAGGACTTACCATGGCAACAAACAAGGGTGGCGGATCATCGCGTAACGGCCGTGACAGTAATCCGCAATATTTAGGCGTGAAAGCCTACGGCGGTCAGACCGTAACGGCCGGCAGCATCATCGTCCGCCAGCGCGGCACCAAGTTCTTTCCTGGATTCAATGTAGACCTCGGGAGAGATCATACGCTGTTTGCCAGAATGAGCGGCGTGGTCAAGTTCGAAGGCGGGCAAGGCAGACGGAAAGTCAGCGTATATCCTATCCCCGCCAAATCCTGATTCTCCCCTCTCTATGTTCTCTGTTCCAATCCAGGCCAGGGAAATTCTCCCTGCCTGTGCGGCTCAGAGTCAGGTATGCTTTCTCATCCTATATCACTGAACCGTTCGCAGAATGATGCCACCATATGTTCGTCGATGAAGCTCACATCAGCGTGCGAGCCGGCCGCGGAGGCAACGGCATCTGCAGTTTCCGGAGAGAGGCGCTTGTTCCACGCGGAGGTCCGGATGGAGGCGACGGTGGTGACGGTGGCGATATCGTCATGACTGCCTCTCATCGGCTCACTACACTACTTGACCTCCGTTATCAAAATCAGTACGAGGCTCAGGACGGGCGAGCCGGAGGGGGGGCCAATTGCACAGGCCGTTCTGGAGAAGACCTGACCATTGTCGTCCCTGTCGGCACCGTTGTTTCCGATGACGAGACCAAGGAAATGCTCGTCGATTTTGTTGAAGATGGTCAAACGGCCGTCATCGCGCATGGAGGCCGCGGAGGGAAAGGAAACAGCAATTTCGCCACTTCCATTAATCGAGTGCCGACGAAGTGCACTCCGGGAACCTCTGGTGAAGAGCGTACCTTGCGGCTCGAACTCAAGCTGCTTGCCGACGTGGGGCTCGTCGGATTGCCGAACGCCGGGAAGTCAACACTCATTGCTGCGATTTCAGCAGCGCGTCCAAAGATTGCCGATTACCCATTCACCACGCTGGTTCCCAATCTGGGTGTTGTTCGCTGGGGATCCCACCGCAGCTTTGTCATGGCCGATATCCCGGGTTTGATCGAAGGAGCCCATGACGGGAAGGGCCTTGGTGTCCAGTTCTTACGCCACATTCAACGCACGGCTTTTTTGCTGCACTTGATCGATGTTTCCGAGTGGGCTACTCAAGACCCAGTAGCCGGTTTTGAGACTCTGCAACGCGAACTGGCAGCCTACGACCCAACTCTTATCCATCGGCCTTTTGCCGTCGTGGCAACCAAGGTCGATGTGATCGGCACAAGTGAACGGCTTGCCGAGCTGCAGGCCTATTGTCGGCGCAGAGGCTATCCTTGCTTGGTAATCTCAGCCGCCACAAACAAAGGCTTGAGTGACCTCATCACCTACGTCGGAAAGCAAGTCGATCTTTTACGAAAGATGCCATGCGAGACGAGCTCTTAGTACAGGCTAAACGGATCGTCATCAAAATCGGCAGCAGCTTGCTCGCATCACGTGCGGAGGGCCTCCGGCCTGAACAGATTGAACGATTGGCGGATGAGATCGCCATGCTCCGAGCACAGGAGCGGGAGGTTCTCATCGTCTCATCCGGTGCCATCATTTCCGGCATCCGAAAGTTGGGACTGAAAGATTACCCCAAAAACCTTCCGGTCAAGCAGGCAGCGGCAGCCGTCGGACAAAGTCGACTAATACGGGCCTATGAAAAGGCCTTCGAGCGTCTCGCAATTCAAGTGGCACAGATCCTTCTGACGCACCACGACCTCACTGACCGCCGTCGCTTTCTCAATGCTCGCCATACCCTTTCAGCGCTTATCGGGTTTGGCATCATCCCCATCATCAACGAAAACGACACGGTTGCAGTGGACGAAATTCGAGTCGGCGACAACGACACCCTCGCGAGCGAAGTTGCTCACCTATCCGATGCAGATTTGCTGGTGATTCTTTCAGATGTCGATGGATTGTACACGGAAGATCCGCGTAAAAATCCCTCCGCCATCTTGATTCCACTCGTTCCTGAGGTCACTCCGGATATCGAACGCTTGGCGGGAGTTTCCAGCACATTTGAAGGCACTGGCGGGATGACCACTAAGCTGCGGGCGGCGAAGAAAGTCGCAGAGTATGGAATTCCGACGTTGATTATCAACGGCGAGCGGGCCGGACTCCTGCCGGCGGCCCTTGCAGGACAACCAGGAGGAAGCCTCTTTCTCGCTAAAGAACGCCGCTTGAACAGCCGCAAACATTGGATTGCCTTTACGCTGCGCTCCCGCGGCCAGGTATATCTCGATCAGGGAGCGGTCGAGGCCTTGAGCGCGCGTGGCAAGAGCCTACTTGCGTCTGGCATTCTCCGGGTGACCGGTCTATTTGAGGCCGGCGATCCGGTCAGTTGCCTCACGCCAGAAGGGAAGGAGTTCGCAAAAGGTCTTGTGAACTTTTCGTCCGACTCATTACATCAGATGAAAGGTCTCAAGACCGCGGTCATTCAAGCGCAGTTTGGTCCCCAAGAGTACGAGGAAGTCATCCATCGAGACAATCTCGTCATTCTCTAGCACCTTGGGTGATGAGTCCCGAGTCATGGATCGTCCGACAGCCCAGCATACGACACCCGCCGCACAAGCCTTCTCCTCGAAACGCCTCGGCTTATTTGGTGGTAGTTTCAATCCCATCCACAATGGCCACCTGGCAATTGCACGTGACGTGCGTGCGCGCATGAACCTCGCGCGCATCCTCTTCATCCCGACCGGCGATCCGCCCCACAAGCACAACCGATCGCTAGCTCCCGCTCCGTTGCGGCTTGATATGGTACGCCTTGCGATCGCCGACACATCAGAGTTCGATGTGTCGGCGATAGAAATCGATCGTACTGGAACATCATACTCCATCGACACAATCCTCGAAATACGAGAGCAGTACGGTCAACCCGTGGAGCTCCTTTTTATCATCGGCCTGGATGCATTCCTCAAATTCCCGACCTGGAGAGCGCCCGAAGAGATCTTGAAGATGTGCCACTTCGTAGTCGTACCTCGCCCGGGGCGATTATTCCAATCTCTCGCCGCGATCCCCTTATTTCAGAACCTGGCTCCAGCGCCACTAGAACAGCTCGATGCCGGTGTCATTGACAGGTTTGACATTGCCATCCCTGAGACCTTAGGAATCACCTGTTTGTCTATCCCTCCCTGCCCGATCTCGGCCTCAGAAATCAGACGGAGAATTCGGAACGGACTACCGCTGGCAAATATGTTGCCGCCCTCGGTAGAATCTTATATACTTCAGCATAGCCTTTATCAGGAGGAAAGCGATCGTACGCGCATCTAAGGCCACCGCCCTTGCCGCAGCCAGGGCGATGCTCGATAAGAAGGCTTTGGATGTTCAAGTCCTCCACGTTGCCCCGCTTACGTCGATTGCTGATTACTTGGTTATTGGGTCGGCTGAATCGGACAGACAGACCCGCGCAGTTGCCGACTCCATTGTCGACGAACTCTCTCGTGTAGGCCAACGACCGCTGAGCGTCGAAGGTACTTCCTCAGGCCAGTGGGTCCTGATCGACTTTGGGGATGTCGTTGCCCATGTCATGAGACAAGATTCCCGTGCGCACTATGCGCTCGAGCGTCTCTGGAGCGACGCGCAACGGGTTCCTGTTCCTGACGAATCATCGATCGTAACCGCACCACTGAAACGACGCATCGTCCGGAAGGCGAACCCGCAAAAAACGGTTTAGGCTATGTTCAAATTGCTGATCAGTATTTTCCTCATCAGCGCCGGCTTGTTCCTTTACAGCTACTTCCGTGAACTCAACCCGGGGTTTGTCGTCATCCATACGAGCCCCGGAGCCGAGTTCGAACTCAGTCCAGTGACCCTCGTGCTGATTTCCATGGCATGTGGAGCAGTCCTTGCCACATTCGCCGTCGGCCTGCAACAAACCGCGCACCTCATCCTGAATTGGCGGAGCAACCGTCTGGTTCGGCGAAAGGAAAAGGTCGATTCGCTCCATCGAGACGGGACCCATGCGTTCATGTCAAAGCGGACCTTGGAAGCGATCACCCTATTTGAAAAGGCTTTAGCCATTGATCCGAATCGTGTCGATTCACTCCTGTGGTTGGGAAACATCTACCGCTCCGAGCGGAATTTTCCTGAAGCCGTTCGACTCCATCAACACGCGCATCGGGTGGAAGATCGAAACATCGAAGTCTTGCTGGAACTGGCCAAGGATTTAGAGGATGCCAAACGATACGAAGAATCCCTCCAGGCGCTTCAGAAGATTCTCAAGATCGAGCCGGACAACTTGACGGCGCTGATCCGGAAACGAGATCTGAATATCCGTATGGAACGCTGGAGCGAGGCGCTCGAAATCCAGCATCGCTTGGTCAAAGCCAACCTTCCCGCCGCCGAAAAGCAGCCGGAAGCAGCACGATTGGTCGGATGCCTGTATGAAGTCGGACGACAACTGCTCGAGCGTGGCCACCCTGATAAAGCCCGTCGGTACTTCAGAGGCGCCATCAAGAAGGATCGTAGTTTTCTTCCCGCTTACATCGGACTGGGCGAAATTCTGATTCACGAAGGGAAAACGAAAGACGCCGTCGAAATCTTGAAAAAAGTCTACTCGCGGACACGAAGCGTCATCATCCTGCATCGGCTGGAAGAGCTGTTCTTGGATCAGGGCGAACCGAGCGAAATTATCCGCGTCTATCAGGAGGCATTACAACAGAATCCGCAGGACCCCATCCTGCAATTCTATCTAGGCAAGCTCTATTACCGTCTGGAGATGGTGGATGAGGCTTTCGACCTGCTTTCGACGATTGAGGGCCCGCAGGATCACCTGTTGGATTATCACAAGATCATGGCCAACCTCTATTTGCGCAAGCAACATTTCGAAGAAGCCATTGTTGAATTGAAGAAGGCCCTCAGTTTCAAAAAGCGCGTCGTGGTCCCTTATATCTGCACACAGTGTCAGCAGGAATCCGTCGAATGGGCGGGCCGCTGCCGACGCTGCGCCAAGTGGAACACGCTCACCGCCCTCCCCTGGCTCGAAGCGGCCCAGGTCGGAGCACATCCAGACGGCGAGTCCTCGTCGGTTCCGTCCGTCCCTTATGGAGGCATTGCTTCTCCGTTTGAAACCGTGTAGGTTTCCCGCCAGTATCTGCTGAAGGCTGGACCCGGAGAGTGTGTGGACCTCCCCCTTCGATTCGACAGATCAAAACTCCAGCGGATCACCACATCGAAACTATTTTTTAGAGGATTTGCATGAGCTACATGACTTTGGCAGACAAAGCGCTCCACGACGAAGCCCTTACCGGGGCAGAATGCCATTCTGTGTTAGATGCACCGAATGACGATCTGCTCGCGTTGTTACATGCGGCCTTTCAAGTCAGATCCAAATACTTTGGCCGCACGGTCCGTCTCCAGATGTTGCAAAACGCCAAGAGCGGGGCCTGCCAGGAGGATTGCCACTACTGCTCGCAGTCGTCGATTTCGACAGCGCCGATCGAGCGATACAATCTCCTTCCGCAGAAAGAAATGATCGCGGGCGCTCGACAAGCCGCCGCGTCGAAGGCTCAGCGTTATTGTATCGTCATTAGCGGCCGGAGCCCGTTGGATCGCGAGATCGATGAAATCGCCGGATCCGTTCGTTCGATCAAGCAGGAAATTCCGATTCAAATCTGCTGCTCGCTCGGTCTGATGAATGAATCCCAAGCCAGGCGTCTCAAGGCCGCCGGAGTCGATCGAGTAAATCACAACCTGAACACCAGCGAAGCTTTCCACTCGTCGATCTGTACCACCCATACCTTCCAAGACCGGATTGCCACGATCAGAAACGCACGCGCGGCGGGATTGGAAATCTGCTCCGGCGGGATCGTGGGTATGGGCGAGAAGGATGAGGATGTGATTGAGCTTGCCATGGCTCTGCGCGACGTAAAACCGGACTCCATTCCCCTGAACACCCTGCATCCTGTTGCCGGTACACCGCTAGAGACGTGTGATGCCCTCACACCACAACGCTGTTTGAAAGTGCTCTGTCTCTTCCGATTCCTGCATCCACGGACAGAGATCCGCATCGCCGGGGGCCGTGAACATAATCTTCGCAGCCTCCAACCATTGGCACTCTACCCGGCGGACTCCGTCTTTGTGAATGGTTACCTGACGACTCCAGGCGCGCCGGCTCCCGAAGTCTGGGGCATGATTCAGGATCTCGGCTTCACCATTGAAGTGGAGTACCAGCAACCTGTGGCTGGCTAAATGGAAGGGTATTCATTGCCTACAACCCTGAGTTAGTCACCCGAGCTCTTCTTTACAGAAGGGCCTGGATGGCGAATATTCCACCCAGGCCCGTCCTCCTATTTCCGCTCGATCTGGATCGACACCGGTACGGGATTTGACACGATGTCGTAGACCGGCGAGAATTTAGTCAGTTCCTTCAATTGCTCAGATGACGCATCAGACTTCACCTTGAACTTGATGCGAATCTCTTTATACCCTCGACGGACCTGATCAGAGAGACCTAGAAAGCCCTGCAGATCAAGATCTCCCTCTAACTGCGACTCTACGGACTCAAGCCTAATTCCCCGCGCTGCTGCGTGGTAGACGAGCGAGGTGGTGACGCAGGCCGCCAAGGCGTGCAACACGAACTCAACTGGGTTGGCCCCCTTGTCCTGTCCAAGCAACACGGGTGGCTCGTCCGCATCAAGCACAAACGGGTTCATGCGTGATGTATCCTCCTGCCCAGCTGCATAGAATCCCTGGATCATGGAGCGATTGTGTCCTCCGCTGATCCAGCGGTTGACGGCTCGGAACTGTGACTTGGCCAACACTGGATCCTTCTGGATAGCCTGGACCGTCTGACCCAACCGCTCCACATCCACCCCATTGATCACTCCGTTCATAGTTGCTTGTGACATGACTAACCTCCTAGTACGGTTTTGGTTATTGAAATATTGCCGAAGCAAGAGCCGGTCGGCATTCCGGCAGAATGGTTCCCAATTCATCCACACACCTGTTCAGCGGTAAGTAATCCCACCGTAATGAACCCGCCAACCAAGCTCACGTCGCGTTTCCATCACTTACTCCTTCTGCTGCTCACATCGATGCAAATGCCTCAAGCAGCATTGATGCCAAGACAGCAACTTAGATAAACCGATGGAATAGCAAGCAGATCGGAGCAGAAAAGAAGAACCATGCAGTTCATGAAATCTCACGACTCGTGAAATCTCATGAGAGGTTTTATGAAAAGTTGCAAATCCTCGTGAAGACAACTACGACAGAGTGCGATGAAAGAGAAGTAATGATTCGAGGAAAAATCTGGGTTATCGAGGTTTCTGAATCTTCAACGCTTTCATGCGCGACGAAAGTGTGGAGGCGTTAAGTCCGAGTAATGAGGCCGCACCCTTTTCACCGGACACTTTCCACTTGGCCGTTTCAAGAGCTCTCAGGATATTGGTTCGTTCCAGTTCTTCGAGTTCCTTGGCTGAAAGAATGGCGTCGGGAAGAGCAGCGGGTCTGCTCGCTGGAACTCCGTGAACTGAAGGCGTCTCCGGCAAAGCTCGATCAAGGTTAAGCTTGCCGGCCTCTGCCGTAATGACGGCTCGCTCGATCACATTTTGGAGCTCACGCACGTTCCCCGGCCAATGATAGGTTTGCAGCCGACGAGCATCGTTAGCTGTCAGAGGCGCAAGTGTCCGCCCCATCTTCCCGGCGAACCGTTGAGCAAACACGGAGGCAAGACGCACGACATCGTTGCCCCGATCACGTAGAGGCGGCAGGCGGATCGGAAACACATTCAGTCGGTAGTAGAGGTCCTCCCGGAATGTGCCCTGCTTGACCGCTGCGGCAAGATCCCGATTGGTCGCGGCAAGCACCCGCACGTCGACCTTCCTGGTCTTCGAACTGCCGACCGGGTCGAACTCACCCTCCTGCAGCACGCGGAGCAATTTCGCCTGCAACTCAAGCGGCAATTCGCCGATTTCGTCGAGAAAGACGGTCCCCTTGTCGGCCAGAGAAAAACGACCTTCGCGCTTCTTGGTCGCCCCGGTAAAGGCGCCGGACTCGTGGCCGAAGAATTCACTCTCGATCAATGTAGCAGGGATGGCAGCACAGTTGACAATGACCAACGGCCGTTCGCATCGTTGGCCGGCAGCATGGATCGCCCGCGCGACCAGTTCCTTGCCGGTGCCGGTTTCGCCCATGATGAGGACCGTGGTATCGGTCTCTGCGACTTGCGCAATGTCGCGAAACACTTGCTTGAGAGTCTGATGCTCACCGATCAGGGTGCCGTCCGGGTGCAGTGCCTGGAGCTCCTCCCTTAGGAGTTCCGTTTCGACGGTGAGCGACTGAATTTTCTGCTCCGCTTCAAGGCGGTCATGCACGTTGCGGAGAATCAACGTCGTGAATTTTTGTCGGTGCAGCGCGAAACGAGACAGCGACGCCTCAGCGGGAAACGATTCGCCATCGGCACGGCATGCAGTCAGTCCCCCTGGAATCCAGCGCGATTGCTGCCCCTCCAGGCGTCCATCAAGCTCTGCAATCAGTGTCTCCAGACGAGTGATGTCCTCCCTGCTGACAAAGCGCGTGAAATCTTGGCCAATCATCGTATCCGCCACGCAGGAGAACGTTTTCTCCGCGGCAGGATTGACGCGGGTAATCCTAAGTTGATCGTCCAACTCGATGATTGCGTCCATGGCGCTGCCCAGGAGTCGACCGACTTTTTCCTCACGCTCACGCACCTCCGCCTCAGCCCGCAGCCGCTGCAATTCGGCCGCGGCCCTGGCGGCAAAAATCTGAAATATTGCTTGGACGCGTGGCTCCTCGGGAATGGGACGCCGATCGATCACGGCCATATGCCCGAGTATCCGGCCATCCGTATCCTGGAGAGGCACACCCATATAGCTGACCGCCCCAGCGACCTTCAGGTCTTCATCCTGGGGATAAATTTCAAGAATCCGGTCCGGGAAATGCACCAGCTTGGCCGTATCGATCACGCGCTCACAGGGCGTTCCCGCGATGTCCACTTCATAATCCTTAACCCACTGGCCATCCATCCAGAACGCGAGGGCGCGAAGACGGCGCGTCTCGGGGAAATATTCCGTCACCCAAGCTCCGTGTGTACCGAGAGCTTTGGTCAGGTTCTGAACCAGAGCCGAGAAAAACTGTTGCCCGGTTTCCGTTGCGGTGCCTTCGAGGATCGCCCGCAAGGCGACATCGGTTTTAAGGTCCTGAAGCGGCTTGGAAGAATCGTCTGGCACACTATCCATCGAGTGGGAGTATGGGACGAGGTGGGAGCAGATTCAAGAGGAGGACGTATTCCCGATCCGCGATCCAACGTCGTGAGACGAGTCCCGATCGTGCTACACTTCGCCCGCCATGTTCGACGTCATTCTCTATCAACCCGAAATTCCCCCCAACACCGGCAATATCATCCGTCTCTGCGCCAACACCGGAGCCAGGCTCCATTTGGTGAAACCGCTGGGATTTTCTCTGGAAGACAAGCAACTGGTGCGGGCCGGATTGGACTATCATGAATTTGCCTCGCTCATCCTGTACGACAGCTGGACCGAATGCGCGGACCACTTTAAGGATCGCCGAATGTTTGCTCTCTCTACGAAAGGTACGCAGCGGTACGATCTGATACGGTATGCGGAAAACGATGCATTCGTGTTCGGTCCGGAAACAAGAGGGTTGTCGGCGGCCCTGCTTGAATCCTTTCCCAAGGAACGGCGCATCCGTGTGCCGATGCTCCCAGAAAGTCGCAGCCTCAATCTGTCGAACACCGTAGCAGTGTTGATCTATGAAGCCTGGCGACAGGTCGGCTTTGAGAAAGGACTTTGACGGATGTTCATCTCGTGAATGGATGCGGCTCCATACGATAGCCGGACTGCTGATTCTTCGTGCCGTTCAACGTGGATGGCCAATAAGATAGGCTAGCGGAGATCAGAACTGCTGTCCAAACAACAACGACCACGCATCTTCTGCTGCTCGGCCAGCAACGAATCGACTGAACCGTTAAAAATGACCTTGAACATAGCTGGCACAGGTTCTGCCTTTCCTGTGTCACGATGCTCGTCCTACTGGTCCTGTGTTTCGATACTGCTAAGATTCACATCAAATGTTTTCGACCAAGAGAGCTTTCGACACGGTACCATCCGTACCGGCCTGAAGATGGTGTGCGACTGAAGCTGAAGCGAAAGGCGATCTGACAATGACGAACCGGCTGCACAATAAGAAAGAAGAGGGCTTGGGTGATGATTGTGGAACAACTCGCCATTCTCCGGTCAACCCCACCGATGTCCCACACATCAACCACATGCTCCAGTCGGAACTCAATGCGGCGACCCCATTGGCCTCGTTGAGGGCACGGTCAGGTCCGCGCGATAGCTGGAAGGTTGAGAATCTCTCACACGAGCATGCAGCCCACAGTGAGGCGGAAAAATGGATGAGGTGACCTGCCGTCGGTTCCAGAGTCCCATGCATCCTATCGATCCGCTTGTTCCACTCGATGTGCTACACGGCGGCAAGGATGACCGTATTCGCGCGTGGCGATGCCTTACTTGTGGCGACCTCATCGATCCGGTAATCATACAGAATCGCGTTCGATCGAAGAACAAGCGAGCCATCAGGCGAGGCACGACTCCGCGCCAACCGGTGTTCAGACTTCCGGACTCGTAATGGCGAGCAAGAGAGCATCCACGAGGCAGCGGCCCGGGTAATTTCTTGGCGCTCTTCCCATCTAATCGACATCCACAATGCCGGCAACGACCATCGGGTTAGGTATCACACCATCCCTGAGACTGGTCCTCTGAAAAGTCGCGGTCTGCCTGAAGGAACGAGAAACTTCCAATCGGTTTAGAACCAGCTGATCCATCTCCTTGACATGGCACAGTCAAGCACAGCCACAAGAAAGTATCAGCTGAACGCCGTATGGCCCTCGTTCCAGAATGAGTGGGCACTGTTGCTGGAGCAACTCTCTCCCAACAGGCGATGCTGAACAGGGAGCATTGTGGGCTTGGTGGAATGACAATTCCTTCCAAAATGCAAGGGCACAATTTCTGCAGACGCTACATGGGTATAGTAAAGGAAATCGACGACCAGAACTGAACTCAAGCCGATCACTCATCGTTGACATCGAGGTGGAACATGATTTCTCAAACCGTCGGACGTAACACCGTAGGGTCGGAGGGCATCGCGGTCGAAGCGAACGTGCTGGATATTTTAGAGCGGCACGGAGCAAAGACGCTGGATCAACTCGAAGGCGAACTGACGCACATCGGAAGCGCGCAACTGCTCTTCGCGATTGATCGCCTCAGTCGTTCAGGAAGGATCGCGATAGGCCCGCCCAGGAAAGGAGACTATCTCGTCTGGGTGTTACCCGAATCATTCGCCCGCATGGAGCAGCGTGAGCACGCTGCGGGGAATACCGGAGCCTAAGAGTGATGGATTACAAAAGTGGGAAGATCGTGCGTCGAATCGGACAAAAGGCGCTGACGTTTCGGTTTCCGGCCGTTGTCGACGGCGAAGTGTCCTACATCGGTCCTAAAGAGTTTCTAGGGCAGTGGCTCGTCCTGAGCTTTGTGCCGGCTCTCGGGGAGTCCGAGATCATGCTCTGGAATCGCCATGGACAGGAGTTGGCTGAGCTTGGGGTGGCGCTGCTCCTAGTTCCACCCGAGGCGCAGACGCTCCACGGAAAACAGTCTTTTTGCACCCAACATATGCATTTCGTGGTTGCGGGAGACCCAATGAGACGCTTGCAGCGTCTCTATGGCGGTCCGACCACGCAGTCGCCTGGGCGAGGCCGGACGTTTCTGATCGATCCGGACGGGCTGCTCAGGTTCCATCTTGTGCATAGCCTCACTGAGCGAGGGATGGGAGTTCTCACTGAACTCCTGCAGGCCTATCAAGACGCGGAGATTGCGGCAGTGGTGTAAACGCCAGGCCTTCGCGTCTCTTTCCCCTCATTGGCTGACTGGGCGGTGAAAGGTCAGTGCGGCCGTTTCACGGCGGTGTATCGGCTTCTTGTGTTTTGGATGGGCTGGACCACACCAAAGGAGAATGCCATGCGGAAACGCACGGGCAGGCAGACGTTTATGCTGATCACGACCGCGATGGCCTTGCACGCTGCGCCAGCATTGGCAACGGATGGGCACATCTTCCATGGCGTCGGAGCCATCAACCAGTCCATGGGAGGAGCCGGCATCGCGACGTCGATCGACGCGATCGGCTCGAACCACAATAATGTCTCGTCCATCTCGTTCCTTGAGAGAAGCTCGATTGAGTTCGGCGCGGAACTCTTTCTTCCGAATCGCAGTACGGCCGGGTTTATCAGCGGCGGTCCGTCCGGGACGGTGGACAGCAACACCCGGGAAGCCATTCTTCCCAATTTTGGTCTCGTCTACAAAACGAAGGGGCCTTGGACCTTCGGATTGACGGGGGTGGGCATCGCCGGGTTTGGAGTGGACTATCCGGCGAACAATCCGAACTCGAATGGCATATTCAATCCTCTTGCCACTCCCCAGTCCGCCGGCGGGTTCGGAGCCATCTACTCGAATTACCAGGTGCTGCAGGTCACGCCATCAGTAGCATACCAGGTGACGCCGAAGTTATCCCTCGGCGTAGGGTTCAACATCAATTGGGCTTCACTGGCCGCCAATCCGTGGCCGGCCACGGTGCCGAATGCATCCGGATTTCCTACCGGCGCCCATGGCGCATCGGCGTGGGGATGGGGCTTCACCGTCGGCGCAACCTACAAGCCGCTCAATAACTTGGCTCTCGGTTTGGTGTTCAAGAGCCCACAGTGGTTCGGGAGTTTCTCGTGGAATTCCCAATACCCCGATGGAACACCGACGAGTTTTGAGTATCGATTGGACTATCCCTTGATCGTCGGCGGAGGCGTGAGTTACCAGCCGATCGAGCCGCTGCTGCTTGCGCTTGACGTCAAGTGGATCAATTACAGCAATACCAAGGGATTTGAGCGAGAGAACTGGCTTGCGAGCCCGGCGGGGCCCGGCCTGGCATCGGTGCAAGGATTCGGCTGGGAAAATATCTGGACCGTCTCACTCGGGGCTCAGTACAAGGTGACGCCCGTGTTCGCCGTGAGGGCCGGCTATAACTATGGCGGAAATCCCATTCCTTCCGAACAGCAATTCTTCAATGTGTTTGCTCCGGCCATTGTCCAGCACCACTTCACCGTCGGCGCGGGCTATGAGATCACCGATCACCTTGGTGTGAACCTGTCTTACTATCACGGCTTCTCGTCGGAGCAGTCGGGGCCTTTCATCAGCAACGGCGCTCCAGGCTTTCCTTCGATCAACCAACCGGTTCCCGGAACATTGGTGACCAACCGGTTGAGTGAAAATTCCATTGCCGCACAAGTCGCCTACAAGTTTTGACCAGGCGAGCGTCGCATGCTCGACCACATAATGACGACTCATCAATGCCTGCGGTAACGCCGACAGAGCCGGTTCAGATCAAACCTACTGGTCTTGTACGGCCCGCCCATCAGCGCGACGTGGTCGTGAGCGAGCATCCATAAGGATGCAGCGTGACTCCGCATGCTGAAAACCATGTGCTGCCTCGCAAGCAGACGATCAACACGAATTGCTGAGTTTTCAGCAATCGGAACTGGCGCAATGGTAGGGATGGCTGAAACGACTTCAAACTGTCCGTGGCATCGATTCTGCTTTTTCCGATTTATCTGGATGAGACGGATCCCTGTGAGCCTAGTGATAAGGAGGAACCCGATGAAACCACTGCGACTGATTCAATTCGACACCGACGGCATCCAGGAAAACGACGGAGCGACAGCATGACGACCGAGGTCGCGCCATCGATCACCCTCGCCCAGCTTCATGAGTCCAAGCCAGACAGGGTCACGATCGTCGTCTTGAGCGGCGACCTGGACCGGGTGATGGCGTCCTTTATCATCGCGACGGGCGCGGCGGCGATGGGGATGCCGGTGACGATGTTCTTCACATTTTGGGGCCTGAACGCCATACGCCGAAAGGGCGCGACCAGTTCGGCGCGTGACTGGCTGCGCCGCATGTTCGGCCTGTTGAATAAGGGAGGAGCGGGGCAACTGCCGTTGTCGCGGTTCCATTTCGGCGGGATCGGCACCAAGATGATGCACCGCGTGATGAAGCAGAACCGGATGCCCGGTGTTCCTGAATTACTGCATACTGCACAGGATCTCGGCGTACAGTTCATCGCCTGTACGACGACGATGGGGTTGATGGGGATCACCAAAGACACGTTGATCGACGGCGTGGATCAGTTGGCCGGCGTCAGTACCTATCTCGCAGAGGCCAAACAAGGTCAGGTGAACCTGTTCATATAAGGAAAGGTCGAGGTTAAGGCTCAGGCTGAGTCACGATCGATTTCTTGGCCTTAGCCTCAGCCTTCATGGAGTTGTTAATGGCGCACGCTGACGTAAAGCTCGACGCTCTCGGCCTCTTCTGTCCGATGCCGATCATTCTGACCGCGAAGAAGATCAAAGAGCTGGCTGTAGGGCAGGTTCTGGAAGTGATCTCCGATGACGAAGGGATCAAGAAAGATATGCCTGCCTGGTGCCAGACGACGGAACATGAGTTGGTGGGGTTTGAAGAAGAACTCATCGCGAGCAAGCAGGCGTACAAGGCGTTTGTCAGGAAAAAGTAAGTGACTCCGCGGAACGCGGGAATGTGGTCGCATTGCGGGATTCACTCAAGTATTAACCAAGAGGAGCGTTTGATGAAATGGCCACGATGGGTCGGCTCGCCGTTGCGGGCGGTTCATGTCGGGTTTGGGGTCGTTTTGTTTGGTCTCGGCATCTGGTCGGCATGTTCGTCGAATAACACGGATGTCTTCCCGCCTGCACCTGCTACAGACTATGAAGTCTGGGTCAGCGATCAAGCTCACACCCAAGGCATTACCGCAGGGACACCCACCGGCACGCACGGCGGGCACATATTGGTGTACGACGGCGTCGATTTGGAGAAAACACCCCCCGTCGATAACCCTCGGATTGTGGACGCGACGGCCGACCTTTTCCCAACCGCCGATGTGACGACCGGCGGTCACGTCAGCCGCATCCATGGAATCCTTCCCAGCCCGGATCACGTGTACATGGCGCTGAACTTCGTGGCCAGCGGCCATTTAGGCATCGTACACGGACAGACGAAGGCGCCGGTGTGCCTCTTCCGGACGACCGAGACCTCGACTGGCCGGCAAAACCACATGAGCTTCTGGACACCGGACGGGCGGTATCTCATCGTCGCCAATCAGAACGGGCGCATTGCCGAACGCGTCGATATCGTCAGAAATGCGCAGGGGCAGGTGGTTGGTTTCGTCTTCAACGCCGCCGCCAGTCTCGATTTGGTCGGAGGAGCGGGGCGAATCCTCACGCAGCCCGTGGCAGTGGATGTCAATCCGGCGGACGAAATCTCCTGCACGGTGAGCGGGACGGTGCCGGACAATCAGCCCACGACTACGCCCACCGGGGCGCTGAAACAGGCGGCGGGCATCCGTCCGACCAATAATTTGATCTGCCCGATCGCCGCCAGCAACAATCGGCACGCCTTCGCAACCCTCGGCGGAGGCGGGATGTTCGTCCTGGACGTCACCGCGACTCCGATCGCGATCGTCGCCGAGTACGATCTATCCGTCGTCCGTGCGGCCGGGTGCGGAGGCGTGCAATCGTCCGAGTACATACACCTCAATACCGGGACATCCGCGATGGGTGTCTCTGAATTTTCGATCTATCGTTTTACTCTGAATTATCCACAGGCTCCCGCGTTCAACCCGCCGAATCAGCCGCCTCCCGTGACGGTGTGGGAAGACCCGGACAACGGAAAAGTCGCCGGCGTGGATCTGCCGGCGGGGACGAACCGTGACGCGCACGCCATGGTGGTGGTTCGGAACAGACTGCCGGGCACGGCTAGGTATCTCCATCAGTTCGATCGCGTGCGGAACAACGTCGAGGTGTTCCGGTTGGCTCCCCCCTGGAACACGCTCGACGGTCAATACGAAGGCTCCTACGACCTCACCACCACCGGCGTGTGCGGGCAGACCCTCGGAGCGCCCATGTCCAACGATCCGACGCCCGATTTGGGGGAAGTGTCGTTCGGCGGCAATCCGCAAGGCGATCGCATCTATGTCGCCCTTCGCGGTCCGTTTCCGGTGACCGTCGCCCACGCCGCGGACGGCAGTTGCCCCGGCCTCGGCATCATCACACTCTCCGCCGACCGACGGTCGGGAGAGCTGACGACGGTGTTCGACACGACGGTGCTGAATAACGGCGGCACGGAAAATAGGAGCGATCCGCACGCGGCGATCGTCCGCGCGAAGACATCCTAGGAGCGAAACAAGGGAGGTGCAATTATGGCTCCGCTCAATGATGACGATGTTCCTCCCATTCATCATGTCATTTTCCCAATGACACATGCCCTTCGCGCGTCGCGTCGCTCGCCGAGCTGGAAGCTGTTTCAAGGCTGGCGATCGCAGAACAAAAACCGACAGGCAGGATTGCTGGGCAATGGTACAAGGAAGGCACAAGCATTGTGGCGCTGTTCGAGGACAGGTGGATAGTTGAACGTGACCGCGGACGACGTGGAAATGGTGTTACGTTTGGTCACGGGGGTAATTGCAGGGGCCCTGATCGGATACGAGCGGTCGTATCACGGGAGGCCGGCAGGCTTCCGTACACATGCACTGGTTTGTACCGCATCCAGTTTGCTGATGCTGGTTACCGTCTATGAGGCCCATTGGGTTCGTGTGACCGCAGAGCTCGTCAGACTGGATCCGACTAGAATGGCTCAAGGAATAATGACTGGAATAGGCTTCTTGGGCGCGGGCGTCATCATGAAGGATGGGCCCTCGGTCCGGGGACTCACGACGGCTGCGTCAATCTGGATAACGGCCGCCATAGGCATTCTGGCCGGAATCGGATTCTACTTTCCGCTCGTCGTATCGGTCTTGCTCACGATCGGCATACTCTCGATGCTTCGCTGGATTGAGGCACGCATGCCCACTCAGACCTATTACCACTTCGAAGTTCGGTTCGCGCGAGCTTCCAACATGACCGAAAGCACACTGCGCACATTGATAGAAAGCCATAGGTTCACCATCGCGAACTTCAGCTATCATCTCGACTCGGAAGGGCGCATGCGTCGTCACAGCATGGTCTTGCGCACCATTGACCGCTCGAGCGCATCGCGGCTGTCAGAAAAACTCGAGGCAACTGAATCCGTGCATGAGTTTCGCATTGCTCCGACAGGAGATTGATGAATGTAGGTCATTTTATCTATCGTTATCGCACACTAAAAGCACGCCCTGCTGATCAGTCAACAGCATCCACGCATCTTCTGCTGGCCGATCAACAGCAAATCGACTAAACGGTAAGAAACAAACCGGATACGCCAGGCATAACTTCTGCACTGCTCGTGTCATGGCGCTTTCTCATTTGAGTGCACGCCCTATTGCGTAAATATGAGTGGAAACTATCCTGTTGCTGATTTTATAACTCTATTCTCATTCTCGCTGTATACGTCTATGCCCATGAGGCACATCGGAACCTGTATCGCTTCCGATCACATCGCGTACTGAACCCTTATGATGAATGCTTATGATCGGAACAAATGGCCGGTGTTGGCTCTGCGCCATTTCAAGAAAGAATGGATGAGCGAAGAAGTGGAAAGAGAATCCTTCAGGGCCATGGCATTTGCGCGAATACAAACTCTTGTGAACGGCTTCGCTCAAATCGGATATCACCTCGCGGTGCTGTTCCTGAGTGCCGCCATCGCTCTCTCCCTGCCGGCGATAGCAGACAGATTTCTCGTGTACTGGGCGAGGATCGACGATGACAGGACATCTCTGTTGATGTTGGAAGCGATCGTGGCAAGCCTCTTGATCCTCTTCGCGAACGTGATCCGCCTCAGCGTTCGTGACAAAGCACTGGCCAAAATGGCGATCGGCGCCGGCCTGGTGTCGTATTATCCGAGTCATGAGCCCAGTGCGCGGAGACGGATCAAGCAACTCAAAGAGAAGCAAGGGACGGGGCGGACCGTCATGGCGATCGGATCGAGCGGGTATGGAACGTTGACCGATCAGGTCGGAGATTTGGCTTCCGTCCTGGAGCGGTGCACGGGAGCCAAGATCTTACTGGTCAATCCATACAGCCCGGAAGCGCGGGCCCGAATTTGCGCGATCGCCGATCCGGACTACTCTGTGGAGTTATTTCAAGAGGAGGTTCGGCGCAGCATCGAACTACTCAAACGGCTGCGCGCGATGGGAAAATCTGTCAGGCTCAAATTTTACTCCGAACCCCCGCTCGTCAAACTGGTCATCCTGGGAGACTATCTTTGGTTACAACATTACCATCCGGACTTGAATGTCCGCACGATGCCTGAATATGTGTTCAGGCACAACCCAAAGGATCACGGCTTGTACACGTTCTATTATCACTACTTCGTCCAACGCTGGAGCAGTTGCGACGTAGGAGATTATGATTTCGACAGAGAGGAGTTGGTCTATCGAGATCCCCACGACAGGTCAGACCGGAGAGTTCCATTCGGCCAGGAGTCAGAAGCATACCCTGGCACGATATCCGGATCCCTGCCTGCACGCTGATCGGTTCAGCACGGATCTCAGTCTTCTCTTCGGACAACCGGTATCACTCGAGCCGTTCTCATCTCCTCCACCGTCTCCTGATCTCACGTTCGTATGCTGTCAGGAAAGCGGCATCACCGCGATCGTTATTTCGTTCCTTGAGAACCGAGCATCCCGTACCGAATCAAGCGATCGCGAACCACATTTCGACTGATGCCTAGAAGCCGAGCGGTGCGAAGCTGATTCTGCTCGCAATAGACGTACGCCATACGAATGACTGTCTCATCAATCAGTCGATACAGATCCGGTGTCGTTGTCCTGTTCGCAAAAAGATGAGTCAGCGCCGTTTCGAGCGGCGGAAGCAGCGTCGCCGACGCCACTCTCGGTTCCTGTGGAGAAGACACGGGCAGGCGCAGGTCGTCAGGGCGTATGCTCGTTCCCGAGCAGACGAGGAGTGCATGGTGGATGGAATTTTCAAGCTCACGAATGTTGCCCGGCCATGGATACGAGAGAAGAGCCTGGACTGTTTCAGGAACAAGCTCGACTCGTTCGTAGCCGAGCCGCGCCCCGTAGAGATTCAAAAAATGCCGAACCAGCGGCATGATATCCCCTGGACGTTCCCGCAACGGAGGAAGGTCAACGGATACCACCTTCAGCCGGTAATAGAGGTCTCCTCGAAACCGGCCGGCTGTGACGGCCTCATCAAGCTTCACATTTGTCGCGGCGATCAATCGCGCATCAATCGGAATAGGGCGGCGCGAACCGACCCGTACGACTTCCCGCTCCTGGATCACCCGAAGCAATTTCGCCTGCAAGAGAAGGGGAAGATCCCCGATCTCATCCAAAAATAACGATCCTCCCCGGGCGGTCTCAAACCATCCTGCTTTATCGCTGACGGCCCCCGTGAACGAACCACGCTCATGGCCGAATAATTCGCTTTCCATGAGTGATTCGTTTATGGCGGCGCAATTGAACGCCACGAACGGACCCGATCGACGATCGCTCAATTCATGAATATGGCGGGCGATCAACTCCTTGCCGGTACCGGTCTCACCGATGATGAGTACCGTCGCGTCGCTGGGCGCAATATGTCGGACTTCACCCAGAAGAGACCTGGAAGCCTGGTCCTCGAATACCAAACAAGTGGCACGAGCGGAAAGGTCCAGCGCATGCGAGTTGGGAGCCATGCCGATCTGAATCGAAGAATCATATGTGATGGAGCTGCGCATACTACACTCAGGGAACGGCTAAATGGTCCATTGCCCGATTCGTTGCTCGAGCGCCTTTGGCTGGATGGTGGCCGACGTGCGCATTTGCGCCTGGACGACATCGCTGCCGGCCGGCACGCTCTGCGTCAGCCACACGTTGCCGCCGATGATCGACCCTCGGCCGATCGTGATGCGCCCCAAGATCGTGGCTCCGGCATAGACGACGACATCGTCCTCCACGATCGGATGGCGGGGTTCTCCTTTGACGAGCACGCCGTGCTCGCCTTCCGTGAAGCGCTTGGCGCCGAGAGTGACGGCCTGATAGAGACGGACGCGCCGGCCGATGACGGTCGTTTCACCGATGACGACGCCGGTCCCATGATCGATGAAAAAATGGCTGCCGATCTCGGCGGCCGGATGAATATCAATGCCGGTCGACGAATGAGCGATGTCCGAGATCAAGCGAGCGACCAACAGCGCGCCCAGGCCATACAAGGCGTGGGCGATGCGATAATAGATGACGGCGGTCATGCCGGGATAACAGAGCAGAATCTCCGACGCGCTGGTGGCCGCCGGATCGCCTTGGTAGGCGGCCTGTAAGTCGGTGAAGAGCAGCGCCCGTATGGCCGGGAGCTGGCTGGCGAAGGCGCCGGTGATTTCCCCGGCCTTGCGGTCGAGGGTCGGCTGCCCCGGTTGGTCATCGGGCTGGGAGGCGAACAGCAATCCCCTGCGAACTTGATCCTGCAAGAGAGGCAACGTTTGGTTCAAGGTATGGCCGACGAAATAGTCGATGTTCGTCTCATTCAAATCAGCCCGGCCATAGTGCGTCGGAAACAAGGCGGCGCACAGGCCCTCCACGATGCCGAGCAATCTGTTCCGAGAGGGCAACTCGTGAATCCGTCCGTGATGTCTGATGTTGTGGGTCAGCTCGCGCGAGGCACGCAGCTCCGTCACAATCTGATCGAGACTCCAGGTGGACGCCGCGGTTTCCTGCTGCCGCATCGTGTCGTCTTCCATGGCGGTCAGCGGCGCCGGAGGTCGTGCAGTGCCTGCACGAGAATATCGATTTCGTCGCGCGTGTTGTAGAACGCCAGCGACGGGCGGACGGTCCCTTCCAGCCCGAATCGACGCACAGTGGGCTGAGCGCAGTGGTGCCCGGCCCGCACCGCGATGCCGTGCCGATCCAAATGCCTGGCGATCTGCTCGTTCGGCATGCCGTCCATGACGAACGACAGCACACTGGCCTTGACGGCGGCCGTCCCGATGGGACGGAGCCCGCGAACGGATGAGAGCGCCTGTGTCGCGTACTCCAACAACTCGTGTTCATACGCGGCGATGACGGGCATGCCTATCCGGGTGAGATAGTCGATCGCTGCGCCGAGGCCCACCACTCCGGCGATATCCGGAGTGCCCGCCTCGAATTTTTGCGGAGCTCCCTGGTACGTCGTCTTCTCGAACGTCACGTCTTTGATCATGTTGCCGCCCCCTTGATAGGGCGGCATCTCTTCCAGCAAGGCGGCTTTGCCGTACAACACGCCGATGCCGGTCGGTCCGAATATTTTGTGTCCTGAAAACACGAAGAAGTCGCAGCCCATGGCCTGCACGTTGATCGGGAGATGCGGCGCGGACTGTGCGCCGTCCACCAGGACCGGTATCCCTTGCGCATGGGCCATCCCAATGATCGCTTCGACCGGATTGATCGTCCCCAAGGCGTTCGAGACCTGCGTCACCGCCACCAGCTTGGTGCGAGGGCCGAGCAGCGGAGCAAACTGTTCGAGGATCAATTCGCCGGCGTCGTTGATCGGCGCGACCCGCAGCAAGGCCCCGGTCTGCTCGGCCAGGATCTGCCAGGGCACGATGTTGGCATGATGTTCCATCACGGTCAGGAGGATTTCGTCGCCTCGGCCGATATGGGCACGCCCATAAGTCTGGGCCACCAGATTGACGGCCTCCGTGGTGCCGCGGACAAAGACGATTTCCTTGGTGTCGGCCGCGCCGATGAACTGCCGCACTTTTTCACGCCCGCCCTCGTAGAGATCCGTTGCGCGGGCCGCCAAGGCGTGAGCAGCGCGGTGGATGTTGGAATTATCGCGGCCGTAGAAACGAGACGTGGCGTCGATGACGCCCCGCGGCTTCTGCGTGGTGGCGGCGTTGTCGAACCAGATGAGCGGGCGACCGTGGACTCGTTGGTGAAGCACGGGAAAGTCCCGCCGGATCGCGTCCACCTCGACTATCGACAATGTGGGACCGGCAGCGGGCTCTCGTGCTGCCGAGCCGGCGCGTGACCCGGCTTCACGTAGAAAGTAGAACGCCGGAGCGGCGTCGACCGTATCGGCATACACCTCCCGCGCGCTGAAGCTGCCGTTGCAACGAGGTTCCCCGAATGGGTACACCTCGTCGGAGTCGGTCCTGTGCTCGCCGGAGCCAAGCTCTTTTCGTGCCGGTGACAGATCAGGAGGTTCTGTTTGCCCGGCATGGACCGGCGGATGAGTCGTTGTGGTCGCCAAGGGATAGCCGCCCGCTAGGCCCGGATTGTCCGGCCTGTCTATCGTCGGGACAGTGACGAATGAAGCCGGGAATGTCGAGGGCGTTCCGGCAATGCCCGGCACGCCTCCCGGTATTCCACCGAGGGCAGTCGGCGTAACCGGCAACACAGACGACGCTGCGGAAATCAGTGATGATGATTGGGCAGTGATGGCGGAATCCCTGTACAACTCATTCGCTAATTGCGTGATCAACACCGTGTCGAACGAATCGGTGTCATGGTTGATCGGGTTGTGTGTGGTCATCGTGTCAGCCTTTCGGATAGACATATTCGTGATAGAACTTGGTCGAGACATTATCGAGACGGGCGATCGCATCATCCGTCAGCACCGCCGTGGAGAAATAGCGTGTGATGAGATGCGAGGCGATCCCGTGATCGTTGGTGCCCATGTAGCGGACGGAGAGGCCGGGCTCAAGCTCGCCGGCGACCCCGGCCTTCTGCAGACCGACGACGCCTTGCTGCGATTCACCCACGCGCAGAAGTAGGAGACTCGTCTTGCCCTCCTTGTCGATCGCCAATTTATTGGTTGGAACCAATGGAATGCCTCGCCAGGTAAGGAACGGCGAGCCGAAGAGGCTCACGGTGGGAGGCGGCACCCCTCTCCTGGTCGCTTCACGCCCGAATGCCGCGATCGCTTTGGGATGACCGAGAAAGAAAGCCGGCTTCTTCCAGACCAGCGTCAACAGCTCGTCCAGATCATCCGGCGTGGGAGTCCCCTTGCGGGTCTCGATACGCTGCTGAGCAACCACCTCTTTCAAGAGTCCGAATTCCGGGTGGTTCAGCAGTTCCCACTCCTCGCGCTCCTTCACCGCTTCAACCGTCAGACGCACCTGTTCGCGCAGCTGGTCGATACGATTACTGTACAGGTCGGTCACCCGCGTGTGCGTATGAATGACTGTTTGGATGGTACTCAGATGGTATTCACGCGGATGCAATTCATAATCGACGAACGTAGCCGGCAGTTGCGGCTCACCGGTATCGACCGTCAACAGTTCCACCTTCACGTCGCCGAATTCGTTGGCCGGTTTGCCTTTCGCGGCTTTGGCGACCCGATTGAGGCGGTACACGCCGCCATCGACGTCGACCCACGGCAACAACTTGTGGAGCCACCGCGGAGTGATTTCAGTCATCTGCACCGCGGTGACGGTGGCGGTGGCGAGGTTGCGCGCCGCTTGGGCGCTCAGGCTGGTTCTCGTGTCGTTCTGACTCATTGCGTTGTCCTTTCTGCTGTGAGCGGGCATGATGCCCGCAGGTGTAATGGATCTGTTACCTGTCGTCTCAAAGGCTCGTGGATATGCGGTCTCATCTTCTTCCTGAATCACCGGCAGGGGGAGTCCGTACTTGGCAGACCTCCTGTTCGTGGTCCGTGAGTTCGGTGATGGTCGGGTGCTCGCCGCAAAGCGGGCACCTGGGATTGCGCTTCACTCTGATCTCGCGGAACACGGTATGTCGAACGTCAAAATCAAGCAGCCGATCGGTCAAAGGCCGACCGATACCGAGAATTAATTTGAGCGCTTCGCTCGCCTGAATGGTTCCGATCACGCCCGCCAGTACTCCCAATACACCGGCTTCCTGGCAACTTGCCACTAAACCGGGCGGCGGCGGTTGCCCGAAGACGCACCGGTAGCAGGCCGATTGCCGCGGCACGATGGTGGTGACGCGCCCCTCGAACCTGAGAATGCCTCCATGCACGAGCGGCCTTCCTTCAAAGTGGCAGGCGTCATTGATGAGAAACTTGGCCGGGAAATTATCCACTCCGTCGAGGACGACATCATAGCCGCGGATCAATTCGAGCGCGTTTGCAGCCATCAGCCTCGTTTCATGCATGGCCACCGCAACATCGGGGTTGAGAGCCTGTATTTTGTCTTTCGCCGAGAGCACCTTGAGGCGTCCGACGTCGGGAGTACGGTGAATCACTTGCCGCTGGAGATTGGACAAGTCCACGACATCGTCATCGATCAGGCCGATGGTGCCGACACCGGCTGCAGCCAGATATAACGCCGCCGGAGATCCCAGACCGCCCGCCCCTACGATCAAGACGCGCGACCGGGCAATTTTCTTCTGGCCTTTCCCGCCGACCTCCGGCAGGAGAATATGGCGGCTGTATCGCGTGATCTGATCTTCCGTGAATCCCATGTGGTTACCACTATCAGTTCGTAGAGAAATACTTTTCCATGCTGAGGTATCGCTCGCCGGTATCGCAGAGCACGGTGACTACCGTCTTGCCCGGACCGAGCTCCACAGCCACCTGTTGAGCCGCCGCCACGTTCGCTCCTGAAGAAATTCCTCCGAGCAAACCCTCCCAGCTGGCCAGGCGCTTGGAGATGCGATAGGCCTCGTCGTCCGTGATCGTTATCACTCCATCCATGATTTTCCGATTCAAGATGACCGGCACAAACCCGGCTCCGATCCCCTGGATCTTGTGAGGGCCGGGAGGGCCTCCGGAAAGAACCGGAGATGCCGCCGGTTCTACGGCGATGACGCGAACCGCCGGGTTCCGTTCCTTGAACACTTCGCCGCAACCCGTGATCGTCCCGCCGGTGCCGACGCCGGCGACGAACGCGTCGATCCGGCCGTCCAGCGCGTTCCAAATTTCCACGGCCGTCGTGCTTCGATGCATCGCCGGGTTCGCGGGATTCGAGAATTGATCCGGCTTGAAGTATGACGGGTCCCGGCTCACGATACAGTCGGCTTCCCTGATCGAACCCAGCATCCCCTCCCAGCCGGGAGTGCGCACCAGTTCCGCTCCATACGAAGACAAGAGACTGACCCGTTCCAGACTCATGGTTTCCGGCATGACAAGGATCAATTTGTACCCGCGCACGGCCGCGATGAGCGCCAGACCGATGCCGGTGTTTCCACTGGTCGGCTCGACGATCGTGGCGCCGGGCTTCAGTCTTCCGCTCCGCTCAGCCTCATTGATCATATTGAGACAAATTCGGTCCTTCACGCTGCCGCCTGGGTTTGTGCTTTCCACCTTGGCATAGATGGTCGCACCACCCTCCGGCGAGAGCCGGTTCAGCCGAACCAGCGGAGTATTACCGATCAGTTCCGTAACATCGCGATGTCCGTGAACAGTCACCTGCCGCCTCCCATATAAAACAAGAACTCGACACGATCTCCCTCCTTCAGCGGCGTGCTGTCCAACCGATCCCGTTCGATCATGACGTCGTTCAGCTCCACGGCAACCATCTGTGGTTCAATCTGCTTGGCACGCAGAAGATCCAAGAGAACCGACGCCTGAATGTCTTCGGGTTTTCCATTGACCGTGATAACCATTGCCGGTGTTCTCTCCCGTTCCGGACGCTAGATAAACAATGTGGTTTCTGCGCCGGCGGTCAACGTCAGAATGGTCGGCAGCCCCATGACCGCATCCACCCGCGCCGTGACCGCTTGTTCTTCCACGCCCATGTACTCCAGTCCTGCGCTGCAGGCGATCAACTGGAATGTACCCACGAGTCTGGCGTCTTCGAACATCTCTGAAATCTTGGGAACCTTTTTCTCCTTTAACAGACGCGCGACCTCGTCGACCGAAGAAGCATATTCCGGCGGGAAATCCACTTCATCAATCCTCCCTTCCGCCAGTTTCTTGATCGTCCAGAAGAGCAGCACGACGATCACGTCTTTCCCCATTGCAGCAGCCGTCATGCCGAGTGTCGCCACCTGGTGGAGCTTGTCATAGGTCGCATTGTGGGCAAACAGCACGAAACGAGGCTTCTGTGTCATGGATGTTCCCTCATGTATCAAGCATCTCTACCGGAAAGGCCGCCGCGTGCACGTCACGTCGTTACCAGAACGTTAGGAACTGGGCACCCTGAACACTTGCAGCTGCCTCGGGTGCACAAAGACCACGTCACCTTGCCGTAACTCCAACTCACGATAGCGCTCTTTGGTCAATTCGACCTCGATCGTTTGGGACGAGTGCACGGCGAGCAATTCGACCCGGACGCGCGACCCGGCGGTGAGCACATAACGCACGGACGCTTCGAGCTGCGAAGTGTTGGTGCGGTGCCGACTCAGTTCCAGGTCGTGGGGACGGACGAACGTGACTTCATGCTCGTCCTCCAAGTCCTCGGGGAGGGCGAATTCTCCGTTCGGATGCTCCTGAGCGGATCGGTCATGGGGAATCCGTCCATGGAACACGTTGACGTCTCCGAGAAAGTGGTATACGAACGGGGTGGCCGGTTGTTCATAGACTTCGTCCGGCGTGCCGATCTGCTCGATCTGCCCTTGATGCATGACGACGACTCGGTCGGACGCTTCCAGCGCCTCCTCTTGATCGTGAGTCACGAGAATGCTCGTAATGTGCAATTCGTCATGGAGCCGTCGAAGCCAGCGGCGCAGTTCTTTACGGACTTTGGCATCCAAGGCGCCGAAGGGCTCGTCGAGCAGCAGCAGTTTCGGTTCCACGGCCAACGCTCGGGCCAACGCGACTCGTTGCCGCTGGCCTCCTGAAAGCTGGGTTGGATATCGATTCGCCATCGCTTGCAACTGCACCAGCGCGAGCAATTCGTGAACCTTTTTGTGGATGCGCTCGGCCGAGGGGCGTTGCGCGCGGGGCAGCACTTTCAAACCGAATGCGACGTTGTCCGCCACGGTCATGTGCCGGAACAGAGCGTAATGCTGGAACACGAATCCCACGTGGCGCTCGGAGATGTGTCGATCCGTCACTTCGACGTCGTTGAGGACGATCCGCCCTTGGTCCGGCTGTTCCAGTCCGGCGAGGATTCTCAGCAGCGTGGTTTTGCCGCAGCCGGAAGGGCCGAGGAGCGCGATCAGCTCACCGGACGGAACGTCGAGGCTGACGTCGTTCAACACGGTGAAGGTGCCGAATCGCTTGGTGATATGGTCGACCCGAATGCTCATGGCGAGGCTCCTTGATCAGTGCGTCTTGAGCGGCTCTTCGGCCGCCTCGACCGAGACATATTTGTGCTCGACGATGCTCTTGGCCGCCAGCGTCACGATGGCCAACAGCGTCAGGAGCGATGCCACCGCGAAGGCCGCCACGGCGTTGTACTCGTTATAGAGAATTTCGACGTGCAGCGGCATCGTATTGGTCAGCCCGCGGATATGACCGGAGACCACCGATACCGCACCGAACTCACCCATCGCCCGCGCATTGCACAAGATCACCCCGTAGAGGAGACTCCATTTGATGTTGGGAAGCGTGACGCGGATGAACGTTTGCCATCCTGACGCGCCCAGCGTGATGGCGGCTTCCTCCTCCTCCCTTCCCTGAGACTGCATGAAGGGGATGAGCTCGCGAGCAACGAACGGAACGGTGACGAAGAGAGTGGCGAGCACGATGCCCGGCAAGGCGAAGATGATTTTGATATCGTGCTCGGAGAGCCACGGTCCCAGCCACCCTTGCAAGCCGAAGAGAAGCACGTAGATCAACCCGGCAATGACGGGAGAGACGGCCAGCGGAATATCGATGATCGTGATCAAGACCTGTTTGCCGACGAACTCGAACTTGGAAACGGCCCAGGCGATGGCGATGCCGAACGCGGTATTCAGGGGAACCGCCAAGGACGCCGCCAACAGCGTCAGGCGGATGGCGGCCAGCGCATCCTCGTCCATGAACGACACCACATAGCCGGAAAGTCCGTTTTTCAAGGCCTCCGCAAAGACCGCGACGAGTGGGATGAACAGAAACAGGGTGAGATATCCCAGCGCCAGGGCGATGAATCCCCAGCGGACCAGCGGATGTTCCGTCGTCAACGAAACTTTCCAGGTCGTACCTTTGGCTCTTAGAGCGATATCCGCAGGCATAGGCGTTTCCTCAGTGCGTCTCCCGCCGGTCGCTGCTCCACCATTGGAGCAAGTTGATGAGCAGCGACAACACGAACGATACGACGAGCATGACGACCCCCAGCGCAGTCGCTCCCGCATAATCATACTGCTCCAACTTGGTCATGATCAGCAACGGAGTGATCTCCGACTTGAGCGGCATGTTGCCGGCGATGAAGATGACCGACCCGTATTCTCCGACGGCGCGCGCGAACGCCATGGCCATGCCTGTGAAAATGGCGGGCCACAGCTCCGGAAGAATCACGGCGCGAACGGTTTGCCAGCGGTTGGCGCCCAGGGTGATGGCGGCTTCTTCGGCTTCCTTGTCCAGCGCCTGGAGAACGGGTTGCACGGTGCGGACGACGAAGGGCAATCCGATGAAGGTCAGGGCCACCAAGACACCAAGCGGCGTAAAGGCCACCTTGATACCCAGCGGCTCCAGATGACGGCCCAGCCAGCCGTTCGACGAATAGATGGCGGTCAGCGCGATGCCGGCGACGGCCGTCGGAAGCGCAAAGGGAAGGTCTACAAGGGCATCCACGAACGAGCGGCCGGGAAAACGGTACCGCACCAGGACCCAGGCCACGAGCGATCCGAACAAACCGTTGATCAGAGCGCCGATCAGCGAGGCGCCAAACGTCAACTGGTAGGAGGCGATCGCGCGGGGCTGCGTGACGGTCTCCCAGAACTGCGCCCACGTCAGGGTGCTGGTCTTAATGAACATCCCGCTGAGAGGAATCAACACGATGAGGCTGAGATAGAACAACGAGAACCCCAGCGTCAGGCCGAATCCCGGAAGAACGCTCGGTTGTTTCAACGCGAAAGACATACGATTCCTTTGCGGTCGTTCGACGGCATTCATTTCCGCTGCCGTGCGATCTCGTCATAGACTTGATCGAACGTTCCGCCGTCGGCAAAGTGCGTGTTGATCGCCTGTTTCCATCCACCCAAGAGGTCGTCGACCGACCACAACGTGCTCGCAGGGAATCGCGCGGCGTACTTGTCCGCGATGCGGGCGAGGCTGGGGCGGTAATGATGTTTCGCAGCAAGCTCCTGCCCCTCGTCCGAATACAAATATTCGAGGTACGCTTCGGCGATCGTTCGCGTGCCGCGCTTGTCGACCACGGCATCCACGACGGCGACGGGCGTTTCTGTGAGGACGCTGACGCTCGGGTAGACCACGTCGAACCGATCCGCGCCCAATTCTTTTTGGATCAGGGAGACTTCATTTTCGAACGTAAGCAGGGCGTCGCCGATCTCGCGCTGGGCGAACGTCGTCGTGGCCCCGCGTCCGCCTGTGTCGAAAACCGGGACGTTTTGCACGAACCGGCGGATGAAATCCCTGGCTTCCCTGTCGGTGCCACCCCGCTTCAGGACCTGGCCCCAGGCGGCCAGGAAGCTGTATCGACCGTTTCCGGAGGTTTTGGGGTTCGGCATGACGATGGCGATACCCGGCTTGGCGAGGTCGTCCCAGTCGCGAATGTGCTTTGGATTTCCCTTGCGGACGAGAAACACGATGGTCGACGTGGAGGGGACGCTGCGATGGGGAAACCGAAGCCGCCAGTCTTCCCGGACGAGCTTACCCTTCTCGGAAAGGACGGCGATGTCGCTTTCCTGGTTCATGGTGACGACGTCGGCCTCAAGCCCGCCGAGGACGGCCCGCGCCTGCGCCGACGAGCCGCCGTGGGATTGCTTGACGACCACTCGCTGACCGGTTTTCTCCCGCCAGTACTTGACGAAGGCGGCGTTGTAGTCCTTGTAAAACTCCCGCGACACGTCGTACGAGACGTTCAGGATCTCCTTGTCCTCGGTTTCAGCGAGGCCGAAGGCCGGCAACAGCAGGCCGATCCCCATCGTGGTTGCGAAGAAAACCACGTTGGTTCGCCACATACGTGACAGGCGTCGTCTTTTGAGGCTGTTCATCGACCGGCCTTTTCGCCTTGGAGGTAGATTTGATCGAAAGTCCCGCCATCGGCGAAGTGCGTCTTATTGGCGTTCTTCCAGTTCCCGAAAAACTCTTCCAGCGTGAACAGCTCGATTTTTGGGAATTTGGTCTGTTTGGCGGCGACGGACTGGAGGCTGGGACGATAGTAATGCTTGGCGGCGATGGTCTGCCCTTCCTCCGAATAGAGGTATTCGAGATAGGCCTGTGCGACTTCTCGAGTACCCCGTTTGTCCACGATTTTGTCCACCAGACTGACCGTAGGCTCCGCCAGAATGCTGATCGGCGGCACGACGATGTCGAATTTGTCTTTTCCCAGACTTTCGCCGCTCAGGAGGATTTCGTTTTCCCAGTTGATCAGGACGTCGCCGATCCCGCGCTCCACGAACGTCGTCGTCGCACCACGCGCGCCGGAGTCGAGCACCGGCACGTTCTTGAACAAACGGGCGATGAAGTCCTTGGCTTTGGCTTCGTCTCCACCGGATTGTTTCAGCGCATAGCCCCAGGCGGCCAAGTAGTTCCATCGGGCGACTCCGGAGGTTTTGGGGTTCGGTGTAATGACGGAGACGCCGGGTTTGACCAGATCGTCCCAATTCTTGATGCCCTTGGGGTTGCCTTTGCGGACCAGAAAGGCGATCGTCGAAGAATACGGAGCGCTGTTATGCGGCAGTCGAGTCTGCCATTCGGCGGGAAGCAGAGAAGCTCTCTCCGCAATGGCGTCGATATCATAGGCCAGTGCCAAGGTGACGACGTCGGCTTCAAGGCCGTCGATGACGGCGCGCGCCTGCTTGCTGGAACCGCCGTGGGATTGCTTGATCGCGACGGACCGGCCGGTCTTGGCCAACCAATGTTTGGTGAAGGCCGCGTTGAATTCCTGGTAGAGCTCGCGCGTCGGGTCGTACGAGACGTTGAGCAGGGTTATGTCGCCCGCGGCGAGCGCACGGCTTGCAAAGAAGAGTGAGAAGGCCACAAGAATGAATCCGGCGTATTGCTTCATGATGCTCCTTATTTACGCGTGTGAGAGGTGGCTGGTCACGGTTGCAGGCCATGTCTGAGATCCGGGCGCGCGGCCGCCGATCTGTCGTATGGCGGCTTGTGCAAGCAGGCGCGTCGAATCCAGCAGCGGGAGAGCCGAATGGTCTTCCGCGAACAGCAGGGGGAGCTCCGTGCAACCCAAAATGACGGCTTCTGCGCCTGTACTCGCCAGCCCGGCGATGATGTGCGACACGTCCGCGCGGGATACGTGTGTCCGCCGTCCCACAATCAATTCGGTTCTGATGATACGCTGAATGTGAATTCGCTCCTCTTTGCCCGGCACGAGCAATTCGATGCCGAGTTCCTCCAGCTTACCCGCATACATCGATCCTTCCATGACGGTTTGTGTGCCAAGCAATCCGACTCGACGGTATCCCAGACGGGCGGTCTCAGCTGCCACGATGTCCGCGATGTGGAGCCAGGGAGCCGGCGAGTCGACCAGTTTGAAGACTCGATGCAGGGTGTTGTTCGGGCAAACGATGAGGTCGGCTCCCGCTCGTGCCAAGATCGTCGCCGACCGCGACATCAGCGCCGCCACACCGTTCCAATCGTTCCCGTCTATCAACGCCAGATAGGCCGATTGCGGAAAGGCATGGACGGTGAGTTGCGGGTGAACCTCAGGGGGAAGCAGCGTTTCCGCATACGCCGAGAGCATCCGATAGCAGAGTGCGGCTCCCTCGGCCGTTCCGGCCACGATACCGACGTGGGATGGTCTTCCGATCACACCGTCTGCCATCATGGGTCCTCCCGATACCGGAGTGGGTCCAACCAGTCCGGTCCCGCCTGAGCACCGGCATCGACCTGGCGGCCTCGTTTCTGAAAGTAGACGGGAAGACCGCGGCGCACCGCTTCTCTCCGCACTCTCTTCGCCAGCGCATGACTCACCCGGTCAAGCACCACGACGATCGCATCGGTGGCTTTCGGGATCGACCGCACCAGATCGCGAGACTTGCGTCCGGTCCAATGTTCCACGTGTCTCCTCGTGTCGGCAGCACACCGCCGGAACATTTTTGCAGAATCACCGCCCACAACAAGAATGGTCATGACGTCACCTCATGATTCGATGACCAGCGACGGAAATCTCCTCTGGCCGGTCGTGCCGGAAATTGTGTTCACGGCTGTGGCGTTTTTGTCAGCGCGTCCAACGCCTCTCGGTACCGAATCTGCAGCTCCTCTCGTTGATCGAGTGTGAACAGTCTCCATCCGGAACGGGCCTTGTACAGATGCTCTTCCGGTTCAAACGTCACATGAAAGCCCGGAGCCTGTTCCGGAACGTTCGGCATCTGACGGTCGTACTTGCTGATGTCCGGTCCGGGACTATGCCGGTCATGGACCTCGCTCAAGGTCAGATAGAGCAGATTTCCTCGAATGGACAGCCAACCGGATGTGGTTTCCTCTTCTCCGTACTCGGTCACGTGACCGAGGTGGAAATAGACACGCTGATCGGGTGAGGTCAGCTCCAAGGCTTTGGAGAGGGCCGGCGCGAGCACAGTCACCTCTTCATTGCGAAACGCTCTCGTCCGCTCGGCCTCTCCGGAATAGAGCCGGTGGACAAAATTCCGCTGTTTCCAGACACGCACTCCCCGCAGCAACGAACCGACCTCGCTCGGAGTCAACGTCACCGGATGGGTGTTCGAAACGGAATCCGGATCTTTCTCCAAGTACACCCGATTGAGTCCCGATTTATAAATGACCGTCTGTGGAATCGCTGACGCACCCGCGCAGCCAGTTACGAGGCCGATGCTTAGAATAAGCACGGTGCGGACAAACCACGTAACGTTGCGATTGTTGCCGCCGTTCCATTTCCTCATGGTTTGATCTCCTGCCGCTGCGTGAAGCTGACATCCGCGACAACCGGCTCGAATCCGTATTGTTTGAGTTCTGCCTGGACGCTCTCCGTCAGCAGGAACGAAACAAAGTCGTGGGCTCCCGACACGTTATCCGCCGTCCAAGGCGAGGCGACTCCGTAAGTGATCGGCCTGTGACTCTCGGGCGGCGCCGTGTCGACGATGCGCACCTGTTTGAATTCGATTGCATCGGTCCGATACACGACGCCCAGCTCCGCCTCTCCCGTCGCGACAAGATCGAGCACGGCTCGGGAATGTTCTCCGTAGATGAATTGAGATTTCAGGCGCGATACGAGGTTCCGGGATTTCAGGAACTGAAGCGCGTCTTTGCCGACGGCCGACGTCGAGGGATCCCCGATTGCAATATGTCTCACCGGCTTCGTCTCAAGATCTTGAATGGAGCCGAAGTGCGCCGGGAACGTCTTACTGGTGATCAAGACGAGCGCCGTCTGGGCGTAGACCTGTTTGGTCTCTTGAAGGATCAGCCCTTTCCGTTCCAGCTGGTCAATCTCTTCGGACAGTGCAGGGAGAAAGACGTCGACCGGTGCGCCCTGTTCGATTTGCTTCAGGATGGTTTTGGACGGACCATAAATGACCCGCACGGTGACGCTGCGGTTTTGCGCTTCGAAGAGCGGCAGTATTTTTCGAAACACGTCTTTGAGGCTGCTGGCCGCCGCGACGGTGAGGATCTCGGATTGGGCATGCGCAGGGGGAATTACCGATCCTGTGAAGACGATGATACCGATAAAGAAGAATGTGCGAAGGGTATGCGTGAATGCCATGGGAATCTCCTTGTGCCTATGCCGTTCCATGTGCGCTAGAAGTAAAACTGGTACTGGATGTTGAACCGGTTTTCGACGAGATCCAGGCCGAATCCCGGCAAGTTCTCGAACGGGAACCGATCCGGAGCGCGCCCACCGCTTCCCATCGTGATGTGCGAGTAATCGAGAATGAGGCGATTATTGTAAGTGCCGTCAAAGCTGTAGCTGATGGCGACACCAAGTTCTTTGGTCAGGTCTTGTTTTTGCCTGATTGAAGGGTCAAGCACTCCGTATCGGACCGCGAGTTCGAGTTTGCGCGGGATGACGTACTTGCCCACCTGCACGTACCAGCCCCAAGCATCACCGAGTGCCACCGGAGGGCCGACGGCGAGCGGGCTTGTCGGGATTGTTCCGAGGTCGAAAGGCCTGCCTCCGCTATCCGCGTTCCGCACGTTTTGATCCCTGTAAAACCCCTCGGCTTGAATCGACCAACCCTGATACTTCGCGATGAAATCCAGCTCATAGGTGTGAAAATCGTAAATGCCTCCACCGAGCAACCGGCCGTTGTAGGCCTTGGCCACCCGCTGACGAAAGGCCCGCTCGACGATGTCGGATCGGATCGAGCTCAGATAATTTTGAGCCGGATTGTAGGCATAGCCGAATGCGATGGCCGCTTGGGGAGTCCGGGAGTTGAGGATGTCTCCCTGACCGTATCCGGGATTCCCTGCGATCTTATAGAGCAGCCTCACTGTGTACATCATTTCACCCGTCAGAAAACGAGTGTCATAGTTGTACGTTCTGGTCGTTCCCGCATTGGGCCCTCCGGCCCCGGTTTGGGGCAATACATTCTGACTGACCGACGTGCCTTCCCGCGTGAGGTTTGCTCCGACTCCTCCCCAAATGCCGACGGCATAGTTGAACTTGTACCGGTCCTCGTCGCTTAAAATGTTGATCCCCACGTCGCGGCTGCCTTGCAGGTTGGATGCAAACACACCTTGGACAATCATCGGATCGGCAAACGAATTCGTCGCGGCTGAGGCGATGAGCGCCCGATTGAACCACACCCGCTGTTGACCCACTTGAACAGTGGCCCAGGGAATGTGCCAGGACGAGACGTAGGCATCGACCAGACCGGCTCGTCCGCTGCCCCCTTCTTGATCCCACGCCGTCTGGTTCAGTGCCAGAGAAAAGTTATAGCGAATGTCGGGATCGAAGGCATGTCCCATGAATTGGAGCTGAAGACGGGGAACCGAAAATAGATTCGAGTCACTCTGATAGCGGAATGCCCGATATTCGACTTGGCCGCCGAGGATCTCCGGATTTCTGGAGTCCCCGATCGTCCCCCAGGCTTCGTTGTACATGCTGTGCGTGTAGCGAACTTGTGTCAGAAGCCGGAGTTTGAGCAGAAACTTCTCCCCGACACGGATGTTCAATCCGTTGTTCACATCGATCGTGAAGCTCGGCTTCGTGAGTCGCTCCTTGGTTTCGATGACCTTCAAGCCTTTGCTGTATTCTTCTCCGGTGATCAATCCTTTCAGGTAGAGGTATTTCAAGCCGGGGTCTTCGCCCGGATAGTACTCCCACTTGCCGTCCTTCTTGACGAATTGCCCTTCCTCTACCGCCATAACCGGCGAAACGCGTATAAAGGCGATCATCATGATCACAAGCAAGATGATTGAACCAAAAACTCTCATGTCGCGTTCCTCTATGACGCAGGAACTTCCGGTAGTCCGGTCAGTCCGCCTAGCAATGAAACGAATGTACGGCGTGGGCTCCAGTTATCTGGATGGCCGAATCTGCCGTATGGTTTGCTCCTCTGTGAATGACGTTGGATCGTCATTGGTCGATCGTGAAATCGATCGAGCAGCTGGACGATCAAACCGCGTCTTTTCCTTCCGTTCAATCTGAACCACTTTGAAATCATGAACGATGATCTCAACGGACCCAAACTGAATCCCTTTCAATGCGAGCAAGATTGCTTGCTCGACGGCCCGATCTGAGTATGGATTCGCTACGCTTTGATCCGATGCAGACACGGTTTCTGACTCCTGTTTCGCGATGACTCAATAATCTTTACATTACCGATCATGATTGACGGTTTTTCTTATATCTAAACTAATGTATCTTTGTCAACAATATAAATAATTAACATTTCATTATATAAAAATTGATTTAAATCGAACGTGATCACACTGTTTTCCATCTAAATATGAAAAAATGAGTACATAATGATTGACACATGACAAATATAATTGATATACCCCCCATCACTATGCGGACTCGGAAACAATCGAAAAACATCGTTCGATTTTTCAATCACCTCAAATCTATCCGCATAAAGCGAGGCTTCTCTCAAGTCGAACTCGCCAGGCGAGCGGGAATTACGCGCCAGGCCGTGTCCTCCATCGAGTCAAACCTCTATTTGCCGACAACCGCTGTTGCTCTCCAGTTGGCTTCAGTACTGGTTTGCCGTGTTGAAGATCTGTTCAGCCTGATCCCGTCAGAAGAATTCATGGACGGCACGTTGATCGGCAATCTTCCCCCTCAAGAAAGAACACAATCTCGTTCTATCCGCGTGAAAGTCTCCACGGTTGGAAAGCGAACGGTTGTGCGACCCGTCACCGATTTGGGCGAGCAACTGGCCTTCGCCGTCCCTGCCGACGGGTACGTCACCGGGACGGACAGAACGCTGCCCGGCAGCACGATCCGCGTCACACTCTCACGCGATCGAGACGCAATCGCACAAGAAATCTCTGTAGCCGGTTGCGATCCGGCGATTTTTTTGATCGGTGAGCACATGCGACGTCTGAAAGATCAGACATCGGTGATCGGATGGACCATGGGCAGCACGGCGGCCCTCCAAACGTTGCAACGAGGCGAAGTGCATGTCGCCGGCATGCATCTCTTCGATCCAGTGACCGGCGAATCGAATCTTCCGTTTCTTAATCAAGCACTGAAAGGATCCGGCTACGACGTCGTGACATTCGCCGCGTGGGAAGAAGGATTTCTTGTTCGCCGGGGCAATCCAAAGTCCATTCACACTGCCGCGGATCTTGTGGAACCGATGGTGGCACTCGTGAATCGAGAAGAGGGTTCCGGGGCGAGATTGTTGCTCGATCAGCGGCTGCGATCGTCCAGGATAGAACCGACGCACGTTCACGGGTACGACCGGATCGTGTTTTCTCATTTTGACGTGGCCAGAGTCATTGCCGGACATCAGGCGGATGTCGGAATCGGAGTTCGATCCGCCGCTCAACACTTCGGGCTGGACTTCGTGCCACTCCAGACAGCGCGCTACGACCTTGTGGTACCAAAGCCCTACTTACAATCCCATCCGACGTTAGCCCACTTGTTTGAAACCATCGTGAGCCGACCGTTTCGAAACGAGATCGAAGCGTTGGGGGGATACGATACCAGCGAAACCGGGAAAGTCCGTGCCTTGCGGGTCGCCTGACTCCTTTTTCGCCAGGTTTGGAACGAACATTCCAACAACCGGACAAGAAAGTAAGAAGAGAATCCATGTCGAAGAGATCGTTATGGTGGGTCTTGCCAAGTGTGCCGCTCGTTCTTCTCGCGCCTATGGGAACGAACACATCGAAGGCCGTCGAATATGGTGAGCTCGTTGAGAAAGACGGAGAATGGGAGTTTAAGGAGACGGAAGACCCGATCCTTAAGCTCATGCGCGACAAACACGTGATCACCGATGAGGGTTATTTCAAAGCGATGGATCAAACCGGGAAAAACTGGATTGAACCGGCCGATGCGGTGCTCAATCAACGGCGGGAGATCGACTGGCTTCGATATGAGAAAACTGCCCTACACTTGCCGAACTGGATGGATCTCGGACTCGAAAACCGGACTCGATTTGAGTCGCATGATCATCCTTGGCGCGCAAATCAGCAAACAGGAAACGGAAGTACGGATGCACAAATCGCTCTCCGCTCTCGGGTTCGTTTCGGATTAGGCGGGAATGGTCCATTCCGATTTCTCTTTGAAGGGCAGGATTCGCGGGCCTTGTCAGCCGATGAGCCGGGGGATTTCAGGAATGTCACGACGGTCAATGAATTTGACATTTTGCAGCTGCTTGGGTCGTTGACCATAAACAATATTGCAGGGACCGGATTGCGAACAGACCTGCATTTCGGTCGTATGACACTGGATTTCGGGAAGCGCCGGTACGTCGCCAGAAATGATTTCCGAAATACCACGAATGCCTTCGACGGAGTCCATTGGCAAATTGGCCAAGGCAAAACCTGGCGCTTCAGGGCTTTCCTGGTGGAACCGGTTATTCGAGATCAAGAGAAGTTGGACGAGCAGACTGCAAAGAGTATGTTTTGGGGGACCTACGCGGAAAGCGAGCACTTTCCCTGGTTCAACATGAACGCGTATTATTTCGGGCTAAACGATCAACAACTTCAAAATAAGAATCTTCACCGTACCTATAGCACATTCGGCCTTCGCCTCTTCAAGGCTCCTGCGATCAACGAATTCGATTATGAATTCGAGGGGGCCGTTCAAACAGGACACTTAGGCAACGTCGATCATTTTGCCTACAACCCAAACGTTGAAGCCGGATATACGTTTAATTTGCCGTGGACGCCTCGGTTTATGGCGCAGTATACCTACGCCAGCGGCACTCAAACCCCCGGAAGAGACGAGAGTGGAACCTTTGATCCCCTGTTCGGCGCCCGTCGATTTGATTTGAACCCCACGGGAATTTGGGGGCCGTTTTTTCGGTCCAACATCAGTTCTCCCGGTTGGAGGCTGATCCTGACACCTAATGAAAATTGGATCCTAACAATCAAGCATCGGTTCTGGTATCTGGCGGAAGCGACCGCAGTATATTCGGGTGGTCTGGTACAAGACTCCACAGGTGCGTCAGGAAGCTATTTAGGGCACGATGTGGAACTTCGTGCACAATGGGCCCCGCTATGGACCATGAGACAAAACCTGGACTTTGATGCCGGATATGTGCATTGGTTTAAGGGCTCGTATTTCGACGCCCCCACCATCCTTGCCCAATTACCGGCTGGAGGAAACAAAGACAGTGATTATTTTTATGCCGCGGTACGAGTCAGGATGTAGAACGGATCGACCATGAAACTGAAACTTCTCGCATGGTGCTTGTTTGTCTCCGTCATAACGGCGGTCACACCGGTTTTCGCTGAGTCGGTCTTGGTCGCCGTGGCCGCCAACTTTGTGCCGCCGTTCCGCGAAATCGCGAACGAATTCGAAACCGCTACCGGCCACAACGTCCGCGTCGTCGCCGGTGCTTCCGGAAATTTTTATTCGCAGATCAAGAACGGCGCGCCGTTCGATGTATTTTTCTCTGCCGATATGGAGCGCCCCAAGCTGTTGGAGAACGAGGGGCTAGGAGTCAAGGACTCCCGCTTCACCTATGCCATTGGGCGTCTTGTATTATGGAGTCCAAGTCCAGATCTTATAAAGGGGGAGGAAACCTTGCGATCTCAAAAGTTTAAACGCCTGGCCATCGCGAACCCCAAGACTGCCCCCTATGGCCTCGCGGCGATGCAGACTCTGCTAACGCTGGATCTCTGGGAGAGCCTACAGTCTCACATCGTCATGGGAGAAAATCTCGGCCAGACCATAGGGTTCATCGAATCCGGCAATGCTCAGTTAGGATTTGTGGCCTTATCTCAGGCCCTAGATCCGAAGATCAGGGGGCAGGGAAGTCGCTGGGATGTCCCTGCCACCCTGCATGAACCGATCAATCAGGATGTGATTTTGTTGACCAAGGGAAAGGATAATCCGGCGGCGAAAGCTCTCATGGAGTTCATGAGCACCCCGCAAGCAAAGACCATCATTGAACGATATGGCTATGGGCTGAAGTAACCTGATACCGCGGGAGTGCGTATATGGGAACCCTGACAGACCTGGACCTGAGCGCGCTGTGGGTCAGCGTTCGACTCGCAACGATGACCGTCATCGTGCTGCTCATCGTGGGCACGCCCCTCGCTTGGTGGCTAGCTCATACGAAATCCCGGATGAGGCCCATCGTGGAAGCCGCAGTCGCGCTCCCGATCGTGCTGCCTCCCACTGTCCTGGGGTTCTATATCCTTGTCGCCCTCGGTCCTTACGGACCGCTAGGCCGTATCGCCCATGTCTCACTCGCATTCACCTTTACCGGCCTGGTAATCGCCTCGGTCTTCTATTCGATGCCATTTGTAATACAGCCGTTGCAAAGCGCCTTTGAAGCGGCCGGAAACGCTCCGTTGGAGGCCGCGTGGTCGCTCCGCGCCTCGAAAGTGGATGCTTTCCTGACTGTGATTTCTCCAATCGCCTTGCGGGGATATATCAGCGCGATTGTGCTCGGTTTCGCCCATACGATGGGAGAATTCGGGGTCGTCCTCATGGTCGGCGGATCGATTCCCGGAGAAACGCGCGTCCTCTCCACGACGATCTTCGAGCATGTGGAAGTGATGGAATACGCCCAGGCCCATACAATTTCCGCCTTCATGTTGGCGTTCTCGTTTTTCGTATTGTTGGCCGTGTACATCGCCAACCGCCGATTTCCCATTCATGTGTCATGAGCCGTTTGCTGGCACGCTTTGATCTGCAATTTCCGGCCTTTCATCTGGATGTCGAACTGGATGTTCCCATGTCCGGCATTACCGCCGTCTTCGGACCATCCGGCTCTGGAAAGACAACTCTTTTGAGATGTCTGGCCGGACTTGAACGTGCTCCGCATGGCTTCATGAAGTTCGGCGACGAGGTGTGGCAGAACGAGCGTGTCGGATGCTGCCTACCACTCTACAAACGTCCGATCGGGTACGTCTTTCAAGAACCACGCCTGTTCCCCCATTACGACGTACGCGCGAATCTCCTGTACGGCTACAAGCGAATTCCTGTTGAGGAACGCCGCATTGCGATTGAGCAGGTCGTCGAGATTTTAGGGATCCGTCATCTGCTTGATCGCCGCATTCATAAACTCTCCGGCGGTGAGCAACAGCGGGTGGCGATCGGTCGCGCGCTGCTGACGAGCCCCAAGCTGCTGCTCCTGGATGAACCGCTCGCCTCGCTCGACATTCAACGCAAGCAAGAACTCCTTCCCTTCATCCGTCAACTCCACGAGCAACTGCATATCCCGGTGCTCTATGTGAGTCATGGGCTGACGGAAATCCTTCAACTCGCGGACCGCGTCGTGCTCCTGAAAGAAGGCCGCGTCGTCAGCATCGGCGCACTCAATGAAGTGTTCACGGCCTTGGATTTCAGAGGAACGCTAGGGCCCCATCGAATCGGCGCCATCTTGGACGCTCGCGTGACAAGCCACGACCCTCCGTACGGGTTGACTCAGTTGGAATTCATGGGCCAATCGCTGTTTGTGTCGCTTCAGCCCATCGCGATCGGACAGCCCATGCGCGTGCACATCCTGTCCAGCGATGTCACCCTCGTCGTCGAGCGGGTCAATTCGCCCACCAGCGTGCTGAATATTCTTGAAGCGACAATTGTTGAGATACGAGAGATCGATCACGCGTCGGTAGACGTCCTGCTGGATATCGGAGCACCGCTGGTCGCCAGCATCACGAAAAAATCGCTTGTGACCTTAGGATTGAAAAGCGGGCAGCGAGTCTTCGCCCACATCAAAGCGGTGGCGGTAAACGAAGAGTTCTCGGAGTAGCCAGCTCAATCGACTTGCCAACGACTACGGACCATAACGATTAAGCCGATGCACGGCGTGTGAGCCTCCTGAAAGTGGCATACCTCCTCACCAATGCGCGTCGATGGCTTGTGTAATGGGATTTCGGGCACAGCTGTCTCCTTCAACTCGCGTTTTCTGCAGCCTGCTGGTCGCAGACAATAATTTATGGTGATTTTTACAGCATCGCCGACCGACCATTTTCCGATTGATCCATATTATTTATCCTCATTATTTATCCTCAGCCTTCTGTTCTTTTGGAATGGCTTCTTCAATAAGATGGTTGAGAAATTGGTTGACGGGAGTGTACTGGGAGGATGTTCGCCTGTTCATGAAATCCGATATTATACTTCCCAATGCAACGCGGGAGATATCCTGTAAATATACGGGATCTTGCGAAACGCCCTCCTTTTGCATCGTCGCTTCGGCAAGGGAGCCCCAAATCAATTCACCGGTTTCTGCATCCCACAGTTGCAAAACAAGCCGCATGATGCTCGAACGGGTTTGAGACAGGCGCACATCGAACAACGGCGCAGACGAACGATCGGTCATCGTCTGTGTGAACTCCACCAAGCGTGGCTGAAATATATATCTCACCTCGATCGCAGCGGCGAGCTTGCGCAGTATCTCGCGATCGAGGATATTGCTGTTCCCATACTCGCTTCTCATGATTGCGTACGACGCCGTCAACCCTGCTCGATTGACACGCGCCACGACCTCCTGAGGACCCACGATCTTCCAATCCAGCGCCAGCCTTTGGAGAATCGACTCGAGATAGTACGACAACGCGACTTCATTGCCGCCTTTCCCGGAAGATGCCACCGCTTCGAACAAAGCGACAGGTTCTTGCCCCAGATTGACTGGGGAGAATGACGAAGCCATCGGGGTTGAACTTGTTCGAACTTGCCACCCATAGATCGAGCTCGCGCAACCAGAGACGATGAACAAAAGGACGATTGCCGTTCCGCACAACATGATGGGCTTCAGTGGTTGCGTCATGCCACTTCGTATACCCGATCGAACATAACCTTGCAACTCGTCAGAGGCCGCAGGGCTGCACCTCGCAGATTCCCATGCGAACGGGACCTATCGAACGACGAGGGGAAAGAAGTCAGGACGGCTTGGTATACCCAATGAAGAGCAAGGCTGCCAGCGCGACGAGCACCGCTGCGACCGAAATTCGTACAGGATGTGCGTGCATCGAAGTCTGACGATGCGTCGCATGATTCTACCCACGGCCACCACCCTTCATCACTGATCGAACGGGAACACTCTGTTCCAATCGCGTTTCATGTCAACGACGGTCCAGTCCTTCGTATTCGCCTCATCAAGCGCCCAATCGAGCTTGCCGATGTGTGAGACACGGTCGTACGCCCATTCACGTTCGGAGTCAGTATGGTGGACGAGGAGCGCAAATCGCGCTCCATCTCCAGCCATGGTCCACTGCAGCATCTGCAAGTCGCCGTCCGAATTGCCGAACGCCGCGATCGGACGCCGGCCGATGAAACGCTGGATGCCGACGGGCTTGCCGGCCTTGTCATCTATCAGCGCGATCTTCGGTTCACGGATCAACACCGGCTTGCCGTTTCGCAGTTCGAATTTGAGTTCGTTGTGGCTGCCGATCACCTGCTCAGGCGGGATTCCATACACGCGCTCGGCCCAGGGTCGCATGAATTCTTGGCCGCCACCGGAGACAATAAACGTCTTGAATCCGTTGTCCCGCAGGTACGACAACAACTCCAGCATCGGCTGGTAGACCATCTCGGTGTAGAGGCGTTTGGTCTTCGGGTGTCGTGCCGTGTCCACCCAGTCTTTCACGATCCGCTCGAACTCCTCGCTGGTCATTCCCACGTGCGTGGCCATCACAATCTGGACGATCGCCCGCTCACCGCCTGCGAGGGCACCTTTGAGGTTGCCCTTCAGCAGCGATGCGAACGGCTCTTTGGTCTTCCACTCCGGATGCTGCGGGGCAAGCGCTTTGACTCGATCCAGAGCAAAGGCAAGTTGAAAATAAAACGGCTGCTCCGCCCACAGAGTCCCGTCGTTGTCGAACACGGCGATGCGTTCGGGAGATGGAACGAATTCCGGCCTACCGGCCGTTGTCACGCGACCAACAAATTCAACGACGGCCTGCTTCGCGCTTCCTTCGTTCCACGATGGAAGCGGATCGTCCATGGCTCTTGCCAAGGTAGTGGGTAAAATCGCCAGAGAGAAACAACACAAAAGGTGCTTCATAGCTATGCTCACAGGGGTCCTCCTCTCGGAACTGGGCACATCACTTCGGAAACAAGAATGAGATCTGTAACCGCAGTTACCAATCGGTTGCTGACATAACATCAGTTTTGACCGCGTTGTAATAGACCTGGGCCGACGCGTTCATAGGTTGACTGCCGATCTTTGAACCTTTCCCAAGCCCAACACCGACGGGAACTGTCCGTCGATCTCCGCTGTCGGCCTTCCAGTTTACGATCATGATGGGGACCATCAGTCAAGAGCCAGGCATCCGGCAAGGTGTAGGTGATGCGTTGTTCGATGTCGAAGGCACGACGCCGCCGCTGTTAGCGAGGATACCGGGATACGCAAGCACCGAGACAATCGTCCGTGTCACCAAGAGTCCAGTCACGTCCCAACTTGAACGAGACGACCGACTGGAGGGCACCCGGCATCCAGAGCATGAATTCATCGACTAACTGACCGTGTACCCTCGCCCGACCATACAGGCAGAAAAGGCCCGCTTGTACCCATCGAGGCTGGCACTGTATTGCTGCTGCGCTTTTTGCTGAGCCGCTTCATAATTTCGTGCCTGACGTCCACGACTCATCATCCCCCCTGCCCCACCGACGGCAGCCCCGATAGCCGCACCTTTTGCCGCATTCCCGCCGATCGCCCCGCCGATGGCCCCGAGCGCGGCGAACCTAGCCGCGCCACCGATGACTTGGCCGTGTGGCGGGGGAGGAGCCACTTGCTGCACCGTTTGAGTCGGATCGAATCCGGTCTGTTCCTTGCCCCATTTATAGCAGGCAAATTCGTCCAGCTCTTGTTGATCCTTGGTCTGCCCCTTGCTGGGATAGACGAAGACGTCCAGACCCGCCATCGTGTGGCTCGTCATAAACGTCACTCCAAGCAGTGTCGCTATCAGAACTGTGTATCGCATCGTGTCCTCCACCCAACCGATTCAAACACAGACTGGATGCTTCGCTATTCACGAGCGTCCGGCAATGCCGGTTGCGCCGGCTCTGCCTGTGGCTCAGTCTCATCCGATACGTCGGTGATAAGTTGAATATTTCCCAGGATGGCGAGTCGCACAACCATTCCGACGATATCATCAATTTGAGCAAACCGAGCGGCGGCAACCGGAGTCAGTTTCTTGCTCAAAATCGTGAAATATTTTTGCCGCAGAGCCAGGTCTGCTTGCTGATTTTCTACGGACGCCTTGATCAGCTTCGCCGCGTCATCACCCGTCAGTGCCGCATGCTTACTGACATAGGTGCCGAGCAGGCGAAGGCGTTTCGCATCCAACTGTTCTTTTTCCTTTTCATAGTCGTCATACACACGCCAGAACACCTGCCATTGCTTCGAATCCAGTGCCATCCCCCGTTCGAAGACTTCTTCACGCTGATGAGACAGGATGTATTGCGCCTGAGCCAGGTCCAGAGACGGAGTCACGCGAACCACCGTGATCTCCGTATCCGCGGCATAGACAAAGCCCGCCAACAGCAAACCCATCAGCCATGTGACGAGCCACCCCATCGATTTCATGGTATCTCCTTCCTAACATTCACGTATCGAACGCGGAACAAGAGTGCGCGGGGACGACCTTGCCCCCACGCATCCTGCTCGATCAAGTGCCTATCGGGCTCCCCTCAACTGTTCCTCGATCTTGCTCAAGTTGAAGGCTCCGGGAGTCTGGCTCGGCGGGTACTCCTTCATCGTCTGGAGAAACTGAGCCGCCATTCCCTGGATCGGAACGAGAACGAAAACACGATCGAGGAACCAGTCGTTGTACGTATTCGAGTTGTGCTGGGCGCGCTCGAACGGATCCCGGCGGAGGTTAAACAGCAGCGGCACGCGCAGCTCCGTGAACGGCTCGCGCCAAACACCGAAAGCCTGGCCGCGATTCTCAAGGAACACCGCCTTCCAGGGGCCAAAGCGCGCGGCGACGATCTGCCCGTCGTCATTGACATACCAGAACTCCTTGCGCGGGGACTCTTTCACTTTGCCGCTGAGATAGTCCAGTTGGTTGTGGCCGTCGATATAGTTCCGATACTTTCGTCCGTTGAGTTCCACGCCAGCCTTGATCTTCTCGGGCATGTCGGGAGCGCCGGCAGCAGCGGCAAATGTCGGCAACCAGTCTTCGTGCGAGACGATCCCGTTGAGCGTGACGCCGGCGGGGAAATGGCCGGGCCAGCGCACGAAGGCTGGAACTCTATAGGCTCCCTCCCAGTTGGTATTTTTCTCGCTGCGGAATTGCGTGGTTCCGGCATCAGGCCAAGCGTTGTAGTGCGGTCCGTTGTCGGTCGAGTACAAAACGATCGTGTCGTTCGCGATACCCAATTCGTCCAGAAGCGCCAGCAACACCCCGACGTGTTGATCGTGCTCGACCATGCCGTCGTGATACTCATCGCCGGACGGCCCGGCAAGGCCGCGATGCTCTGCCTTCACATGCGTCCGGAAATGCATCCGCGTGGCATTCCACCAAGTGAAGAACGGCTTGCCGGCCCTATGCTGGCGCTGAATGAACTCCTTGGCGGCGGCAAGCGTTTCTTCATCCACGGTTTCCATGCGTTTCTTTGTCAGCGGACCGGTGTTCTCGCAGGTTTGTCTGCCTTTACCGTCGGCTTTGCACTTGAGCACGCCGCGCGGCCCGAATTGCTCGAGGAAGGTCTTGCCGTTCGGCAACTTGAGATTGCGCGGGTAGTCCTCATTCTCCGGCTCTTCCTCGGCATTAAGGTGGTAGAGATTGCCGAAGAACTCGTCGAAGCCGTGCATCGTCGGTAAATGCTCGTCGCGGTCTCCCTGATGGTTCTTCCCAAATTGGCCGCTTGCATACCCGAGACTCTTCAGCACCGTCGCCATCGTGACATCGGTCTTTTGCCAGCCTTCCTTGGCGCCCGGCAGACCCACCTTGGTCATGCCCGTGCGCACCGGCACGTTGCCGCCAATGAAAGCGGCGCGACCGGCGGTGCAACTTTGCTGTCCGTAATAGTCGGTGAAGGCCACGCCTTCCTTAGCAATCCGATCGATGTTGGGGGTCATGTACCCCATCATGCCTCGGCTGTTGTGGCTGATGTTCCAGGTACCGATGTCGTCACCCCAGATTACGAGAATGTTGGGTTTGTCTTTGGCCGCCAAGGCTGACCCGTCTGAGAAGGGACACAGGACAAGCAGCAATGCAGCGCTGACCAGCGACCCCATCCACTTCAGCTCCGAGACATTCGTAAATCGACGCATACGTCCTCCCTCTCTTCTGTTATCAATTGTTATCCATGTGTCGTCAGTCCACCACCTGAATCGGGTCCCTTGCTCTCCTCTTCTGCGGAAGCCCGGAGCCTTGGCGTGGAGGATACGAACCGATGCCCGGCCGCCAGATTGCGCAGCGCCCGCGGCAGATCGGATACGACTTGACTCTTGACCACATATCCCATCGCTCCAACAGCCAGCGCCTCACGCAAGAAATCGGCATCCTCGTGCACGGTGAGAAAGAGGATCCGAGTCTGAGATCCATCGGCTCGCAACCGTCGCGCCACTTCCAGGCCATCGAGGCACGGCATAGTGATATCCAGGGTCACAACATCGGGGGCAAGCCGTTCTACCAGCTCGACCGCGCTGAGCCCGTTGACGGCGATACCGACCACGTCGCATTCCATAGCGCACTTCTTCGCCAAAAGCTCCATCGTGTGATCGATAAAGTCCGTATTGTCATCCGCCAAGACCACTCGAAACCGCGGAACTGGTCCTCGGGTTTCTTCTTGACGCGCGCCAGTACCAGATTGAACGACCATATTCGCAACTTCTGGTTAATCCCATAAAGTCGCGGCTCAAGCGAAACTCACGGGAGCTTTCATGTATCAGGCCCCCTGCTCCCCCGCTACTGTCAAAACTGACAGAACCCGAAACGCGATCCTTCGGGTCTTGCGCATCGCCGATTGCGTCAAAGCGGCCGATGTTGTGTCCAAATCGTTCGCGCATCAACCGACCTCATATTGTGGTCATCCCATGACTCACTGCGCAGGGATGGTGATTAACGGCAACGCCCGTTTCTCGCCGGTATCGGCCAATGCAAAGATCAGCAGAAGGAATGCGAATGCCTGTTTGGATTTGAGGTCGCGATCGTCGATCCAGAACCAGTGGTCGCGATACCGCACGGTTAGATACGCATCCTTGGCCTTGTCGGTAGAACTGTGAATGCCGAAAAAACGAATGGTTTTTTTCTCACCTGTGTATTGAGCCAACCCCGGCGTAGCACGGCCTTCTGTGATATGCAATTCGGGAATATCGGCTTGTCCTCCGACCTCACTCATGATCTGGATGAGCGAGCGGGTCTGAACCGCGATCTCCCGCCTTGATGATGCGGTCGGCCCAAAGACCAGATGAAAGTCGTGCTCGGCTGGATCCAGATTCAACAATTCCCGGGCTTCCCGGGCGAGTTCCGCATCCTCTTCCGAAAGACCATGCTGTCGAAAGAACACAACATTCGTCATCTGCTTCTCTTTGTTTTCTTTGATTCGGAAACCCAACGCTCCGGAGAGTTGAAGCTTGCGGAGAATCTCCAGGATGCGAATGAATTTGGGATCCGCCGCTCGATACACCACCCTGCCGAAGCTCTGATTGGTCAGGCCGTTGAGCGAATCCACACTGGAGAACAGAATCACGTCGGCCGGCCAACCCGCGAGGATCGAAGAAAAAATCTGTTCCGGTCTGATCGGAGTCATGATCCCACGGATGTACTGATCGCCGGTCAAGGGGGTATAGGTAATGGTCGGACGATCGATGTACGTCGCCTGGGCACCGGCATTGAAAAAGGAACCCATTGTGGGAAGGCTCGAAGGGTCTGCAGAGACAGTGCCACCGGCCTGAAGAGTCGTTTGCAGTTGGTACCCACTGACGATATTGGCCACATCGACAAAGATGGGCGGATCCATGTACCGCAACTTCACGATGTTCAATAACGCCTGATGTTTCCAGGATTCTGCGATCGCTGAGCTGTAATCGAACCGGTCCCGGGGAAGTGTTGCCGGGCCGATACTGGAGCATGCGGTTAAGAATACCGACGCCGACACCACCACCCCTAAACACGCCCCGCGCATCCGCATTGCCTTCCTCCCGTTTGGCTTGTCGCGATACCCGCTTTCAGAAGCGAGAACCCGTAGCCGGACGATCCCAATAGCCCCACCGCCATCGTCGTAATTGCGCTCAACCCAGGTATCCGGGCACTGCCTTTTCGTGTTACGGACAAGGTAGAGTCGCCTCGATACAGGCTCAACTGTCAGTTCTTACAGTCCGATCAGCCGTCGCGACGATGGTTGAACAAACCAGGGGAGAAGAAGCTCTCGGGCAGGCTGTTTACGTAAGCCTGTCGCACCATAAGAAGGGTGGTTCTGCGATTCAAGAGAGGGAATTTAACAGATTACTAACTTGCGTTCGTGCATTTGACAAGGATATAGAACTTCCCTATATTTCCCACTCAATGGGGGGCCAAATTCCCTCAATGGGGGAGGGCCGAATTCCCCCCCACTCAATGGGGTACCCAACGGGGAGGTGCTCCCAGTGGTTCAAAAGTCAGTCTCATCCTCACCAGCCAAATTCGATCCGAAAAAACGCCTCACCCGGTCCCATCGATCAACTCGCACCGGTATTTCGACCCCAGCGCATTATAATCATCAGCTTGACAAATTGTTGATTGAACTCTCCGGCACCATGGCAAGCCTGTCGGATGAGAGAGTGGACCATGTCCTGATCGACACCCTGCGGCGTCTTGTTGAGGATCTCGGTGCTGATCGATCGGTATTCGGCTTCTTCAGGCTCGCCAGCAGCGAACTGACAATGACGCATTGCTACGCGCGGCCGGACATTCCCCACATTCCAGTATCGGCCATGACCCAGCAATTTCCATGGTTGCTTAAAGAACTCGGTTGGGGAGAAGTCCTGCGATTTTCCAGACCGGACGACCTTCCGCCTACCGCAGCGGCCCTGCGCGAGTATTGCCGGCAGCAAGGTCTCCTGTCAGGCGTGGTTCTTCCGCTGTGCACTCATGGCCCATCCCGGTTTACCCTTGCCGTCAGCTCATTGACCAAGAACCTTTTGTGGCCGAACTCGATCGTCCGTCCCATGTGGCTGATCGGAAATTTGCTGGCCAGCTCGGTGATCCACCGGAGGCAAGAGACGGATCGGCTGAATGAAGCCGGGGTGACGTCGGTGGAAGAGCACCAGTTTGTTGACAGCGTGATGGAAAGTATGCCAGGAAATTTCTTCGTCATGGATGACCACGGCCGGCTGGTCCGCTGGAATCACAACCTGGAGCGTGTCTATGGCTTTTCCGCGCAGGAGCTGTCCGGAATGGACGGTGCGGAGCGACTCACGCCGAAAGATCGAGCGAAGCACGAGACCATGATCAAGGCCTGTCTGCTCACAGGGTCTGCCGTTTGTGCGTATGAAGGCAGGACAAAGGACGGGCAACGCATCCCCTTCCAGACACGCGCCGTTCGAACTCGAATCGGGAACGGAATCTACATTGTCTGCGTGGAGTCAGACATGTCGGAACAACGGCGGACGGAGGATCAGCTGCGTCAGCTAAGCGGCTGCCTGATCGGCAATCAAGAGAAGGAACGCCATCGTCTCGCGCAAGAGTTGCACGACGATATCAGCCAACGCCTCGCACTGCTGGCAGCTCAATTTGACCTCTTCTCACAAACGTCCAGAGACGGTGGCGAGAACGCGCCCGACCTCGACAGCATGGTCAACCGCCTCTTGGACAATATTCGAGGCTTGGCCTCGGACGTTCAAAAAATGGCTTATGGTCTGCACCCGGCAAAACTCGATCAATTAGGGTTACCAGCGGCTCTCAGGTCACTGTGCAGGGACATCGGCAATCTGAAACGGTTTCGAATACGATGTTTCGTGGAAGACATCACGAGAGGGATACCTCCTCAGATCGCACTCTGCTTCTATCGCCTGGCTCAAGAATCGTTGCATAATGTCGTCAAGCACAGCGCGGCGACAGAGGTATCGGTGAAACTGGACATACAGGGCTCCGAACTCTGCCTGATCATCAGCGATAACGGCGTCGGGTTCGACCCTGAGTCGGAATCGATCCGAAACGGACTGGGCATCGTCAGCATGAAGGAGCGGTTGCGACAAGTATCCGGTGAATTCCTCCTACAATCCAAGTCGGGTTGTGGAACCAGAATCGAAGCGCGCGTGCCGTGGGCCGGAGCTTCTAAAGTATAACGATACAGCGCGCGACAACATCGTTCGAAGGGAGCATGTGTCGAAACCAACGGTCTTTCTCGCCGACGACCATACCATGTTTGTGGACGCGCTCCACACCATGCTGGCCGGGGTGTTCGATGTGGTTGGTGTCGCCGCCGATGGCCGCGAGGTGCTGGCGTCGTTGCCCGCAACGAAGCCCGATGTCGTGGTCTTGGACATGGGGATGCCTCTTCTGAACGGCCTGGATACCGCCCGCCAGATACGACGGCTCTATCCCCATATAAAGCTGATCATGCTGACCGTAGACGACGATCCTGACCTCGCAACAGAAGCGCTTGAAGCGGGAATCTCCGGTTACCTCCTCAAGACTTCCGTCGGCGTGGAGCTTGCCACCGCCATCGCCGTCGTCCTCAAGGGTGGCCGCTACGTCACGCCGAAAATGCAGAGTCGGATGGAAGAAGTGTTTGTGCGTTGGGGCACAGCATTGAACCGCAAACGACCACTCACTGCGAGACAACGTGAAGTGCTGCAACTACTGGCCGAAGGGCGTACGATGAAAGAGGCAGCCGAGATCCTCAAACTGACCTCGCGCACCATCGCCTTTCACAAATACAGAATCATGGAGCTTCATGCGCTTAAGACAACGGCGGACTTGATCAAATTCGCTCGAGACCAAAAAATGCTCGGAGCTTACGACAACGCTCCGCATCCCCACCCGTCGTCACGCGACTCCCATCAAGCTTGACCGGAAGAGGCTCCGACTCCTTCTTCATGCCGGCAGACACCATACCCGGGTGGAACGCCTCTACTCGGTCTTATCTATCTTGCTGAACTTCGAGCCTTCCAACGTCAAGTTATACATCAGCCCCTTCTGGCCGAAGACGAAGCCAATAATCGGATCGCTGAGTTTTGTCGTGTCGATCGAACCGCCGGCTCCCAGAGTCACCAGCGCGACGGAGCCGTCCACCCCGGCTTTCCAGCCGTTACTCTCCTGAAATTTCTTCAGTGCCCCGTCTTGCATAAATACGAGAAGCACCGTCTTCATTTGCCCACCGAATTGAAACCCGAAAGAGGCCGAGACGATGTTGTAGTAGTCCACGGTCTTCCCGTCGATGCGCAGCGCCCCTTCGCCATACTCACCACCGAAGCCGACACCGGCCTTGATGACCTTCGGAAGGACCAGGACCCCTTTGCCGCTCGCCAGAAATTCCTTGCCGCCCGTGACCTCTTTGACAAATTGTTCCAATGCGACATCGACGCTGACGTCGATTTCCTTGGCGGTAGCTGCGTAGACTGAACCGACGGACCAACTCGCGACCGCCAGAGTCAAACTCATAGTAACGGCTACAATCGACCAGATGCGTTTTACATTCTGCATTGCTCCTCTCCCTTCTTCCTATGTTGCGCACGACATGGGTCTTCACGTCATGGCTCAGCGCTGTCGATGAGGGAGGATGATACGGACAAATACATCAGGCAGATACTGTCAATAATGACAGCCTCAGGTCGCTCGCTCTCGTGTTGATTCGGTAAAGAGTAGAATCAGCTGACGTCACGCGGTCGTCGACGTGGAGAAATGGTGGATGGACGAACACCTCCGAAGACTGCGGGGCAGGAACGATCCTGAGGTGCGTTAGGCCCCTCGAACCCGGCGATTCGCCCGCATATGGCTACGGTTGTTTTGGTGTCAGCTGTGCACGATACGTAAGCCCGTCACCGGTAGTCCCCTCAGCTTTGAGGACGTGATCGTCTTGCCCGACATGGCGATGAAGTTGCGCTGTAACCATTCCCCTTGCGGATCGTGCAACCAGTTTTCCATCCTCCAAAATGAACTGTCCGCTACCGCTGAAGACGCCGATGGTCCGAACAGATTCAAACTGATACATCCCATCCTCCTGTATCCTGAGCGTGACCCAATCGTCTGAACGGGTGGCTGGAGACCGCACCATGATCCCTTCCCACGTCCCTGCCGCAGCCTTGATGTCGGTCACAGGGATGTGTTCAAGCGGCAGTGACGGAGGGCGACCCAACAAACTGCAGGCACTCATGCTGCAACAGAGCACCGCCACAATCATCATAAAGCGGATCGTTCGCGAGGGTCGTCTCATTTCAGCCTCCTCCATTCATTCCTTCGTGTCCGTCTGTGCCTGCGCAAACGGGAGTTCTCTCCCCCGCTAGAGGACATTGGTGTCCTGTAACGCTTGCATAAATCGTTGCATGCAGTCCGCCGTCCCCCGCCGAATGAGAATGCTGTCCTGAGTGAGTAGGTTGGGCCCGTGCTGAACTGAGGAGCAATTCCACGTGAACACCGTTCGATTACCGGATCGGACGTGGTACGTCGCTCGCAATTCAAACCATCTCTTCGTTTCGTCCGTCCAATCGACGTAGAAACGTGCGAGGGAACCAGAAATTGAGAGCGGGCCGGATTCCACTACCGTATATCCGGAATGAGCTAACTCCTTTCGCAGAGCCTCCGTAAAAAACACGCTGATCTCTTGCGAAAGAAAAAGCTCCGTTCGTGCAGCTTGATTCCTTTCTACTTCGTGTGCCCGCACATGGCCCGATTCGGCCGCTTCGTACCGAAAGGGCACGATTGCCAGATCCCCCTGGCCCTTCGAAGAATTGGCCGGCTCATAATCAACCGTAATCATGCTGGCACATCCCGCCATGATCACGCCCAATGCGCAGAAGATTACGGTTTGGGACCACGTTGTCGGAGAGCGTGCATCAGCCATCCTCGTTACACCTGGACCGTCTAGGGATACCATACAGCTTTTGGAGACTCAATCAGATGTACGGCCTCCGTCAGTGTGGAAGAGGCTCGAAGGCCATGGCACGACGTTCGTTCTCACATCGTTGCCTGAACCGGATATAGCAACACGAGCTTTGTCGGCTCGGGTTTCAAGTCCCTTCGCGGACGGATGTGGTGGTAGGTTCTCCCAAAAAGAAGTTGGCGACCGATGACCCGGCTCCGCGCAGGAGGTCAACGAGCCATTCGAACCCGGTTCTCACCACCTTAGCCGTAGAGAGCGTTCCTTTACCGTCCTTTTTCAAGGCCATTATGCACGGATTGTCGCCTGTGGAGACGGTCCCGGGCTTCCTTTCCCAACGAACGATGTCAGGCACACGCAGTGTCGCTCCAATAGGATCCGCGACCTCAAGTATTTGCCATGCCTTACTGGAGGCGATTGAGGCGGCGTTCGCGGACACATTCGGGGCGGCCAACGGTCCCGTCAGGTGAATCGGCACCGCAAGGCTGAGCAGCGCCAAATCTTTCGGCCTGGGAGTCGCCACCACGTCCAGGTCTTCGGTTCCAAGATCCAATTTTCCGGCCGCCGCCACCGAATGGTCACTGGCGTCGAGCAAGAACGCATCGGTCTTCATCTCGCCATCCTGAATGTCGAAAAAGGCCGCTGCACAACGATATCGGGTGACATTTTCCCGACGCCACGCTTGCGACAACATGGCCGTCATGAGATTGGACGCCCATAGCTCCATGTATCGATTTGCGACCGTTGCCGGGCCCGCAACGACGTCGAGTCGGCCGCCCGCGGACGCTAGCAGATCTTTCAAAGATCGTCCATTACCCTCCGCAGTCAACGTGATATCGACGTTGCCCTCGACCATATCCGTAACCTTGAAGGCCTTGAACAGCCCGCCGTAATCCAGATTGACCGTCGTGATCTCAACCGCAGCATGAGGGAGTGGATGGGCCCCGTCCACGATCACACGCCCGGTCGTCGTGCCCCCTTCTTGAGTGAATGCCACCGGACCTGCGGTCAGCAGTCCTTCCTTCAGGGTCACCATCGCGATGATGTCGTCCATCAATACGGGTGGTGCGGACACTTGTTTCACCGTCCACAACAAATCCAGATCTGCCAACTTTAAAGACTGAACGGGCAGCAACCAATCCGGGATGACCTTGATGTGTGCCTCCGCGTTCGAGCCAAGCCCGCGTTGCAGAGGGTCGATGAATTTCACCACCCCCTCGCCGATCGATCGTGCTGAGGCGGCTGTCTCTTTTGCTTGCCGGCCAATACGGCGCTGGAACGACTCTTCTTGCCTGGATGTGACCACTGCTGACGACGAAGCGCGTTCAGGGATGTGCATTTCAACAAACTCCGACGAGAAGACTCCGAGGAGTCGTGGCCGTGGTCCATTCCACCATGCCTGCATCCGTCCGGCGATGTCGCTCTTCCCCGCGTGCCCATGAACATTTGACAACGTCAACATTTGACGTCCGATTGCCACATCAGCTTCAAGTCCGTACGAGCCGAGATCGGGGAGTTTCTTCCCGAAGAAGTCGTCCAGGTTCCTCATCGAGGAGCCATTGACCCTGACGTGGAAGTCGGCCGTACCCCTCGCCGTTTGATATCCGGCTCGTCCTTTGGCCTCCAGAGCGACATCTCGACTCTGGAATGTGAGTGTCCATGGCACATACGACGGAGCTCCAAGTAGTTCCTCAAATGGAATGCCGACCAGCGTCAGCGTCATCGGATACGCTCCGAGTTTGCCGTGGAGGAGTAGGGATACCGGATCGCGCCATCGCCCAGAAATGGTCGCCTTCGACACGGTAAACAGGCTCGTCTGCTCTCCATCGGCCCTGGAAATGTGCATCGAGCGCGGCTCGACCGCGACATGAAACACGGCATGGCTCAACATCTCCTCAGCCGTACGGCCGTGGCTAGTAAGATCGAATGCAAGGTCGGTCGTGCCGGAGACTCTGTCGGTCACCCCCAGTTCAAGAAGTATCGTTCCGTAGTCGACATCCCGCGAACCGGCCTGAACACTCAGCTTCGGCATGACGTCGCCGGAGTCGAGTCTAAGTGACGCCTTCAGGTTGCCAACCCGGTGCCTGCCGGAACATGCAGCATCCAATCGACCACGATCGGCCGACACCTGCAGGATCAGCTCTTTCAATTCTAAACGACCGGTCTGAAAGCGATCGACTCGCCATTCTAGATTCGCCATGAGCTGCGGCGGAGCTGTCGAAATCTCAAGGCCTTCATGAGTGGGCCCTGCGTTCTCCGCGAACGCGGTATGAGTCACGCGATCTACAAAATCCTCCGCGCGCAAACGTCGCGACTTCATCCACGCCGTGACGGCAAACTGATCGTTTTGTGTCGCAATATCGACTTGCCCCGCCACGTCGCTCTTTCCCATCCGCCAAGCTACGTCCGCCTTCCAAGTCCCCCAATGCTCGCTCGTCACCTTGCCGACAACGTGAAATGGGCCCAAGGCCGGTAGCCAAGGCGCAAGTTCGTCCAGGCTTGTTCCCTCCCCGCGAACCACCAACGTCGCGCCTTCGAGGCTCAGAGGTCGGCGAATCGTACCCTCCATATCTATATGGGCCTGAGCACTCCGAAGTGTCACACGAATCGGCCAGGCTTGATCCGACATAAAAGTGGAAAGCGACCCGGTTTTCGCATCGAGGTTGAACAATCTCTGTCCATATCGGCCGCTTATGACGATCTCTCCGAAACCTGTGGCATTCAGCGATCCGTGTCCCTTATTCACCCGCAGCTCGATCACGCGTTTCGATACGGGATCTCGCGCGAGAAACGTTGAACCGTCCATTCTCAGCGAAACAACAGAGGACCCTAACATCGACTGCCAGGTTCTTCCTCGGCCTTCTGCATGGAGCGTAACGTTGGACATCCCCAAGAGTTTATCGGAAAGTGAACCATCACCGAGCAACCCCGAGTCAAGTCCCCACCCGGAGAACGCCAGCGAGAACACGGGCTCCTTCCCGCGAACATCGATGTCTGCCTGGCCATCTATTTGCGCACCCAGCACATCCGCCATCGGCACGGAGACGCGCAACAATCCCGCGTCCAGTGTCGCTCGCGCATGAAACGATCCGAGTACTCGCTCCCCAAGCATCAGCGACTGAACGGTCATCGCAACAGAAAGGTCCCATGCCTTCAACCATTCGTCGAAGCGGGCACTTTGATCTGTACGAGCACCATGCCCGATTGATCCCGAGATGCTGTCCGTGCCTGTGAAATCGCGCAGGTCAATTTTTTGCGAGAGGAGATTGCCAGACACATGCGGTCGTCCCTGGAAGTGCTGGAAATCCACATGCCCAGTCAGGTTGCTCATCCCGAGCTTCGCATTCAGATCGCTTACGGACACGTCATCGCCGACCAGCGACACCTGTGCGGAAAAAGCGTACGGACCAACCGTGGGCCATTGCACTGCCAACAGTCGGTTCAGACCGTCTAAATGTTCACCTGCGAAACCAATGTGGACATCCAGCTGCCGTCCTAGAGGAGACCCGAGATGCCCTTCGACGGTGAGACTCGCGTCGGGCACTCGGACTGTCACGCTCAATGGCCATGGCTCACCATTCGCGCTGATTAGATTCGAAAGGCTGCCGCCGGCCGCATCAACCATGAAAGGAACTTGCCGAAACTCTCCCTGCGCTGCCATCCTGGCGGATCCAGCGTCCACTCGAACTTCGTGAAGAATGAGGCGTTCCACCGTCGCCGAGGCTGTCGGGTGAAATGTCACGGCAGCGCGCTGGATGAGGATCGTACCGATCTGCGGGGCAGGCGGAGCGTTCCTCGGCTCGGCAAGGTGCTCCTCAATTGACGGCTCTGCGGCAACCGCATGCTCTGTGGATTCTTTCTTTAGATTGACTTCGAGGTCTGCGATCGTGAGATTCGGAATGATGATCGACCCGCGCACCAACGGCAACAACGCAACCGACACCTGTATGGTACCCACCTCAGCCGCTACGGCAGTGTGCCGGTCTGATGGTTCACCGATGGTCACCCGGTGAAGAATGATCGTCGGTTCCAGGGACAGGGTCCAAGTCACTGGGCCGGCGATCGTGACTGTTTGTCCGATTTTTTCGCTGAGCTGCTCCGCGAGCCATGTCCAAACGTGGGGCGAGTCGAACCGGAACCACACGGCTGCCGCTATAACCACCGAACAAAGGGCAAGTCCAATCCCCCACAGCACGGTTTGCACCAATGATCGTGGTATCGACTTCAAATTCCTCGTTCGGTACACCGTCGCCGGTTACTTGCTGTCCGCGGGCGAAGAGCACCACTGCAAAGAGTCGCCGCTATTTCGTCTTGGATGGCGGATAATTTTCGAACGCTTTTTTGAGCGCCTTCTCGGTCAGTGCGACGTTCTCTTTAGCACTATCTTCCAAGTCTGCGACCATTGTGGCTCGCCATACCAGTCCCTTTTTTGTCGGCTCGACCAAATCAGTGATTAATGTACCTTCCTTGTACTCATACGTCGTCACCCCGCCATAGCCAGCACCCCAGGCATACCCGCCTCTCCAACTGTACGCCCCAACGGCGGGACCCGTGCTTTGCACCTGCTGCTTGTGCTTCACACCCACCCAATAATGCACCAGCAAATCAGGGTTCTGATCGAGGCTGGCTTGCGTCAACCCTTTTTGCTGAAGTTCCCTCCCGATCATGGTTTCGAGTCGATGACGTACCAGAGAGTTGTCCAGAACCCCGCCTTGATTCAGGTCCGTTATTCCGGTAAAGGCGAATGTCTTGAACCGGCTGAAATCGATCGTCTGATCGAAGTCGGTCTTGACATCAATCGAGGTACAACCCACGACACAGGCCACAATTATGGCCACCACTCCGCTCAACCATCGCCGCATCGCGCAACTCCTTTCTCAAACTCGTGACCGGTCTCCCCCTCGAACACTATCGGGATCTTACCGAGCGTCCTCCATGGCGCACACTGTCAAAAGTGACAGGCCGGCTTGGACACCACTCAGCCCATGACGAATGTCTTCGTACAGGCTGGAATCCTCGAGAGTCAACTGCGAGTGGGGGATGCATCTGAGGAATTACCGTGGAATGTCGATTCGAGAACCTGCGCAGCGGGCCCCTACTCGGTCCTTCAATCATCCAGCACCGCGCACTAAACGAAAGCCGAGATGGTTCGTACCCGTATCGGGCGTACCCTTGCCTCTCCCACCTGGCATATAGCGCGCGCAATACTGGTCGGTGCAGAGAAACGACCCCCCCTTCTGCACCCGTTTGGCCACACCTGGCTCCGACGGATCGAAGCTCTCATCGGCGCTCGGCCCCTTCGGGTTATACGATATGTTGCCGGTCTTCGCCCGATTTTGGTAGATATCATGACGATACCAATCCGACGTCCATTCCCATACGTTCCCGGCCATTCCCCATAACCCGAACCCGTTCGAGGGGAATGCTTTGACGGGTGAGGTTGAGATGTACCCATCTTCACCTGTGTTGTGATCGGGGAAATGCCCTTGAAAGGTATTGGCCATCGGTTGCCCATCGGACAAGAATGAATCGCCCCACACGAATTTTTTCCCTTCTAGCCCGCCGCGTGCCGCATACTCCCATTCCGCCTCGGTAGGCAGGCGTTTACCGACCCAGCGGGCGTACGCTTCGGCATCCTCAAAGGCAATGTGCACGACAGGATGCTCCATTCGCTTCTCGATCGAGCTACCGACGCCTTCCGGATGGCGCCAATCCGCGCCTTTGACGTAGTTCCACCATTGGAAATGATCGTGCAAGGACACAGCATGGCCCGGAGGCGAAAAGACGACGGATCCGGCGACGAGCATTTCCGGTTTTGCCCCAGGATAGTCCGACTCTTTCGGGACTCGTTCCGCCACCGTGACATACCCGGTAGCCCGTACGAACTCGGCGAACTGGGCGTTCGTGACCTCCGTTTCGTCGATCCAGAAACCGTCGACCGCGACACGATGGACCGGTTGTGCGTCGCGGAACATCGGTTCATCGGATCCCATAAAGAACTCACCACCGGCGATCCATTTCATTCCAACTGGGGGGGTCAAGTAAGACATCACCTCCCCGTACTTGGCATACGCGGCCCAGCTGGCAGCCGCCACCAGCACACACCCAAGCAAGAGCCTCACAGCAATCCGGCGTTTTTGCGACCCCATTGCTCTCACGCCGCCAGCATACTGCGCACCGGGGTGCCCAGAAACTTGTGGTTTTTTTGCCACCTCAGTCTCTCAATATACGAGCGGGATGCTCTGGGCCAGTTCAGCTCGCAGGATGGCTCGAATCTTCGTTTCAATTTGTATGTACCGAGCGGTCTTTGCCGCCGACAGGATTTTTCCGACCTTGTCGGCGTAAGCGCGTTTCACCTTTGCTTCCGCCTCTTCAACCGATAACACATCGTTGAGCAACTTCTTCGCGGTCTCGTTCGGAATCGGTCCTTTGTTGAATGCATCCGCGTATTCCATGATGGCTTTGCCGAGCTGTTGGTTGTTTTGCTCGAGTTCTTTCTGATAGCCGTCGTACAGCGGCCAAAACTGTTTACCTTCGGCGTCGCTGAGATCCAGGTTGCCAGCTACGAGCAATTTCTTGTCCGCTTTGATTTTTTGGATCAGGATCTCTACATTCGTATCGGCCACGGGACTTGCCGCGTCCTGGGCCATCGCCGGGACAACCAATAATACGCCACCCAGTACCAGTCGGATCACGAGTTTCATAGTAAGTCGCTCCTTGTGTTGTAGTAGATCGAGGATCTATCCTCCGCTCTCCAAAACCTGATGTCCCTGAATTGAGAACGGCCTGCGTCATCTCTTCTGTGGCGTCGAGATTCCCTCAAGACACCTCAGTTGGCTGGGACAGCATAAGCGGAGGGGGGGCCCCACGATACTGTCAATACTGACAGGCAGGCTCTTACACCCGCCGCTACGAACCCTTTTCCAAATCGGTCATCAGCCGCTGGAATTCCGGATCTCTGCGGATCAAACGTGAGGCGTCAGAAAGCAACTGTTCGATCTGCTCATCCGTCAAATAGAGCGTCGTCGGAATTTTCATCAGCTTCAGCTGTTCAACCGGATCAGCAATCCTGCCCAAGCTCGCATCAATAAAATAGATTTCCGCGTCTCTCGTGAGAACAGACTCCGCACCGGCAGGTAACTTACGCAGATCGTCGCGCCACTTCTCGACGATCAGGCGGGTGAGGAGGAGGGTGTCTGCGAAATACCGATTGATTGGGATATCCACCAACGAACTCAGCACGCGGGACAGAACGGGAATCTCATCACTCCGAAAATCGTTGACGTCCGGACTGGTCTCTGCATTGACTGAGAGAATCACAAGCCTCCTGACCTGCTTGATACCGGCGTTTTTCAAGCTCGAGCCGAGGCCTCCAGCGACTCCCACTCCCTCCAATATCCCCCTCAAGGCCAGGTTATCCGACAATCCGCCGTCGAGGAGATGGATATGGGGTCGCTTCTCCACATCGAGAAAAGAGAGGAGTTTTCGAGCCCGTTGCCGTTGAAACAAATTTGCCTCCTTGCTCGCCGTCACCAACCACACGGGCGGTTCGTATCCGCACTGAGGATATTGCTTCAGGCTCGCCTCGAATTCCTCCACAATCTTGATCATGAGAATAGTGATCCATCCGTTCTGGGTCGCTGTGGCTGGGTATTCCTACTTCGGATCGTTAATGAAGTCAAAGACCTTCGGGACGCCGAGCTTGGTTGGCGGGCTCCACCAATCGTGTTGGTGGTCATAGACGTGGTCTTCCAACTGCCCCACTTCACGGCTTTCAGACGGTCTGCCACGAACACGAGGAACCCTGCATGCACGGATTGCTGGGACTTGCCGACGATCGCATGGTCCTGGGGAACCTGTGCGCCCGCGATCCTGGCAAATGTCGAAAGGTATCGACTTCGTGCACAATCTCATTGCTCACTCGCCCTGCGGGAATGCGCCCTGGCCAGCGAATGATGAACGGTGTGCGCAGCAAGCCTTCCATGTGAGTGAAGTAGTAGCCGCACCACAAGCCGGACGTTCCCTGCCACGGAAAGTTCGGATCCGGCCCGTATGTCGAGGCCGCGAAGGGCGGGCTTTTTCGCCTGATCGTGCGAAGCTCGCGGCTAAGCTAGGCGGCAGCAGCGTATCAGCGATTTTCCGTTGAAGTGCTCACGAATAGTGAAGGTTAGCCATCAGCGCGACGCTATCATGCTGGAGATACAACTGGTCACGGATGGAAGGATCTTGTGGAAATTAGCTATTGGGTCAGTTGCTTCTGTTCCGGAAGTCCTGGCGGAGTAGAAAACAGGTAATTCGGATCGATCCGGTTTTCCCAGGCACCATCATGATTTGAGCTTAATCCCCATCCTCGTACATACATCAAGCCCAAAACCGGTTCACGCGATCCGCTGGTTGGTTTATCCTTCCATCCGATCACCCGCCCCACGACTGTCATACGCGCCCAATGTTGATAATGCAGAGGAAATTCCGAGCGCCTTGCGACGGTCACCCAATAGGCGCCGCCTTCATGACTGCCCGGATCACGAGGCAAATGCGGCTTATAGTCTTTATCCAGCGGACGATTCCGGAGGTACAGCCAAACATGTCCATCGTGCTCTTCTTCATCGAGCCTGGTGCCGCCAAGAACGACGACTTTCCCCTGATACTGATCAGGATCGTTGGTGATCTTGGTCAGGGTGATGCCGGGGTCGACTTGGTTGAGGTATTTAAGAGGCAAGGGGCTGCATCCTATCAGGAAACTCATCATGCCTATCAGCACCAACACTCTACTTCTCCATACCCGGTGTATGAGATGTATCACGCTCACTATCGCCTTTAAGATTGCAGCAGATCTCTCAGTCCGGTCGCCCAGCCGTGCTCTCACTCTACAGAGAGCAGAACTACATCAAGATTGTTGGTGCCCCGTGAATCGGTCTTGCCATCCTTCCAGTTTCTTAGCCTTGGACTGCCTGGCCTTCTGCCGGCAACCTTCGTGCCACTTCCAGGCCGCAGCATGGTGATATCAGAGACACAGTTACTAGGCATCAAACCGTTCCATCAGCTCGACCGCCTGAGTCTCTCGGCTACAATATCGACCACTTCGCACCCCCCATCTCTCACGGCGTTCTCTCACATCATTGTTAAGCGCTCCATCGGGTGCTCGACACAGTCCGTATGGCCCTTGAACGATGCCTCGGCGTTCCTCTTAACTTGCGTCAGTACCAGATACAACAACCATGTTCACAACTTCTAATGATCGCATAAAGTCACAGCCCAAGTGGAGCTCACAGAGGTACATGTATCATGGCTTTCGATACCCCCGCTACTGTTCAAATTGACAGGGCTTGAGAGCGAGCGTTCTTCCAGTGCGACAAAGATAAAGATCGTCTTATACCAGATGACGGAACAAGTTGATGGGCAGAACACGCAACGGCAACGCAGCGTCAATTGAGAAAGGAGCTGATGTAGCTAAGCGAGCCCAGAGGGAGTTATGTTTAGCAAATGCTCTTCCCCAGAAAGAGCCGGATGCCTGTCCAGGTGCAGCAGCGGTTGCTGGAACATTTTGTGGCTGGCACAACGGCGCGAGCTGCCGCACAGTTGGTCGGTGTGCAGGGACGGGCTGCCGTTGTCTTTTTCCAGCGGCTCCGTCAGGTCATAACCAGCAAGTAAGAGAGCGTTCTTCTGTCCGGCGAAATCGAAGTCGACGAGAGCTACTTCGGCGGGGTGCATAAAGGCCAGCACGGGCGAGGTGCTGCAGGAAAAGTGCCTGTCTTTGGGGTATTAACGCGAGGCGGCAAGGGCTAGACGGCAATCATCCCAGATGCCAAAGCCACGACATTGATCCCCATCATTCGAGAGAAAGTGACTCCAGACAGTATCGTCTACACCAATCACGTTCAGGTGTACGATGTGCTGGATGTCTCGGAGTTCCATCACAAGCGCGTCAAGCATGGCAAGACCTTCGTGTCGAAACGCGGCCACCACATCAATGGCATATGGCATCGCGAAGGGTAGAAGGCACTTCTCGTACCCCTTGACGAGCGATCACATTGTGTTCAGGATCAAAAGAGTATATGTCGCTATGAGCACTCGTGATCGTATAGGTGTCTCTCAGACCGGCGTGTTCGAGTTCGCGATACTCCGGGTCGTCGGGTTCGAAATTGAAATCTCCTCCGACAATGGCTCCAAGATAGTTTCCCTCGGCTTGCAGTTTCTGTATTTCTTTAACGAGTACGCGGATCTCATGGAGCCGTCGTTCCTGATCTTGTTCCATCGCCGAGACAATGCCCGCGAAATCCTCACGCCGAATTCTGCCCTGGTCCACGGCTTCGTTGATCCTTTGAATGAAAAACGCGTTGCGTTCGATCCCGGAGTGCAAATGGAAACTTACTGCGAGCAATTTCCTCCCGGTATCCGGGTTTTCAACTTCGGCAATCAGCGCGTATCGAAGCTCGCCCGTTTGTATCCCTATGAAGTCACCACAGCCTCCCAATCCTCCGCTGAGCTTGAGCCCTTTCACCTTCCTCAGCCGCAGCGGCGCCTTGGCAAGAATAGCGAGACCGTTGTTCAAACCGGGAACTACCGCGACGCCGGGCCCGAGCCGCACTCCGCAGGCATCGACCTGATGCACCTGGCTGTACTGCAACCCGAAGCGCTTCATGGCCTCGACATACGTGACGGCCATCTTCGGAAGCGGGTTTACTTCCTGAAGCAGCATCACATCCGGCCAGACCACGGAGAGTTGCTCAAATTGGCGATCAAGCCTCGCCTGTCGTACGTCTTTTGACTCGCTCGCTTTGACCGTCAGTCCGCTGGGCTTCAGCCCATGCAGGGTGTTGTAGGTCAACACCGTGAACTGGTGCATCGGCTGATCACTTGGGGTGGAGGTCAGTCGAGGGGAACCGGCGCAGCCTGGCATAACACTCAAGAGTACTGTGGCGGCAACACACCAAGTATGGAACGGCTTCTTCGACACGGTGTGACTTTCTACAATGTTTTCTCTGAATCAAAACCGAATCGCCAGACCAACAAGGGGGCCATGCTCAACGACATCGAAGGTGAACCCGCTGGGTCTGTAGTCGACGCCTAAGGCCCGGTACCCGACGATCAGAGAGCAGGCTTGGCCGAACTCGTAGTCGAGTCCTCCAAAACCCTGCCACGTCAAATGGGATGACACCCCGAACCCTCCAATATCGCCGAACGCCCTGACGAACCATTTCTGCCAGATTTTCGCGCGTAGCCGCCCTCCCACGACCGGATCGGCCCAGGCATTCGTATCCGACAATTCGACGGACTGCGTCCCGCTGAGCTTGAGCTTTGTGCCAACGACCCAAATCCTGGCTCCCACCGTGGCATCGAAGGAGAGCCGCTCACTGTCCCACAGACGGTATCCGACAACAGGATTAAGAATCCCCGTCGTGGAAATGACTTCAGCGTGATTGAAGGAGGCAGTTTGTATCGCGCCATCGCCGGAAATCCGTGTGTACATTCCATCAAATAGCAACAACCACCGACCTCGCCGCGCCTCAAACGTGCCCATCGCGCCAAAATCAAAATTTTTGATGATGTCAGTAAAGTCGGCATTGACCGAGGCGGTAGGAGAGTTTCCGATCCCAACGTCACCTGAAAGACTCGCAGCCCACAGGTAGGGGGTCACCTCGAATTGCCAACCGGTCGTTTCAGCCGAGGACTCTTGGGAGGCCACGAGCAAGCATGTAGCCAGCGCGGCGCCGAGCAACGCTCTCGTTCCTATTTTCTCACTCGGACCCGTGTCCCTATTCAGAATCTCCATGCTCATGGCTTTCATCTTTCCTCAGACCGGAGCACGACTCCAACTCTACGTCAGCGGGCAACACGAACTGTTCCACTCGATGTTTCCTATCGACCGTGATATACGACCATGACCCTCGACAATGACGTTGCAAAGCGCACCGTGGCGTTCAAAGAGCCGTATCGTCAGCGAGTCTGTTTGCTCAGATCAAGGCGACAGAGGATCGGATACCATATTCCGGAACATGCCGAGACTGTCAAATCTTACAGACCGATGATACCTACGTAAGAGATGGCGATGCCGTTTTAGTCGCAGGAGTGATCGAAGGAAGTATGGGTCTGTCTCAACTATCGGTCGGCCCTGCGTATTGGGGGACAAGGATTGAAAAGCAGGAACCTTGGCCATACAAGCTCTCGCAAGAGACCTTGCCGCCCATCTTTTCGATCAATTGCTTGACCACGGCCAGACCATAGCCCGTGGAAGGCTCTCCACCTGTCGGTTGCGGGGTGAGCCGAACACCTTCTTGAAAGAGTTTGGCCTGATCCTGCTGGCTGAGTCCCGGTCCCTGATCCTGCACATCACAGCGAACCCAGCCGTTCTCATCTCGCACGCGCACCTCGATCTGCGTTCCCGGCGGCGAATACTTCACCGCATTCGAAAGCAAGTTGCCCAAAACGGTCGCGAGAATGACGCGGTCCGCACGGACGAGCGGGATGCTGCTCGACACATCCTGAACCACTCGGATGCCTTTTTATCCGCCTCCCGTTGGTAGTACTGGCAGACTCGTTGGAGCAGCAGCGGCAGTTCCACTTTCTCGAACCGAAGTATCGGTTCGGTCGCGGCCGGGGCGTTCATCGCTAATTGACCCACCGTCCGGTGCATCAGATTGGTCACATGCTGCAACGCCTCAAGCCACGTCGTCACCTGCTGATCGCCATACGCCGCCAGGTGTTTCTGAAGCAAATCAACCGTTCCGCCGGTGACGGTGAGATAGTTGTTGAGCAGGTGGGCAGCAAGCGCCACCGCACGGGAATCCAGCGCGGGCATGGCATCGAGTTCCGCCAGGGCCTCTTCAAGCTCCAGTTGAGCCCTGGCTATCGCGGCCGCGGCCCGCTCTCTTTCCTCGACCATGGTCCCTCCTTTCGGTGTGGCACCGACCTTCATTCCCCCAGAAGATGACGGGGACGGATATTTTCAGAAAACAACACTCAGCGGAGCATCACTGCCAAGCCCAGCAACATCATCTCCTTTTCGGAGGTCATCTCGTCCTAACCCTTCTCGACATGGCCTTCAGGCCTTAGCGCGGTGTGACGCGCTGGTCCGGTCCGATCTCGGCTCCCGCCCGCCGAGACCCGGTTCACTGCCGACTACAGCATGAACATCCGGTCCAATGGAGGTCGCATTTGGATAGCAGACCCCTACTCTGCCGATCCTGTAACCATCGTGGCACTGTCAATAGTGACAGTGCCTTGCATGTTTTCTCAGTTATGACTCGTAGTGAGTACTACCGCCACTCCACCGCGCCGAATCCCGAGTCTCCCAGGAACACATACATGACGCTCACCGTGCCGACTGTTTGATCCTTGTATTCGATACCCGGATAGCTCGCATTCCGGGACGCGTGGGAATATCGCACCGCCACTCCATGACGGTCGAAGAGCCGTACCGTCACCGACGAATTCGCGTGGAGAATGTTTTCCCATCCATCCTCGGTGGCCAGCGCCTTGCTGACGTAGTATTCGCGGCCGGTGAAGTCCAACATCACCCGATCGCCGAAGATAACGCGAAGGGAAAGCAGACCGTGAGGGGTCACCCCATAGTGATAGTCTCGCTCTCCGGTTGCTTCGATATTCCCGGCCGCTCCATAGCCTGCCCCGGCAAGAGCGGTCCCCTGGAGCGCCACGGTCTGTGACAACCATGACTGCCATGTCGTTCCGAGAGAGAGAGCCGTGTTGGAAACGCGAAATACTTGGGGCGAGATGTAGTCGTAGTTTCCGTAGAGCCCCCATATTCCCCGCGTCGAATCCCCGGCATCATAGGACATGCCCCAGAGCATCCCGCGGCTGTTGAGGCTTTCCAAGGCATTGGCTGAGACGGCGGTGACATGAAAGTCAAAGTAGTCGAATGGGTGGCTGTAACGGTAGCCGGGCTTGCCGGGAAGACCATAACTGAACGTGAAATCCGCCACGGCGCCTTTCGCCTCAACGGCGGACGAAACATTTCTGCTGCTCGATGAGAGCGTGCCGCCGACGTGGAGGCTCAGAAACGTAGTCGGCTTACGGCTCGAGAACACAGTGTCGAACTTATCGCCGAAGACCAGGCGATTGAAGCCCGTCGGCGGCGAAATGACCGCGGCGCCGAGTTCCCGCCAGAAGCCGGGCTTGCCGTCGCTGCCCTCGAGCAACAGGCTGGCCATGCGGAAAAACGGCTCGCCCAGGAAGGTTCCGCCGATCGGAGTCGCAATCATGTCGTTGATGGACGGATTGGTCGTCTCCCCGGCGATTTCCCAGAGGAAACTGCCGCCGACACTGTACAGCATGGATTCCCAAAAATTTAGACCGGTGGATCGTGCGAGTCCGTAGTAGACACTACCACCATAGGGATGGAGAAATTGATTGATCCTGAATGGATCGTTATCAACGACCCATTGGGGATCCGTGATGTGATTCCAGATCGTACTGCCATTTGACTGGTAATCAGCCGTGGGGTCAACAAAGTGCCGGTCAAACATGTTGAGCAGAAACTCGTACAGCAGAATCTCGCCGATCGGAAGGACATAACTGCGACCGGCTCCAGTTTCCCAATTCAACGTATCGCCTTGCCAGTCTCGAATGCGACCGCTGAATGCCCCGATCCCAGGTCCGGCAGACGATTGACCGGATGACGGCGAGCTGTACGGTGACGGTGGACCCTGGACTCCAGGGGACACTTCTTCCGCAAAACTCATCTCGATTGGCAGAAAGGAAACAGATAGGACAGCGATGCCGACGAGAAGACCCGATTGTCGTACGCGACGGCTTGTCCGGATTCCGAGCAAGTCACCCATGCGGGCCGTTATCTGTCGGGGAGAGCACGATGAGATACGCCGGGGGGCATGAGCTCCCCATCGGCGAGATCCTCCACATCAGTACGGAGGATCACTGTCAAAACTAACATAGGACCGGTCGCGTGTTCGAAGATCGGTAATCCACGCGCCCTCGCATCGCTGAGTGTCCCGTGTCCCTGTTGGCGAACCGATGTCCCGTTCCGAATCCTCACGTATCGTCGACTTCAGTGCGAGCCCAAGGTTCCTCAGTGCGGACATCCGTTATGGTTTACGCACGGCGATCGCCAGGGCGTGGGTATGCCGCACGACAACCTCGTCACCCACATTCACATGACGAAAATTCGAGACACTGCTGTCCACACCCAACGTTTTCACATTTCCCCGTGGACCCTTTACCGTGATGCGACGGTCGTCATAGTCAATGCCTATCACCGTTGCTCGTATCTCCTGTGTCGTGACGGCGATGGCCGACGGCTTCTCACCGGGTTCGGCCCGATCCATGGAATACGACTGGGAGATCCCTGCGCCATGCTCGGGTTTCTCCACAAACACGGCGATGGCATCCACATACTCCGCCACCACTTCGTCTCCCACACGCACCTGATCGAGATTCCGCACTTCATTTCCCGCCGTCACCGTCAAGGATTGTCCATCCTTGTCTTTCAGCGTCACCTGTCGAGTCACATAATCGATTTCCGTGACGGTCGATGTGACCGTTGTCACATGAGCTATTCCCTGCTGAGGTTTCGGTGGCTCCTTTTGCAATGAGGAACAGGCCTGCAGGCAGGCGCATACAAGACACAATAGAGCGATCCTTATCGTATGCATCGGTCTAGCTCCTTTGTCAGATCCATATCATCAGCAATCTTGACATGAGGATGCTTCCTACGATGTCGTCCCCCCAAACGGTAGCACCCTCGATCACGACGAAGAATTGTCAAAAATAACAGAGGTGACTCTGAGCCTTGCAACGGGCGATGTAGCGCGCTACTCTGCCTTTCCTCCATTTGTTATTTTGCCACGCGCCACTCTTCAAAATATCATCCCGATATCGAACTTAAACGTCGTGAAACCGGTGGGGCCTGAAGAGGAGAAATCGATCCATTGCTGCCTGACGCCTGCGCGGAGAAGCAGCACGTCAGTGGCATCCCATCGCAGACCTCCGCCAACTCCGTAGCTTAGGAAGACCCCGTTCTTGGTCGGCTGTGAGACCCCACACACATACCCAAACCACGGATCCCAAAAACATCCGCCGACCGGTGGACCATCGGCGATATCCGTGACGATATACGTCCCGCTGACATTCGCGTCCATGTAGGGGGTGAGAGGACTTTTGAGAACGTGGTACGTCCCCACAAGGCCGAATGTTCCGGATTCAACGGTTCCGGTTTGAGTGCTAGGCGGCGAGGAATTTGCAGGACTTGGTTGGATGACTGCCTGGTAATCGGGCCTGCTCCAGGAAAACATGCCTCCGAGATTCACGTGCTCGTTGAAGTTGTACCCGAGCTGAAAGCCAAACCCCACGGTATCGTCGATGTTCGCCGTGGTCCCTCCCTCGAGTTTAAGATTTCTTTCAAACGTGTATTGCGGGCTAAGCATGATTTCCCAGCGTCCACTTCGATAAGACTCGCCCAATCCGGCCGCCTCCGCATCAGCCGGAAGCGCGGCGATTCCCAGGCATAGTGCGACACCTCCTGCCGCCGCTGCAATCGCGACACACCATCTCCGATTCGAAATTCTGTCGATTACCCGTGTCATGTAGTCCTCCGTGAAAAGATCCGTGGTACAAACCGCTCGGCTGTTCCAGCCGCTCGAGGGCCTGCGTGAAACATACAACCATCAACACTCAGAGGAGTCGGCAATGTACGTGTCGAGTACGCCGAAGTGATCCGATCCCGGTAAGGTCGAGACCGTCTTCGGCCGTCCGATCAATTCCTGTCTCAAACATCCTCCTGAACTGCCCGCTGCATTTGCCATCAAGAACAGAAAATCGACCCGCCTCGCCTGACTGATGCCCTTCTGATACCCATCCAGAATTTCCTGCCGTCGGCTTTCCGGAAGTCGCGCCATCGCCGAGCGAAGCGCAGACGGCACCTCCCGCACTCCGTGGCCGGCGATCGCATTTTGGTGTGGATCGAGGCTGTAGATGTCGCTGCTGCGCCTCGCAATCGCATAGGTGTCCCGAAGGCCCGCGCGTTCAAGCTCACGATATTCCGGATCGTCCGGCTCAAAGTTAAAATCCCCCCCCACGATGACTCCGAGATAGTTTCCGACCCCGTTCAGTTTCTGTATTTCGTTGATCAGCAGGCGAATCTCACCGAGTCTCCTTTCCTGGTCCTCTTCCATCGCGGCAACGATGGGCTCAAAGTCCTCACGACGCACACTGCCCTGTTCGACGGCTTCGTTTATTTTCTGAATGAAAAAGGCGTCGCGCTCGATGCCGGAATGCAGATGGAGACTCACCGCGAGGAATCTGCGACCGGTATCCGGATTCTCAATCTCGGCAATGAGCGCATAGCGAAGCTCTCCTGTCTGCACCCCGAAAAAATCTCCACATCCTCCAAATCCTCCGCTCAGTTTGACTCCTCGCAATTTCCTCAATCTGAGCGGCGATTTCGCCAGAACCGCGAGACCGTTGTTCAACCCCGGAGCCACCGCCAGCCCCGGCGCGAGCCGAATACCGCAGGCATCGACCTGATGCACTTGCGAATACGTCAGACCGAATTCCCTCATGGCCGCGACATAAGCTTCGGCCATCTCGGGAAGCGGGTTCACTTCCTGGAGGAGCATCACATCCGGCTGGATAACGGACAATTGCTGAAATTGGAGATCGAGCCGGGTCTGATGAGCTTCTTTCGATTCACCGGGCTTGACAATGAGTCCGCTGGGCTCGAGCCCGTGCAACGTGTTGTAGGTCAATACTTTGAACCCCGGCATCGGTCGACCGCTTGGAACACGCGGCTGCTCAACAGCGTGGCTGCAGCTGGCCAGAACAACACACCACGCCAGTAACATGACCCCGCTCCTGATCCGCAAATGAGCGTTGATTTTCCGAGCTTGCATATTCGTACTATCCTCGCGCAGTTTCCGTAAGCGTGGCTTCGATCACCGTGAAAACAAAAATCCGATTTGAATTCGCAATTACCGGTCCGCAGCCGGAACCAGCTCCGATCGGATGCCGAAATCGGTATTGTTCCAAAACACGCTCATAGCTAGGGCCTTGAAGAGCTGCCGAGCACCACCGCGTGGAGATTGCTCTCGTCGTAATCTCCCCGCGCAACCTCAGAACTGGTAAAACATCCCGGTGAATACGTTGGTGTTGTGCACGACCTCCGACTCAAAGCTTTGCCGCCGCTGCGAACGTTGAAATCCTGCCAGCGCCCCCAGTCGTTCGGTGAGCCGATACCGGAGGGTGATTTCCCCCTGGAACACGGTCTCGTGTCCGCCGTTACGTTCATCCCCGGAGATTCCACTCGTCCAGTTGTTGCGCTCATAGTGGAATCCCGCCTCCATCGAGAGGCGCTCGGTCAATTCACCTTCCAGTCCAGCGGTCACATAATGATTGACGTAGGAGGTGTCATCTTCGAGCTGCCGCTGTTTACGTCCATCGGCCAACCCGCGCTCGTAGTGATACCCGACTACCAGCGCAAAACGTTCCGTAAAATGCCACACGATATGCGGGCCGACGGTCCAGAATGTGGTATCGCGCTGAGCAAAGGCGTCGTTATACGTTCGCGATCCAAAGCGCCCCAGCAGTCGTACTTCCCATTCATCGGACAAGCGGCGCTCCAGGCGTAGCGACCCGATATGACTTGTCACTCGCTCTTCCTGAATGGAGCCCGTCTGCCTACTCTCATTGTCCCCCAATAACACGTCGGGGGTGGTGTAGTATCGCAGCCGGATCTTCGTGTCCTTGGCAACATCTTGGAGCAGTTGGACGCCGATATTCGCCTGATTGAACCTGGGGTTGACCGCATAAATAAACCCTTGGCCCCGGACCGACACCTCTGTTCGCCCCCACTGTGAAATGAAGGTTTTCGTGGCTGTGAGGTCCGGCTCGAAGACCATATCCGAACCTTTTCCCGTCAAGATCGTATCAAGGGCCGGCTGGGTCGGATCGCCGTTAAGCATCAGACGCCGAGTCGCGGAGAAGAGGGCCACATCGTCTGTGTAGTACAGGTTGCCAGCGGCGGTGAACGACCAGTCCGCCATGGCCGGTGAGACGAGCGCTAACGATGCCACCAGAGACCATCCCACCAGTCTATGTGTCTTCTTCCGTTTGGCCATTTTATCTCAGTTATTGACGAATGCCGGTTCGACAACTGAACTGCTCAATAGTTATCTCTCGATCCGCGTCGCTCAAACGGTATTCGAATCCATGACGACGGAGATTCCGGCGCTCAGAGTGATGCATGATACGCATACTCGCTCTCATGAGTACTGTTAGTTCTAACAGGGGCTGTTTCAAGGAATGTGGTCGTAATCAAGACAACCGGCCGGTGCTGGGATCATGCACGGAACATCGCGGACTGCTTGAGCAGTCTCAATCCTGTTTCGGCGATGTGGCTCACACGATCCCACAATGAGAAGGGGGGAATGGATCAGTTTAACGATGAAGATCCATCACACAGACCTGTCGAATGCAAACTGACCTACTCCCCCTGGAGATCGAGGGCTCCTGGACGAGCCTATCGAGGGAGCCGAAGCGGGGACCGGGAAGCGGTTGAAGGCAGCCTGATCAGAGGTCATTCCTTGTGAGAGTGGATGGCATCGGGGATACTGCGATTGCCTGAATCAAAGCGACCTAAGTCGTGATTGTGAAAGGCCACCTCTCTCGATTCGATTGTCTCGCGCCGACTGTCTCTGCTTTCTCATGAAGCCGATTGAGATTCTCCGGACTAGCGAGAAATTCTCACTTGAAGTACATCACTTTCTCACTTGACGATGTTACGATCCCAAGAAGCCTGAATATTTTCTACCTATGTAGTTTTTTACCGCTCTCGGCTCGCAGTCCGCACCTAGCGTGCCAGCCATTGGCTGGCGACGTACAGGCAACTTCAAAGCCTGCCGCCTTCGTGCCACGACGACGCACTCATTCTCCCCAGTTTCTGTGCGTAAGCCTGTGAACAAGTATCCCCTTACCTTACCGAACGAGCGAACTACGCATACAACGAACTTCTTGCCTAATTTTTAGGCAGCTCGCTGATCATACGTGAAGTCCATGCGTCGCTCACTAACTATAATTTATAAATTCTTTCAATATGTTATACGGTCTCAGCCGAGAATTATCTCGCTCATCGGAGTCTTCTTGACGAGAGGACAACAATGTGTTACCAATGGATACATTGTGAAGCCGCAGGATCTGAAACGCCATCGAGAAGAATTAGGCCTCACGCAACAACAGCTCGCCAAGGTGTTGCACACCACTCGGGTCTCCGTGGCACGCTATGAATCCGGCATGCGGAGAATCCCCGGTGTTGTAGCGGTCGTGCTCGATCAATTACGACACAAGCCGGAGATTCCTATGGCCGGTCTGGTGGCAGCCGGTTTCCCCATCGATCCAGTTCCGCAATCTGAACTCGTGGACGTCCCACCGAGCATGTTCCGTGGGGGAGAGACCTTCGCCCTCAAGGTGAAGGGAGAATCCATGAAAGACGAAGGGATCTTGCCCGGAGATCTGGTCGTGGTGCGCAAACAGGAGACGGCCAAGAACGGCCAAACCGTCGTCGCATTGGTCAATCGCGAAGCGACGATCAAGACATATTTCAAGAAAAGCACGCATATCGAACTTCGTCCGGCCAACGAGGCGATGCAGCCAATTATCGTCCACCCGTCGGATGAGTTTCATATCGAAGGGCTCGTCATCGGCGTCATTCGACATTGCGCCGTCTAAGCTATCGAAGGAGGAAGACATGATCTCACCCGAACAACCAGTCGTCACAAACGATCGATTGACGGATTTGGAACGAACAGTCGCTGCGTTGGACAGCCGACTGCGGACGGTCCAGTGGGGACTACAACGAACCCATCGCGGTTCATTGAAAAAGCGCTTTTGGAGTTTCGTGCGATCCAAACCAAACGCTGAGTTTATGTCAGCCGTCTGCAATCAACGGGCACGCTCCAATACAAAGCTGGTGACCCATGATCGTTCAGGAGCATAAGCCACCATCAGTAACGACCGGTCCCTGCTCCGATTGTGGAATGGTCGTCGAACAGCGGATGGAATCGATCGACGGATTGACCCATTCCACAGTCCATCTCTGTGCCACCTGCTGGCATGCCTATCGGCAGCGACAAGTCTTCGCCGGAGGATGTTGCGGGTAGCTATCTTATGACCGATACGGAAGTAAGAGACAGCGCCCCAACGCCGCTCTCGAACATAAAGCGCTTCAGACCCCAGCCCGCCTCACGGCGGTGAAGAAAGGGAAGAATGAGCCGCCATTGCGCTCAGGTCACCCCCGCCCCTTCCAATTCCCCGCCATGCGCCAGCCTGATCCCTGAACGATCGGAGAAAATCGCAGCGGTTGGACGACTTTTATCGCGTAGTCGATTTCCGATCGGGGAGAGATTTCACTGCCGATTGGATGGCTTGATACAACTCTTCAACTGGCGCTTCTTTAGTGAGCAGGGTTGCAGCACCAGCTTGGATCATAGCTTCCCGACTTCCCCTGTCAGCATTCACAGACAGTCCCACAATGGCCATATCACGAAAGTACCGCTTGATCACGGCTGTTGCCTCAATGCCGTTCCGTTTTGGCATGTTAATGTCCATCAGCACGACATCGGGCTGAATTGTATGCGCCAGCGTGATCGCTTCATCGCCATTCGCCGCCTCGCCGGTGACTTGGATATCCTTATACGCCTCCAGCATCATGCGAAGCCCTTGGCGAATCATGGCATGATCATCGACGAGCAACACGCGAATCGTAGATGGATCGACGGGGACGGTATCCGCGTGCGAACGACGAGAGATAAATGGCGAATCACAGATTGCCGCCCCTTGGTCCGCCACCCTTCCGGTCAGCGGCAACACGAGGATAACGCTGGTTCCCTTGTCGGGCGCCGATTGAATCTCAAACGAGCCTCCCAGGGCCCGCATGCGTTCTTGAATACTATATAACCCGAACTTGGATGAAATCTCGCCACTAGACGCTCCCGCTGCTGCTGCGACAGTAACATCGAACCCCTTCCCCTCGTCCTTCACGGTGATGCGGAGGTGGTCCATTCGTTTTTCCATCGTGAGTGTGGCCAGTCCTGTTCCGGCATATTTGGCCGAATTGATCAGAAGCTCTCGCACCGATTGAAAGAGTAACACGCGTTGATCTTCCGGCAGGTTGAGACCTTGGTCGTCGAGCACGATCACGGTCACGGTTTGCTCATGCTTTTTCTTCATGTACTCGGCGAGCCACGTGAAGCTGGCGGTCAAGCCATGATCACGGAGAACCGGCGGGCTGAGTTCTGCTATCAATGTGCGGCTATAGGTCAATGCATCGGACAAGATGTCATCGACTTTCTTCAGGACGGTTTCACAGGCAGGCGCGCCGCTTGCGCTCCGCATGCCCTGTCCGATCGTCAACTTGCCGACGATCAACATCTGCTGTAGATGGTCGTGCAGTTCAGTAGCAAAGCGTTTCCGTTCCCGCTGCTCAGCCAGGCTCAATTCACTCGTCAGCGCGCGGAGGCGTTCCTGAGACTGCACAAGATCCCGCGTGCGGTCCTCGACTTGTGCTTCAAGTTCCTGGGCAAATCGCTCCAGGCGCAACTGCGCTTCCTTCCGATCCGTGATGTCGAGATTGACTCCCACCATGCGGATAGCCCGGCCATCCGAATCGCACAGCGTTTTCGCTTTGGCGTAGATCCATCGTATGGCACCATCCGGTTGCACGATGCGATACTCGAATTCAGAGGCCGTCGCAGGATTTTCCAACGAACGTTGGATACCCATGTCAGCTGAGTCAAAATCGTCCGGGTGGACGAGACGTCGCCAGGCCTCAGCCGTGCCGTCAAAACCGCCGACCGGCAGACCCCAGATGCGTTCCAGCTCAGGTGACCAGACGCCTTTTTGTACGGCGATATCCCAATCGAAAACCCCTATATTGGCCACTGATTGGGCCAACTGCAGCCGTGCTTCACTCGCCTGGATGGCCGCCTCAAGCTTCAAACGGTGAGTGATGTCCAGCGCAATCCCACTCAGGGCATAGGGTCGGCCCTGCTCATCCCGCAACAAGAACTTTTTGACCAGAGAGGTATGGACCCCGTCCGCTTGAGGCACCAGTTCCTCCACGGTCAGCAACTTTTCCAATTCCCACACCCGTTGATCGTTGGCGATAAATTGGGCGGCCAGATCAGACGAGAGAAGGTCGCGGTCGGTATGGCCAAGAGACGTGTCGCGATTCACGCCCAACACCCGTGCGCACTCGTCGTTCATGAAGAGATACTGTCCGGCAGGGTCCTTGATGAAGATGGCCGCCGGCGCGCGGTTCAAGATCGAGCTCAATCGCGCCTCGCTCTCGCGCAGCTTGGCTTCAACCTGCTTGCGATCGGTGATATCCACACAGGCGCCGATATAGCCGCGAAATTCACGGTCGTCCCCCCACAGAGGCACTCCTTGATTGACAATCCAGCCGTATCGGCCATCGGCTCGGCGCAAGCGGTATTCCATTGTGAACCGCTCGCGGTGATCAAACGCCTCGACATACGTCTTGAGACATCGTTCGTAATCATCCGGGTGGGCGCCTTCGGCCCATCCGGCACCGATCTCCTGCTCCATAGTCCGACCGGTAAAGTCGAGCCAGCCTTGATTGAAGTACGTGCAGCGTTTGTCGGTACCTGCTATCCAAATAAAAACAGGCGCAGCATCCGCTATGAGTCGGAATCGCGTTCCGCTCTCGCGCAGGGTGCCTTGGGTTCGCTTCATCCGTTCGGTCATCATCGTAATGGACACTGCTTCCACGACAAAGACACTGAGACTGACCCAGTAATAGCCAGCAGTGAGATGAAATTCATAGATCGGCTCAATGAGGAGCAGGTCAGCGGCGAGTGTTGAAAGTACGGAAGCTAAGAGGCCCGGCCCCAACCCTCCGCGCCAGGCCGCAAGCAAGACGGCCAGAAAGAATGTGAGGAAGGGAAACCCCGTCGGGATGATCGGTCGAAGTGCGATTCGGATACCAGTCGCGAGTGCCACCAGCAGAACAGCGAACCCGTATCGAACTAGCCAGCTATCGCCAGGCCGGTTGGAGGGGAACACGCTCGGCTGCATGTGAGCCTTCAATCAGAAAGTGAAGAACAGGTAGTGTGCGGTATGATAAGACGATCATGCTCAGGAGTCCAGCCGACTTCCGATGACCGAGTCGTTGACCAAGATGACACAAAAGGTAGATTCAAGTCCGACAAAACCAAGGTCGCTTCGTAGTAAGGACACTTTGTCATAACGGTCTCGTCACTCAGTTGGCTGAAGCAGCGGTTTTATAAGCCTTTCAGATACTTCCAGAGAAGTCCCTGCCAGCGAAGTGGAACACCTCTGCAGCAACTGAGTTTTGCTGTTTTGCTGGGTGAGTTGTGCTTAGGTTTCGTGAGGGAAGGTCACGGTCGATTGTCCACTGAGGGTGAGTCATTTCTGATGAGAGGTTCTTGTTTGGCGATAAGTCGGAGTGTCTTGCTGGCAAACCAGGCCCTCCAGTCTAGTTTCGCAAAGAGCACGACCAACGCAAGCAGGGAAGCTTGCGTCAAGACAAAATACCCCCCGAAATAGGCCATGACCGATTCTTGATCGAGCACGACCTTATGCGCAACGTCCATCGCGATGACCATCCAAACACTATAGGTCACAAACCGTCCTATGAAGGCTGCAACAGCCACCGGTGCCAGGGGCAACGACGTGAGCCCATAGGCAATAAACAGCGAGTTCGATGGAAAGGGGCTACAGGTATAGGCGAGAAAGACACCGAAGGTCATCGCGCGTTGTGTTCCCAGGCGGTCTTTCACAAGATCAATATTCTCTTTGGTGCGCGTGCTCAACCAGCGTTGCCTGACAATGATATACGCCAGCTTCGCAAGGACAAGTCTCCCGGCGGTGGCCGCCGTGGCGGCAACCAACGCGGTGAGCCACGGATTCGCATCCTGGCTGGACAGTCCAACCGCAGACAACACCATCCACGTCGGTGGTGCGAATGCGGGTAGGCTATTGAGCACAAAGATGATCGCAAAGAGTCCCAGGGTATTCATCGTGGCATGAACGCGCAACCCCTTCCTGCGCGTGCACAATTATGGCATTGTAGGAAGCGCGTCGCCAAACCTAATCACCCCTCCCCTTCCAATCCGGACTCTAGTGCGCTACAGTTCAGGCATGCCCCCGTAGCTCAGTTGGATAGAGCAGCGGTTTCCTAAACCGCGGGTCGTACGTTCAATTCGTATCGGGGGCACCAAACCAATGCCTGCTCGTACGGGCGCTGCATCAGGCACAGCCTTCTTCCTTGCAGTGCCACTTGAGCTCTCATGTCAAAAAGGTGTCAGCACGATACAAAATCTGACCCTACTGTTTTTCTGCAGCCCTAATAAGACTCTGTCCTCTACGGCCACTCTATAGAAATGGCCGTAGAACGATGTTCTCCGTAAAGAGAATATGTCAACACTTTGATAGTATTATTTATGATTTATGGCTATGAATCTGCCATATTATATGTTAAAATATATAAAGTTATATTTTTTATTATAATATAATTATATAAATAATTGACTATTTTATATAATAAAGAATATATTTCGATATCATGAAAAGAAAATACTGGAATATAGTTGATGAGATTGCTCTTCAACGACTTGAGGAAGCGCCACGAGCGGAGCATACCGTCTTGTCGTATGGACAATGGATCCGTATGTTACGAAATTATCTACGGATCACACAGCAGGAACTAGCCCAGCGTTCACACATCTCACAGTCTCATCTTGCCCTAATCGAGTCCGGCAAAATTGATCCCCAAATTGGAACGCTCCAACGAATATTTGACGGCCTTTCTTGTGATCTGGTGATTGAACCACTGCCTCGCAGACCTTTATCAGAGATACTACGGGGCCGAGCCCGCAGCATTGCTCTCAAAAGGCTCAAACACGCAATGGGAACTATGGCACTGGAAGACCAGGCACCAGAGAGAGCGACCTTCAAGCAGCTCTTGGAAAAACGCACGGATGATATCCTCAGCGACAGTCGCGAGCGGTTGTGGCACAAAAAAGATGAGTGACGAAACCAAACCGGTCGGTGCAACACCTGGGGATGAATCTCGGGTCTGCTCATTGCCAACCTGACTACGAAAGCCGTTCGCAATGCCGCTGAAACCGAAAGCATCAGTCGAGCCTACGACAGATACGTATTCCGAGCGCGTAGGAAAAAGCGGGCCTCAAAGTGGCTCACAGATGAGCTCCTCCGACAAGTCCATTATGACATGTTTGGATCGATCTGGGATTGGGCGGGGAAGTATCGTACAAGTCCTGTGAACTTGGGTGTAGACCCTCATCTTATTCGAGATCTCGTACAAGCACTCTGCGGGGATTTTGCTTACTGGGATTCGAATGAATCTTCTATGCCGACACTAGAAATCGCCGCGCGGCTTCAGCACAGGGTGACATGGATCCATCCTTTTCAGAACGGGAATGGACGGCACGCCAGGTTGATCACGGATATCTTCCTGTACTCACGGGGATTCCCATTACCCCAATGGCCACAAATCCACCTCATAACTCATGGAGACTTAGTTCGAAATGACTACATAACGGCGATGAAAAAAGCTGATGAGGGAGATTTTACTGATCTGGCCAGATTTATTGGAGATTGTCTTCCCCAGCGCACTTGACAGATGGACTGCCCCCCTAGATTGAAACAGGATGAATGGGCACACTCGGCACACGT
>JAHBWT010000040.1 GCA_019636815.1 Nitrospira sp.
CCCTACACCTCGCTCCCGACTGGTTCGGGGGCCTTTGTCCAGGAGGATTGCTGCATGGAGCTCTACGAGTCTCTGTTTATCATTCGTCCGTCCGTTTCTGATGAGGAGACAAAATCCCTCATTGACAAGATGAAAAGCGTCGCCGACAAGACCGGTGCCGAGTTCATCAAAGCCGAGAATTTAGGGAAGAAGAGGCTTGCCTACGAAGTGCGTCGCGAACGGAAGGGCACCTACGCCTATTTCTATTTTAAGGCCCCGAACAACACCGTGGGGGAATTGGAACGGGCCTACCGCTTGGAAGACAATATCATCAAGTTTCTGACGGTGCACCACGAGAAACCGTTGATGGAGCGGCGCCCGGTAGAAGCCTCAACACAGGGGTCCGACGGTGGCCGGATTTAATAAAGTCATCTTGATGGGGAACCTCACCCGGAACCCCGAGCTTCGGTACACGCCGAGTGGGACACCAGTGGCGAGTTTCGGCCTGGCGGTGAGCCGTCGGTTTAAACAGGGTGAAGACCTGAAGGAAGAGGTGTGTTTTGTCGATATCGTGGTGTTCGGAAGACAGGCGGAACATTGCGGACAGTACTTGAGTAAAGGGAACGGGGCGATCATCGAAGGTCGATTGCAGCAGCGCCGATGGGAAACCGAAGATGGCCAAAAACGTAGCAAGCATGAAGTGGTCGCGCAAACGGTCACGTTCATGCCGAAGCGTCAAGGTGGCGACATGGGCACCGACCCTCCGATGCACGACGACCCGGGCTATGACATAAGCGAAGAAGGTTAATGCCAAGCGCATGAGGAGGCAGTATGGATCGAGGTGACAGCGAACGTGGAGGCGGGGGTCGGTTATTTCAGCGAAGACGCCCCTGTCGATTTTGCCTGGATAAAGCGCCGATCGATTTCAAGGATGCCGGTTTGCTCAGGAACTTTTTGACTGAGCGGGGGCGTATCGTTCCGCGTCGCATTTCCGGGAATTGCATGCGGCATCAGCGTGAATTGACGGTGGCCGTCAAGCGGGCTCGGCATATCGCCATCATCAGTTTTGCTGAGGAGAGATGAAGAGCGTGCTCGTCGATTTCGATGTATCGAGGTGGGGCGGTAATGCGTTGTCGCGGATGACCATGGATATCTTGACACCGAAAATCGTGGACATCACAGCGGAAGGTCTTTCGTTGTCGGCGGACCTTACGGGCGAAGAGTTGGGAGTGGCCGATGCGGATGTGTCCATTCGCGGAACGGTGGCGGTGGGACTGGATCTTCGAGCGATCGAGCATACCATCTATGTGGTTGGAGTTGTGGAAGGGACGGCCATTCGTCAATGTGTGCGGTGTCTTAAGGATTTCGATGATCCTTTGGCATTTTCGTTGCGCGTCGTGTATGAGCGGGAAGCGAAAGCGACGGCGTCTGCTTCAAAACGCGATGACATACGAAAGAAAAAGGCGACGACACTTCCTGAGGTTGAGCAGGAAAAGCAGGACGACGATCTGTACTACTTTACGGGTGATCATCTGGAGCTGGCCCCGATGCTGCGCGAACAAGTGATTCTCGCATCTCCGATGCACCCTCTCTGTTCCGATGCATGCCTCGGGTTGTGCCCTCGTTGTGGGAAAAACTTGAACGAGGGGCCCTGCCAGTGTGCCGCAGAGCCGATGGAAGGTCCATTTCAAGTGTTGCGTACGATCAAGGAAAAACTGCGAGAGCCCGGTGATCGCTGAACGACGTTCAGGGTCCAGCGGAAGAAGGAGTCACCATGCCCAACCCAAAACATAAACATTCACGGGCGAGACGCGATAAGCGCCGTACCCAAAAGCTGCGCATGACCCCACCAGGAATGGCCGTGTGTCCGCAGTGCCATGAGTTAAAGCTGCCGCATTATACGTGTTTGAATTGCGGCACCTACAAAGGCAAGGCCGTTATTCAGGTCGAGGAAGCGTAAGCGAAATGTCGAATATCCGCCAGCGTGCCGAGACGCCAAGCGTTGACGCGGCAAGGCGCGTTATTGGCGGTGCTGTTGAAGATCGCTCGGCAGACACATCGGTCCGCTCCATTGGAATTCCAGCGCGTCCGTTGTGAAGCAAAGGGGCGACGCATGGTCAGCCACTCTTTCCGACGCCATCTGTGAGCACACCATCTCGTATGAAGATTGCGCTTGATGCAGTGGGGGGCGATCATGGTCCCACGCCGTGTGTCGAGGGCGCTTTTCAGGCCGCGAAAGAACTCGACGTCGAGATTATTCTCGTTGGCGATGAAACGACGCTCAAGCTGGAATGTGAACGTCTTGCCTGTCGCGATTCCCGCGTGTCTATTCGACATGCTTCCCAGGTCGTTGAGATGCATGAATCGCCTGCCGCAGTCGCTCGGAAGAAGCGGGACTCATCCATCTGGGTCGGAACGGAGCTCGTGAAGAACGGTCAGGCTGATGCGATTGTGAGTCCCGGCAATACCGGAGCCAGCATGGTCGCGTCGTTCTTCTTGTTAGGATTGGCCAAGGGGGTTGAACGACCGGCCATTGCGGCCAGCCTGCCGACGCTGAGCGGGGAAGCGATCATGCTGGATGTGGGAGCGAATGTCGACTGCACCGCGATGCACCTTGAGCAATTCGCGTTGATGGGGAACGAATATGGAAAGCATCTGCTTGGGAAGCCGAATCCCCGTATCGGTCTGCTGAGTATCGGAGAGGAAGACACCAAGGGCAACGAAGTCACCAAAGAGGCGTTTAAGCTGCTCAAGGGCAGTTCGATGAATTTCGTCGGGAATGTTGAAGGGCGCGATGTGTACAGTGGAATCGCCGATATCGTTGTGTGCGACGGATTCATCGGAAATGTCGCGCTGAAGATTTCCGAAGGAGTTGCCGCGATGATCAAGCGGCTTTTGCTCAAGGAAATCTCGGGCCATTTTCTGGGCCGGCTCGCGTACCCCTTCATCTCAGGTCCGTTGCAGAATCTCAAGCGGAAAATCGACTATGCTGAGTTCGGTGGCGCTCCGCTCCTTGGAGTCAACGGGATTACGATGATTTGTCATGGGCGATCGTCGGCCAAAGCCATTAAGAATGCGATTCGACGAGCCAAAGGAATGGCCGAGGGCGGGGTCCGAGAGCTGATCCAGCGAAATATTGGAGCCAGTCATTCCCACTCTCCGGTGGAACTCGAAACATGAAAGCGCGCATCGCCGGAACCGGTTCCTATGCCCCCAGCAGGGTGTTGACCAATGCGGATCTCGAACAGATGGTCGCCACATCCGATGAGTGGATTCGAGAGCGGACCGGTATCCGTGAACGTCGAATCGCGGCGACTGGAGAAGCCTGTTCAGATTTGGCGGTTCAAGCCGGGAAGCGGGCCCTCGCGGCAGCCGGTGTGGCGGCAACCGATCTCGACATGATTTTGGTGGCGACGTGCACGGGTGACTTCCCTCTTCCCGCCACCGCGTGCCTTGTGCAGCATCAACTTGGCGCCACGAAAGCAGGGGCGTGTGACCTTTCCGCGGCGTGCTGCGGGTTTGTCTATGCGTTGTCCGTCGCAGATGCCTACATCAAGACGGGGATGCGCCATGTCTTGGTGATCGGATCGGAAGTGATGTCCGCCATTACCGATTGGACCGATCGGAATACCTGCGTGCTATTCGGGGATGGAGCGGGGGCGGTTGTCCTCAGTGCGAGCGACGGTGAAAGGGGGATTCTCTCCACCGACCTCCGCTCCGACGGAACTCTCTGCGAGCTGATTATGGTGCCAGGAGGAGGCTCGCGGACTCCGCCGTCTGAAAAAGTGATCACCGAGCGTCTGCACTATATCAAGATGAAAGGAAACGAGACATTCAAAGTCGCGGTGCGCACGCTGGAAGAAATTGCTCGGGCGACCCTTTCCGCCAATCACGTACGGGTGGAGGATCTCGATCTGTATGTTCCGCATCAGGCCAATGTGCGGATTCTCAAGGCGGTGATGGATCGGCTCGGTCTTCCGATCGAAAAAGTGCTCCTCAATCTTGATCGGTATGGAAATACGTCAGCCGCATCCATTCCGATCGCCCTGGATGAAGCGGTTCGCGAGGGGCGCATCAAGGAGGGGTCCTTGGTGATGCTTGGGGCGTTTGGGGCTGGATTAACGTGGGCCTCTGCGATGATCCGGTGGTAAGTGACCGTTCAGCGCGAATCAAGCAGAATGTTCGGTGTGAGGCCATTCTGGTTGTTAACGAGAAGGTGGGATGTGAAAACTTTTCCCGTTGACTTTGCACGGTATTTCTAAGATATCTAACCCCCCATGGCTTTAGGAATCGGGTTTGTTTTTCCAGGACAGGGGTCCCAATCGGTTGGAATGGGGAAGCTGCTCTATGACGCGTATCCCTCGGTGACGTCCGTCTACGATGAGGCGTCCTCGGTTTTGGGGTATGATGTCGCTGCATTGTGTTTTGCTGGACCTGCGGAGCGTCTCAATCTCACGGAGTTCACCCAGCCGGCTCTATTGGTCAGCAGCATGGCGGCATTCACACTCTTGGAACCGGTTGGGATCAAGCCGGTTGCGGTAGCAGGTCATAGCCTCGGCGAGTACTCGGCGTTGGTTGCGGCAGGCGGGCTCGGATTTCGTGATGCGGTCGGCCTGGTTCAAAAACGAGGACGCTATATGTCTGAAGCCGTGGCTCCAGGAACTGGTCTGGTGGCGGCGTTGTTGGGTTTGACGGCTGAGGTTGTGAAGGATGTTTGCCGCCGTGCATCGCCTGTCGGGATTGTTGCGGCGGCCAATTTTAACTCACCTGGACAGGTCGTCATTGCGGGCGAGAAAGCCGCGGTAGAACGGGCGATCGAATTGGCCAAGGCGCAAGGTTGTAAAAAATCCATTCCTCTCCCGGTGAGTGTGCCGGTCCATACTCCGTTAATGCGACAAGCCGCCGATCGGTTGGCGCAGGATTTGGCCGAGGTTCGGTGGTCGGATCTTCAGGCACCTCTTGTGAACAATGCCGAAGCGAAGGCGATCAGCCGTGCGACTGAGATTCAAGCGTCGCTGATCCGCCAGTTGCCGTCTTCTGTATTGTGGGAGGATACTGTACGCACCATGGGGTCGATGGGTGTCACGACGTTCGTCGAGGTCGGCCCGGGGAACGTGTTAACCGGATTGATCAAGCGAACTCTTCCAGATGCGAGATTGTTGAATGTCAACGACCCCAAGTCGCTGGACGCGACGCTCACGGCGATGGCCTAAGCCTTGATTGACCTCAGAAGGAAAACCAGATGACGAACTCTCTGTAGGCCTGTTAACGTATCGCCTGAAAGGTATCTCATGTCACTCCAAGGAAAGACCGCGATTGTCACCGGCGCTGCCCAAGGTATCGGTCGGGCCATTGCTGAAAGCCTCGCTCAAGCTGGTGCTGATATCGCCGTAGCTGATCTCGATCCTGGGCGTTCGTTGGAAACGATCGGAGCTGTCGAGAAGCTCGGGAGAAAGGCCTTAAACCTGAAAGTCAACGTTGCCGACAGCAACGATGCCAAAGCGATGGTTGAGCAGGTTGTGAAGGCATGGGGAAAGATCGACATCCTGGTGAACAATGCCGGGATTACTCGCGATGGGCTGCTCTTGCGGATGAAAGAGGAAGATTGGAATCTAGTGCTCCAGATCAACTTGAACGGCACCTTTCATTGCACGAAGGCGGTGTTGCAGCCGATGACCAAGCAACGGTATGGTCGCATCGTGAATATCGCCTCGATCGTCGGGGTCATCGGGAACGCCGGCCAGGCGAATTACTCTGCGTCGAAGGCCGCCGTCATCGGGTTCACAAAGACGGTTGGGCGGGAATATGCCAGTCGCAACGTGACGGTGAATGCGGTGGCGCCTGGGTTTATCGATACGGCTATGACTCACGGTCTTCCCGCCGATGTGAAGGACACGTTGCTGAAACAAATTCCGCTGGGTCGGTTGGGGACGCCGGGGGATGTGGCTGCCGCCGTGCGGTTCCTCGTGTCCGAGGAGGCGGCGTACATTACCGGTCATGTCCTTCACGTGAACGGCGGGATGTTGATGGTCTAGAAGCATAGGATTGTATCGGCGTACGGCCGTCTCAGATCCCCATGAGACGGTGGAGAGGGAGTCATGTTGGGGAAGGAGGTAGTCATAGCGATGGCAACTGTCGAAGAGCGAGTCAAGAAGATTATTGCTGAGCAACTCGGTGTGGAAGAAGATGAGGTGACGCCGGAGGCCTCCTTCGTCGAAGATCTTGGCGCTGATTCGCTCGATACCGTCGAGCTTGTGATGGCGCTCGAAGAAGAATTCTCGATCGAAATTCCCGATGAGGATGCCGAGAAAATTTTGACTGTCGGGAAGGCATTGGACTACATCAAGGAAAAATCCTAGGCATGTCACAAGAAGTGTCCAATCCTGCCGGGCGACGTGTTGTGATAACCGGTCTTGGGTTGGTGACCCCGCTAGGCACGGGTGTTGAGAAGGCCTGGAAGGCGATCTGTGCCGGTGAGTCCGGGATCGCCCGAATCACCAGGTTTGATCCAACGGGATACGACGCTCAGATTGCGGGCGAGGTCAAGGATTTTGATCCGGCTCGGTTCATCGAGAAGAAAGAAATTAAGAAGATGGATACGTTCATCCACTATGCCGTGGGGGCCGCCCAGTTGGCCGTGGATGACGCCGGTTTAAAAGTAAAGCCGGAGGAAGCCACCAAGGTGGGGGTGTATATCGGTTCCGGGATCGGCGGGCTTGGGTCGATTGAACACTATCATGATGTGCTCAAAGACAAGGGTCCCGGTCGAGTCTCACCGTTTTTCATCCCCATGACCATCATCAATCTTGCCTCCGGGCAAGTGGCGATTCGGATCGGTGCGAAAGGTCCAAACTCTTGTGCCGTGACGGCCTGTGCCACAGGCAACCATTGCATCGGAGATGCCTACCGCCTGATCCAGCGAGGTGATGCCGATGTCATGGTCGCAGGAGGCGCCGAAGCAGCGGTGACCCCACTCGGTGTCGCAGGGTTCGCATCGGCCAAGGCGTTGTCGTTCCGGAACGACGAGCCGACGAAAGCGAGCCGCCCGTTCGATAAGGATCGAGATGGCTTTGTGCTAGGCGAAGGGGCTGGTGTGGTGGTTATCGAAGAGCTGACTCACGCCCTTCGGCGCGGGGTGAGAATTTATGGCGAGATCATCGGGTATGGGATGAACAGCGACGCCTATCATATTACGGCCCCGCCGGAGGAAGGCGAGGGAGCTGTTCGTTGCATGGAATTGGCGCTCGACGATGCGGGCATTCAACGCAACCAGATCGGCTACATCAATGCGCATGGGACCTCGACAATGGCCGATGCCATTGAAACTCGAGCCATCAAGCAGGTGTTCGGTGAACAAGCCTTTCGTATTCCTGTCAGCTCAACCAAATCTATGACCGGGCATTTGCTCGGAGCCGCAGGTGGGATCGAAGCCGTTTTCACCGTCCTGGCGCTATATCATGGGATTCTTCCGCCTACGATCAATTTCGACCATCCTGATCCGGTCTGCGATTTGGATTACGTTCCTAACACGGCACGGCCTGCTGCCATACAAATGGCGCTGTCGAACTCTTTCGGATTCGGTGGAGTCAACGCCTGTTTGATCTTCAAAAGACTGGACACATAAGCACGCGTGCCACAATGAAACCGGCTTCTTCAGCCGATTCTCTTCCTGCCATATCAAAATATCGATTTGCGAACTCGGGTTTATTGAACGAAGCTCTGACGCACAAGTCCTATGTCAATGAGCGACGAGCTTCGGGTCAAAACCACAATGAACGGCTTGAATTTCTGGGCGATGCGGTCCTGTCCCTCATTGTCAGCGATTATCTTGCGCGTCGATACCCTGAATTGAGCGAGGGTGCCCTCTCGCAGCTCAAAGCTGGATTGGTGAGCGAAGCTCCTTTAGCCAAGGCCGCCGGGCGTCTCGATCTTGGAGCGAAGTTGAGACTTGGTCGCGGTGAAGAACTCTCGAAAGGGCGGGAAAAACCCTCGCTGCTTGCCGATGCCTTGGAGGCTGTCATCGCAGCGATCTATCTTGATGGAGGTCTTGAGGCGAGTCGCAGTTTTACGATTGATGTCTTGGGTGAAGAACTACGGCATATCGACGAGCTGCAAGCGAGGCCTGGTGGAGGTGACTACAAGACACGCTTTCAGGAGTGGTGTCAGAAGCACCATGATGTGTTACCACGGTACGTGATCGCGCGGGAAACCGGACCTGATCACCAAAAGTTGTTTGAGGTGGAAGTATGCCTGCATGATACGGTCTGTGGTCTTGGTCGAGGGTCCAGCAAGAAAGAGGCGGAGCAGCAGGCAGCGCAGCGGGCACTTGAGCAGGTTGAGCGTGGAGATGCGTTTCCAGTATGATGACCGATCTCGGTCATATATGCGGTAGGGGAGGGCAAGAATGCTGAAGCGAGCAAGATGGCGAGTATTTATTGGGCTGTTGGCATGGGTGACGTTTTCAGCCTCCAGCATCGAGCCGGTCATGGCGGCTGATACGGCACTGAAAGCGTCGCGGGCGATCATCAAAACAAAATTCGGCGATATCGAAATTGAGTTCTATCCAGGTGTTGCGCCAAAACATGTGGAGAATTTTATTAAGCTCGCCAAGGACGGGTTTTACAATGGAACGATTTTTCACCGCGTCATTCCTGGTTTTATGATTCAAGGCGGCGACCCTCATACGAAGGATACCCTCAACAAGGAGAAGTATGGACAGGGTGGGCCTGGTTACACGGTCAAGGCGGAGTTCAACGATATTCCGCACAAGCGCGGGATCGTCTCTATGGCCAGGGCGGCTGACCCGGATTCGGCAGGTTCTCAGTTCTTTATCGTCGTAGAAGACTCACGATTCCTGGATCATAAATATTCTGTATTTGGCCACGTGAAAAAGGGAATTGGGGTGGCCGACAAGATCGTCAATTTGCCACGTGACGAGCGGGATAATCCAAAAGAACGTGTGGAGATGACGGTGACCATTGTGGAGTAGTAACGACTCGAGCACCGTGCAGTAGCGCACTGGTTCCTCCGGGCATCGCCCGATGGTGTCTTCTCCCGCCTCTTCCTGATTCCTTCCGTATTCTTGAAACTCCCTACTTTTGAGGAGTGGCTTTTGTGGGGTTTCCCACGAACCTGTTTGGCCGCTATCCTTAGCGTCACGTTCTTCGTTTCCTCAAAGGAGGGCTCATGAACCTCATTGCGACGCGCCGCATGTATCGTCGAGTCTCAGCCGATTATCCAAGTTACTATCTCATGGGCCAGGTGCTGAAACGGTCGGTTATACGGGATATCTCCTTAAATGGAGTCCGTATTCAGTGCTGTTCGGATCCTCCATGCAACTCTTTGGTGATGGTGCGGCTCTGGTTGCCAGGTCAGGAAAACAGCCTCGATGTTGATCAGGCGATAGTGCGATGGGTGCGAGGGCAGGAATGTGGTGTCCAGTTTGTCTCTCTTTCAAACGAGGCAGATTTTCGTCTGGCTGTTCATATCGAACGGGTCTTACAACAGCAGCTCACGATTGCAGTCTAACCTGCCGTAAAAACGCCGGTTAATGATGGTGCTTGCAGTCGGGGCCATGGGTGTGAACTTCAGTCGCTGGAGGCGGCAAGAAAGATTGCCCAGGTAGAAGGATGTGCCCCGGTTCATGCTTCTTCTTCAGATACGCCGCGATATCCGGATGCATCATCTTGACATAACCGATCAGCCCTCCCAGAAACCGGCTTGATTGAAAAGCATGCTCCGAAAATTCGGAGACAAACCGAGCCGCACGATCTAGGACTTCCAGCGCCTCCGATGATTCAGCAATTTGGTCGGGATTCTGCTTGTGAAACGCCTCGTACTCTTTCTTGAGGTGCTCGGCAAACACCGGCATGGGTGCAGCGGGGATATGCAGCGGACTCAGTGCGCGACGGAGCGCTTGCAGTGCCGCTATGATCTCAGTGTCCTGCCCATCCTTACGCCCTTCAAAGTAGCCGAAGGTGACGACTTCGATCAGGTTGAATAGGGCGACCGCTTTACGGCTTCCCGATTGGTCCAGCTCCAGATAAAAATTCCGCCGAACAGGCATGAATTGCGTGGCAAGTCGTTTTTGCTGATAATCGCTTCCACTATCAAGGTAGGTACAATCGGCCGGACATGAGATCCTTGCCATTCTGTGCTCGCCACAGCAGGGGCTGCAGATCAACCCGTCGAGAGCCGGACACGGACGTTTGCCCTTTCGATCGTGACAATGCGCACATGATCTCATTTGTTGGCCCCTTCGGCTCCTGGTTTTGGAGGCGGAGGGATGAATCCATAGTCGGCGAGTGTGCGTTTCTCACCTTTAGATTTTGCCGAGGATGGAGTCTCCAATCCATTCATCTCGGCTGCATGCATGTAGTGATAGGGGACCAATATCAGGTTGTTCGCACGGTCGATGCCGATATCGGCCGGGGCGGGGAGATGCTCGGCAATCACTTGGAATCGATGATCTCTGGTCATGCGCCACACTTTACCTTTTGTGAAATCCGACACATACATGTTGCCCCATCGATCGAAATCCACGCCACTCAGGTTTTGAAAGCGGCTGGTAAAAAACCCGTTTGGTTCCAATTCGGTCAGGTGTCCATCCTGGGTGATTTCAAGGATTTTACCTTTCTCCCAACTCACGGTAATAAGGTGGTTTGTCTTGGGGTGGATTGCAATCCCCGCAGGACCTGCCAGCCTGTCGTCATGAATCAGTAGGTCGACTCGATGATTGTCTGTCGGGGTGACGCGGTAGATTGAATTGGCCGTCTGATCCGAGACGTAGAGGAGACCGGTCGATGAAGCCGCCACGTCGGTCAGCGACACCTGAGCCTGGGAACGGGACGAGAATGACACTGTGGCGACGAGTTCTCCTGTCGTCTTATCGAAACCTTTCAATTGATCAAGGTCTGCAACATAGAGTAGCCCTCCTGCGAGAGCCATCCCTTTGGGAGCATGCAAGGAAACTTCTGAGACACCGCCTTGTATGAACTTGAGGCTGGTGACCTTCCCCTCGGCATTCAGTTTTGTAATGAAGCCGTTGTTATCTCGGGCATCCGGTTCGCCATTGATGTTGGAGATGAAATATTCGCTGCCGGATGGGTCGCCCACGAAGCTATTGGGAGACGCCAAGCCTGTGATCTGTGTTGCCTCGACGGGCAAAGCAAGGCTCGGCGTTAGTACCAAGAAGAGGAAAACTCGGTATGGGAAATGAAAAGGCAACGAAGGGATACCCTCAATTGGACTGGACGCTATCGTATCCAAGGGGTAAAGAGGCTGTCAAGAAAGGATGGACAAGGGCAAGTTCCTGACGTCCGGCGCCCGAGATGTCGAGGGATCGAACGACGTTGACTTACCTAAAATTCCCCTGTTAAGTTGCGACATTTTTACTGGCCCATTGTGAATGGAGGACATTGTGTCCGCAAAACTCATCGATGGAAAAGCACTTGCCCAACAAGTCCGTGATCGATTGGCAAGGGAATCTGCTGAGCTGTTCGCTCAAAAATCAATTCGGCCTGGTCTTGCGACCATTTTGGTTGGAGACGATCCCGCCTCGCATGTGTACGTTCGGAACAAGCAAAAGGCTTGTGAAGTGGCAGGAATCCATGTCGACGATCACAAGCTCCCCGCAAGCACGACGCAGGTCGAGTTGCTCGCGCTCATTGAGAAAAAAAACGCCGATCCCAAGATCCATGGGATCCTGGTTCAACTCCCCCTGCCGAAACACATAGACAGCAAAGTCATTCTGGAAGCCGTCTCGCCACTCAAAGACGCGGATGGGTTTCATCCGTACAATTTCGGGCGTCTCGTGGAAGGACATCCCGTGTTCGAAGCCTGTACTCCGAAAGGCGTCATCAAGATGATTGAGTCTGCCGGAGTGACGATTGAAGGCAAGCGAGCGGTTGTGGTCGGTCGGAGTAATATCGTCGGAAAGCCGTTGGCGCTCATGCTTCTCCAGAGAAATGCAACGGTCACGATTTGTCATTCGAAAACGAAGGACCTCCCCGCAGTGTGCCGTGAAGCGGACGTGCTTCTTGTCGCGATCGGAAGGGCTAAATTTGTGACCGCTGATATGGTGCGTGAAGGGGCAGTTGTTATCGACGTGGGCACGAACAAAACGCCGGAGGGCAAATTATGCGGCGATGTGGATTTCGACGCGGTCAGTCAGAAGGCCGGCTGGATTAGTCCCGTTCCCGGTGGAGTTGGTCCTATGACGATTGCGATGTTGCTCGAGAATACCGTGGAATCCGCCAAACGGACAGCAGGAATGAAGTGAGGGATCGGTCATGAGCCGAGAGCCACAGCGCCTAATCAATGTTCTCAACCGAGGGACGTTCGCGGTCACAGTTGAATATAACCCTCCCAAGGGGACGAACATCTCCTCCGTTCTGGAAAATGCCAAACAGTTGGTGGGGCGTGTCCATGGAGTCAATGTCACCGACAATACCGCCGCCGTGGTTCGTGCTGGGTCGCTCCCGGTCTGTCGCTTGCTGTATGAATTAGGCCATGACCCAGTGATGCAGCTGACGTGCCGTGACCGCAATCGGATCGCGATGCAGTCGGATTTGATGGGCGCGCACATGTTGGGGATCAGGAATATCCTATGCCTCACGGGTGATTATCCGACGATCGGTGATCATAAGGAGGCCAAGCCGGTCTACGACCTTGATTCGGTACAGGTCATGCAGCTCGTGCAGGGGCTGAACAACGGCCATGATATGGCCGGGCACAAACTGGACGGCGCCACGGCGTTCACGATCGGTGCGGCCGTCACGCCGGAGGCTGATCTGGTGGGACCGGTGTTGGCGAAGTTCGAAGTGAAAGTGAAAGCCGGCGCCCAGTTTTTCCAGACCCAAGCGATTTATAATCCGGAAGTCTTCGCCAGTTTCATGAAACAGGTGCGGCCGTTCAAGGTGAAGGTGCTTGCCGGGATATTGGTGTTGCGAAACCATAAGATGGCGGAATTCATGAATGCCAACATCCCCGGTATGTCGGTGCCGAAAGAGATGATCGATGAACTCAAGGCTGCCGGAGATCGGGCTGAAGATGTCGGAGTCGAGATCGCAGTGCGATCGATCAAGGCGGTGCGACCTCATTGTGACGGGGTACATATCATGGCGATCAAAGCCACCCATCGCTTGGCCGAGATCATCACCAAGGCGGAATTAGGCTGATGACGGTTCTCGAATTTCAGCAATATAAGAAAGACCGGAAGAAGCTCGTCGTGGTAACGGCCTACGATGCGCTCTTCGCTCGCATCGTCGAGCAAGCAGGAATTCGGGTGATCTTGGTGGGGGATTCTCTAGGAGTCGTTGTACAAGGAAATCTCAATACGCTGACCGTGACGATAGAGGACATGCTGTACCACACCAAGCTCGTGACTGGTGCCGTGCAGCGTTCTCTGGTGATTGCTGACATGCCATTTATGTCCTATCAGGCGAGTACGGAAGATGCTGTGCGAAATGCGGGTCGTTTGTTACAGGCCGGAGCTGCCGCAGTGAAGCTCGAAGGTGGCGCCGTGATGGCCGATCGAATCAAGGCCATGACGAGCATCGGGATTCCTGTCATGGGCCATCTCGGTATGACACCACAATCAGTCCATGCGCTAGGCGGCTACAAGGTCCAAGGCAAAGTCGAAGATCACGCGTCGAAGTTATTGGAAGATGCGAAGGTTCTTGAAGCGGCTGGGGCCTTCGCGCTCGTGTTGGAGGCGGTGCCCGCCGATCTGGCAAGGAAAATTACTCAAGCTCTTTCGATTTCCACTATCGGTATCGGAGCGGGCCCGCATTGTGATGGGCAAGTCCTGGTGATTTATGATTTGTTGGGACTTTTTGACTCGTTCGTCCCCAAGTTTGTGAAGACCTACGCCCACCTGAAGGCCGATGCGCTTCAAGCGCTCGGACGTTATAAAGAAGAAGTCGAACAGGGAAAATTTCCCTCGGATTCAGAAAGCTACCATTAGGCTGATTTCATCGGTCCTTCCGACGTTGTTTCTCCCTAGTCAAGGTAGGCCTCCCGAATGGTCGTGGTGTTGCACCACCAAAAGCGGGGGAGACAGGTTTGCCTCCGCTTGGTAGAGTCACCGGAATGCCTCGTAGGCTGAAACACTGATGGACTGGCTTGAGTGGCTGTTGAGCAGAGAATTGCGCCAGGTCGTGCTACAGCACGACTTGTTCATTCCACTGCTGTTTATCGTGAGAGTCCTGGCAATGACGGCGCTGGAGTGGGTCGTTCCGGCTCGGGAAGTGCCCTATCGAACACTGCTTGCCCTGGATATAGTCGGAGCCGCGCTGGTCGGCTATTTGATGATCCCTGCCGCTCGCTATCTCAGTGAGATGATCGTGATTCACCCGGTTCTTCCGGAAGCCGTCCTCACCTTGCCAACGGCGATGCTATTTGCTTTCTATTACCTCGTGGGCGATTTTGGGGCCTACTGGGTTCATCGGCTCTTGCATCTCACTCCCTTCTGGAGAATGCATAAGTGGCACCATTCTCCGACCACCATGTACTGGTTGGCCGGCTATCGCACATCGCTTACCCAGTTGGTCTTCTTCAACCTGCCATGGATGTTTGCGTCCTCTTTATTCGGTATGGCTCCTTGGTGGATGTATGTGCTGGCGTTGTCCTCCCATATGGTGCTGAACGACTGGATGCACATGAACCTGACCTGGCGTTCGAATTGGTTGGAGTGGATATTGGTGACACCGCGCTATCACCATATTCATCATAGTTGTGATCTGGCCCTCTCCGACACCAACTTCGGCGTAACATTCAGCATATGGGATCGGTTGTTCGGAACCTATACCGATCCGGACCAGGTAAAGGAACCTCTCTCGTTCGGGATTGGCGAAAAGGTTCCGTTGATCCGTCTCGTTGCGGGATTCTAACCGGTCGAAGCATCAGCACCTCGAATATCCGTTCACCTGAAAAACGGCACGATCCTCCAGGCGAACGGCTGTCAATTGCCGACCCCAGACACAGCCGCTATCGATAGCGAGCAGGTTTGGCTCGATATGCAAGCCGAGTGCTGCCCAGTGGCCGGTGATGATTGTGGCGTCGGCGTTGCGGCGGCCGGGGATCCGAAACCAGGGGGTGAATCCTGAGGGGGCATTCTCCGGTGTCCCGGAAAAATTCGACATCTTTCCGGTCGGTGTGCAAGTTCTGAGTCTGGTCAACACATGCGCGATGCTTACCAGCCGGTCCATTCCTGTGAGCGAAGGCCTCCACGGTGGAATCGGATTCTGAAAGATTGCCCGGAGTAAGGCTCGATAGTCGGGCCCTGACAGCGCAGTTTCCACGTCTCGCGTAAATTGCACCGTGTCTGTTATCGTCCATTGTGGGAGCAGTCCTGCATGGACCATGAAGAACCCATTCTCGTGGTGATGCAGCGGCTGTTGTCTGAGCCAAACGAGTAACTCGTTCCGGTCAGGAGCCACCAGCACATCCTGAATCGTATCTTTCGGTCGTGGTGGCACGATACCTTCTGCAACGGCCAACAGAAACAAATCGTGGTTCCCGAGCACAACCTGTACGGCCGGTTCAATCTGCCTGAGATAACGAAGGACGCTGAGAGATTCGGGGCCTCGGTTGACGAGGTCGCCGACGAACCAGAGCCGATCGATGCGAGGTTGGAATGTGATGCGGTCGAGTAAGTTGCGGAGAGAGTTGAAGCATCCTTGAATGTCGCCGATTGCGTACGTGGACATGTTCCGGAGCGAGACAGGAAAAGCCAGTCATGGATACTTTGCTTCGATCTTGCTCGACAACCCGCCTCGCGCCGTAAATGTGCCCGTGACTTTTGCCCAGACAGGCTGGCAGGCTTGTACGACATCCTGGAGGATGCGATTCACGGCGTTCTCGTAGAAGATACCCAGATTGCGATAGGCGTGGATGTACATTTTGAGTGCCTTCAGTTCAAGGCATTCTGTATCGGGCATGTAGTGCAGCGTAATGGTCCCGAAGTCAGGTAAATTGGTCTTGGGGCAGATCGCTGTGTATTCTGGAATCTCGATCGTGATCTCATAGCCCTTGTACTGATTCGGGAATGTCTCAATCTCAGGTAACGGAGCCGTGATTCCGCTCTTTGCATGCGCATGGTTATAGCCAAGTTTTGTTGTCCGGAATCTCCTGTTCGACGTCTTACCGTTCATGTCTGATCCGCCTGACTCTCTAGAGTTGTTTCATCCATTCCGTTTGACCAATCTTCTCCAATTCAATGTAAAGCGAGACCCATGGGCATTGCATCTCGGGATAGACTTCGCAGAAACCACCTCTGCGGATACCGCCACAAGGGCCGTGTGCCATAAATTTTGGACACTCGGCCTTGAGTGAATCGTTGGGAATCGGCGGACGCTTGTGAACTCCGCCGACGTGGGCACCGGTATCATCTTCGCCTGGGATGAGAACACGTCGTGGCATGAGTTGCAGTGTAAACGGAATGTGGTTGATCGGCAATCTCTAAACATGAATTGTTATGAGAGATTGAGACGGTTTCGTGAAGGGCTCGCATTTTTGCTAATAACTTGGTTGGGGCGAATGGCCTATTTCACTATTTTTGATCTAGGCCTTCTTTCGGATACCTTGGGCCCTCTTTGAAGTTGCTTTGATTTTCCTGGCGTTATACTATCTTAACAGTGCTTGAGCGAAATTTGTGATAGAGGTGAGGAGTATTGAGTTACGGGTAAGAGGAAGGACTAAGCAAAGATTGACAGTCTTTTTTCGGCTTTGCTAGGATGCCCGATGTTCAGTGATCAAGGGATAGTGGTTCGATTATTCAAATCCTCACGTCCTCACGTTGTCTTCGATGCATGTCAGTGGTGTGAAGAAAATATCAGCAACGGTCTGCCGTTGCTCACGATATAAGGGAGGTGCCTAATGAGCCTTGATTATGTCAAGTTTTCCAATGGATTTGAGAAGTTTATGCCAAAGGAATATCGGGATATGGTGGAGCATGGACCTTTTGGGAAAAAGGTGAGTGTTTCACAGGTGGGGAGTTTTAAGGAGGTACTGGAAGAGCATCCTATGTGTGCCGGCTGTGCCATGACGCTTTTTATTCGACTTGCCATGGTCGCGTTCCCAAACCCTGAAGACACAATTACTGTTGGAACGGCCGGATGTGGTCGCCTAGCTATTTCTCAGGCTGCGATACCCTTTGTGTATGGCAACTATGGCGATCAAAACGGAGTCGCGAGCGGGCTGTCAAGAGGTCTCCGTCTTCGTTTCGGCGACAAGCCGAAAGATGTGGTGGTGATGGCCGGAGACGGCGGTACGGCGGACATCGGTTTTCAACAGGTTCTGCATTCATGGTTCCGTAAGGAGCGATTTACGACCATTATGTTGGATAACGAAGTGTACGGGAATACCGGAGGTCAGGAAAGCGGGATGACGAACAGGGGCGCCGTGTTAAAAATGGCTCCACTCGGTAAGAAGTTTGAGAAGATGGATATGGTGCAGATGGCGAAGGTTGCGGGTTGCGCCTATGTTGCCACGGTTGTTCCGAATAATCCGCGCCGCGTCGAAAGCGTGATCAAGAAGGCGGTTTTGATCGCGCGCGAAGTCGGCTCCACCTATATTCAAGCATATACGTCTTGCAATATTGAGTACGCGATTCCGACCGACAAGGTCATGGAAGATGCCAAGGCAGTCGAAAACGATCGGTATCAGTTCACGGAATACGTCAGTGAAGAAGCGAAGCAATACTTGACCGAGCGTTACGGCTACAAGGAATTCCTTGCCAAGCCGGCTGCTGCGATTCCCAACAAGGCCTAAAAGCCTAAGCGATCGAAGGAGATTTCACGATGGCGAAACGCTTCAACATTCGAATGGCAGGGGTCGGCGGACAAGGCGTCGTGACCGGGTCTCATATTCTGAGCACAGCCGTCATCAATGCCGGCGGTGAAAGCACCATTGTGCCGTTCTACGGGTCGGAAAAGCGAATGGCGCCCGTCGAAAGCTATGTCCGGGTGTCGGATGAGCCGATTTATGAAATCGGCGAAATCACGTTTCCGCACATCATCATCATTTTTCACCCGCAGGTCATCACCCACGGTAAGTCGTATACGATGCCGTTCTACTTCGGCCTGAAGGAAGACGGTGTGGCCCTGATCAACAATGATGGGCCGATGAATCTCCATAGGGATCAAGCAGCTGAGCTGGAGAAGCTTCGGGCGAAGCTCTATTACTTTCCTGCGACGAAGATCTCCCTGGAAGTGGCGGGCATGGATCTCGCCACCAATATGGCACTGATGGGTTGTATCGGTGCAATTACGGGGTTGACGAGCATGGCGGGGCTGGATCAGGCCGTAAAGGACCGGTTCCTAGGGAAAGGCTTTGTGGTATCTGGCGGTACCGCCGCTCTTGACAGTGTCGTTGAACGGAAGTTCAAGAAGAAGCAGGAGCTGATCGAGAAAAACGTCGCCGTGATGCGGGCAGGGTGGAATTACGCGGTCGACCACGATTGGGCTGCAGCCGATATCAAACGCGTCGAGGAGCCAGTGGCAGCGGCCGCTGCCACTGCGTAGGGGAGCCGCAAAGGAGTCTTCATGTACCTTGTAGCTGATATCAACGTTGAAATTTGTGCTGCGAAGAGTTGTAAGTTGTGCACGCAGTATTGCCCAGAAGCCAACACGATTCTCTACAGCGACGAGATGGGCAAAGATCAAGGCTTCAAGTATGGTTCAGCTTATGTCGCGGTGGACCGTTGTAAAGGGTGTGCGCAGTGTGTGTGGGTCTGTGACAACATGGCCAAAAACAACGCCATTAAGATGATCATGATCGATCAGCTGCCGAAAGCGGCGTTGACGGACAACATTACATACGGCGAAAAGAGCACAACGGCCGTTTTGGCCAGTCCGGTTGTCGGATAAGAGCGAGGAAAGGGGAAAGGGCGTGGCAACAACACAGGATACGAGAGAGCGCATCATTGTGCCGGGACCTGCGGGTTTTCATCCTCCATCAGCTGCACAGTTGGGTGTGTCGCTGCCGGACCCCGGGCAAGGTTTGTTCTACGGATTACTCGAGCCGAATGAGGAAGTGGTCATTGAAGAGATGGCTCGTAAGATGCTGACGAGCCCGAACGCGACTCTGTTCCCCGGTCCGTTGCTGCTCTGGGCCTGGAACGATCATGCGGTGGAAAAAGCAAAGGCGACGCTGGAGATTGCCGCGCAGATTCCTGAAGTTATGATCATTCCGATGCCGGATTATCGCCCGAAGTATCCGAAAATCGATCCAGAAGAAGTCATCAACCCCAATCACCCCAATCTCACCATCTGGGGCAATAAAATCGAAGCCTGCATCTTCATCGGGGTGCATTGCCACTATGCGAATCTGACCCTCAAGATGATCCGGGCGGGGACGAATTGCTGCACAATGGCGGTTTGTGCCGAGCAGGGCCATGAAGACGCCATGCTCACCATCCGCGACTCGGATACGGTGAAGTTGAAGCATGTTGCCCAGATCTTCAAGCGGGTGCGCGAAGAAATGGGCATCAAACTGCCGGAGAACGGCGAGAACGTGCGTTTTACCGGAACGCAATCGAAGGTGCATGGGGGGAAGACCCACACCAATCCGATGGCGTTTGCACCAACCCCGGGAGGGGCAGGGAGTGCGGCGATCTTCGGTCACTCGGCAGAACAGATGAAGCGAGAGGGATAGGCTGAGCGAACAGCTCACCATCTTATAGAGGTGCAACATGAGCGAAACCGAAGTCAAAACCAATCCACAAGGCGATCCGATCACCAGTGTGGCGGTGCCTAAGTCGGATGGAAAAAAAGATCCCCATGGGGAGGCGAAAAGACAGAAGGTCGTCACCCCTGAATATATGTTCCTTGAGGCTCCGCGGACGAAGGAATTCATCACCGGGAGCGAAGCAGCCAAGGAAGCGGTCCGCCGCTCGAACGTGGATTTGGCCATCGCCTATCCGATCACCCCACAGAGCGAAACCATGCAGCTGGTGGGCGTGCTCTACGGTGAAGGCTATGTGAAAGAGTATTACCGTGGGGAAGAGGAAGTTGGCGTCATGGCCGCCATTGCCGGTGGGTCACGCGCGGGTGTTCGGTGTTATACCGCGACAGCCGGTCCAGGCACGCTGCGTGGCCTCGAAGGCATTGCTTCTTGGCCAGGCCATCGTCTTCCGGTCGTGGCGATGTTCACATGCCGCGTCGTCAACGCGCCTTTGGCTATTCAACCGGATAACATCGAAGTGGCGTACCTGCTGAACTGCGGCATGATCGTGTTCCATGCTGAAAATCAGCAAGACATGTTCGATTTCACGATGGCCGGTTTCACGATCAGCGAAAAGAATGATGTCACCTTGCCGGTGGGCGTCTGTTGCGATGGATTTTTCGTCACGCACGCGCGCGGGTATGTGCGTATGCAGGATCGTGGCATCAAGCTGCCGCCGCGCGAAGCTTGGCGCGGGGCCGTTCCTGTGCTCGATGCCGAGAATCCTCCCGCTCGTCTGTCTCGTGATGCTCCGGTCCAGAAGTCGAACTTCATGGCGTATAACATTCATGCCGTCTGGCAACAGGAAGTGTGGGCAGCTGTTGAGCGGTCTCGTAAGTACATCAATAAGTACATGGGCGGCTTGCTGACGGCGGAAAACGTCGAAGGCGCGGAAGCCATCATCATCGCTTCCGGAAGCGCCGCGGCACAGTCGCGTGAAGCGGTACGGCTTTGCAAGGACAAAGGCCTCAACGTCGGATTGATCAAGGTTCGTTCGCTCCGTCCGTTCCCGACGAAAGAGTTGCGCGAATTGTGCAAGACCGCGAAGTTGATCGTTGTGCCGGAATTCAACTACGTCGGTTGGCTGGCCAAGGAAGTGGCGACGGCAATCTATGGATACTCCAAAGCCAAGATCATCGGTGGGCCTCGTGTGTATGGTGGTCAGTCGATGCCGGTGGAATTGATCGTAGATGAAGTCGAATCCGGTCTGACCGGAAAAAAGTCGACGAACGTCGCGATGTCACAGGTCATGGGCGGAGTCGTCAATTCCGATGAAGTCGCCCACTTCATGCGCAGCATCTAATAAGCGGCGTACGAAAGGGAAGCAAAAGAGCCTGTCCGGAAACCCCCGGACAGGCTCTTTTGCTTTTCCGTACGCCGTGTCTCTGTCGTTCGTGAAGCGTGAAGCGCCCGAAAAGGGAAACCAAACATGCTTCACAAGGACGCGAACGACGAGTTAACTTTGTATCTCATCCTCGACCATCTCTTCACTGGACGGCATGCCGTAGGCGACGTACTTTGCATAAGAGAGATAGATTGCCGCGCTGTCCGTCATGGCTTTTGATCCAGCGGTCAACCGCACAACCTTATCAGATCCGGGCGGTTCCACGTTCTGTAGCATCGTGACGTGGTCGTGTAGGAGCCTGATATAGCGTTCCACAGCTGATTCGACGTCTTTATAGGCCTTCAAGATGTCATCCGTCATAGTTGTCCTCCGTAATAGGCTGAGCATACACTACGCTCATGCGACGCCTCAACGCTACGGTTTCTCCGATCCTTCAAGCAGCCATTGGCCCACTCGTTGAGACCGAGGGTATTACCCCAAGGAAATTGGCAGAGGCCGTCTCTGACCTCTCTCGTCTCTTTACCAAGGACCGGAGCCGATTGAGCCAAAGCTATTTGGACGATAAGGTTCTCCGGTCTGCGTATCTGCAATATTTCATGCCGGTGAACCTCGCCAAGATCCAGGTGCTGCTCAATGAGATGCCGACGCCTGAGCCAGGGAAGTGCTGTTCGGTCTTAGACCTCGGCTCAGGTCCTGGCACCGGGGCGTTGGCCATCCTCGATTGGTGGCAACAGCGTGGATTGACCCATGCCCTGTCAGTTACCGCTGTCGATGGATCAATGGCAGCTCTCAAACAAGCCAGACAACTGTGGGATCGGTACTGCCAGGCGACTGGTGTTGAAGAAGTCAGCTTACAGGCGTATGCGGAGGATTTAGAGCGTGGAGCCTGGGTGGATCAAGTTAGACAGAAAGGACCGTTTAATCTCATCATCATCGCCAACTGTTTAAATGAGATCTATGCAGAGGCACAAGATTCAATCGAGAGGCGAGCCGGCTTGGTGGAGGAGACTTTATCGCTCTTGGCTCCCAACGGTACGATGATGATCGTCGAACCGGCCTTACGAGAAACCTCCCGCGGGCTGCATCAAGTGCGAGACCGACTCCTCCAAGAAAGACGGTGCAGTATCTATAGCCCATGTCTCCATGAGCAGAGTTGTCCAGCCTTAGGGAAGCCCGATGATTGGTGCCATGAAGAACGGGCATGGGAACCGCCTGGGATCATTCAAGAAATCGATCAGCAAGTCGGCTTCATCAAGGACGCGCTGAAGTTTTCGTATCTGTTGTTGCGCAAAGACGGCAAGACGATCGTCGAGCGGGGGCCTGATGTGTATCGAGTCGTGAGCGAGCTCCGTCACCTCAAGGGAGAGAAGCGAGCGTGGTTGTGCAATGAGCAAGGTCGACAGGAAGTTGGTCGGCAGGATCGTCTCACCTCTCCTCCAAACCAAGTGCTCGATCAGTGGCATCGTGGGGCGATCGTGCGGATCGAAAAGATCGTTCACAAGGAACGAAGGGATAAGGTGTCGTCGCTAGGACGGATCGAACGAGATGCGGCTGTACAAATCGTGAGGTCAGTCTGACTCTAAAGGGATGAAGGCGAAACTAGGTGTAGGCGGAATGGACGCACGTTTCGGTTGCTGAAGCTGATACGATGCCACATTGCGGACTGTAGCCACGGGAACTCAAGAAGGATTGCACCGAGTTGTGTAGAGCCAGGAAGGTCCACTTGCTGATGGTTTCTGAAAACCTTTGAGAAGCTAATCCGCTTCCGGTTCCGAGCTGCCGTGCTGGTGGGACACCTTGTCTTCTTCGAAGAGCTCCGCCATTTCTTCCGCCATCACATCAGCATCATCCTGAATGGCGATCAGAGGGATTTCTTTTCTCGCCTTGGGAGCTTCTTCAGAATCAGGCTTCTTAGGGTCGTCGTTCATAGGAGCAGTATACACCACGGGATGGTGAAAAGGGCGCTATTCAAAGGCTTCCAGCGACGATTTCTCCGGGAACTGCCGCTTGCAGTTCTGGCAGGTCACAAAGTAATACGCGTCCCGTACGGACAGGGTGGCGCGTAAATCAAGATTGACCCCTTGGTGGTTACAGGCCGTGCAGGAAATCTCTTTCAATCGAAGCGGCACATCGGGCTGCGTGCGAAGGTAAAACTCCATGTCGGTATGCACGGGGAAGGTGTAGAAGCATTTCTTGCAGATGCCGCGCCAGTCACCGTCGGACCCCATAAACCGTTCATCGATGGCGAAGTCGGACTGTTTGCACACGGCGCATTGGACCGTATTCAGCCGTCGTTCCACTTCCTGTTGCGTTAAGGTAACCATAGAAATTCAGCCCCGGTTGCTATCATGGTCAGTATAACGGGCAAAGAAATGAAATCGCAACCACACCACAGTCCAAGCCCGGAATACTTGACGCGCATCACGATGGAGCTATACTGGCTAGGCGATGCACATGATTACCGAAAATCTGTTGGTGGGAGGCATCGACGATGCGCAGGAGCCTCCTACTGTGGTCGGTACCCTTCTGCTCGTCGCTGAAGAGTTTACGATCATGCCGGCTGAATGGGTTGACTATCATCGGATTCCCTTTCGGGAATTTGCCAAGGTCGATCCTGCTAAGCTGATGGAAGCCATCCAATGGCTTGAATCGCGAGCCCCTAAAGGTAGGACGCTGGTCTGCTGTCGAGCAGGGATGGGCCGTTCTGTTTCAGTAGTCATGGCCTATCTCTGCTGCGTGGAGGGTCGAGCCTATGATGATGTATTGAAATTGGTCATGGCTCGGCGGCCTGGCGCCATGCCGCTGCCGAATCTTCAAGTCGCCATTCAACAGGTTCGCCAACTTCGGTGCGCCGGTAAATCCGTGCCCTCCGGTTCATAATTCATTTTCCTCTTCTCTAGCGTCTTGCCTTTCCGTCGTCCTCATGGCGTAATACGGCCTTCTCGCGAAGGTGGTTGAGTTATGCCCGAGCTTCCAGAAGCAGAAGTCGTCGTCCGACAGGTCCGTACTCGGCTCCTCGGAGCGCGGTTGAGCGAGGTGTGGGTCGGACGTGCGGATATCGTACGGGAAGGCTTCGGCAGCGTACCGTGGTATCGCGATCGCATTCTACAGTCCGTCCAACGATTCGGGAAAAGTGTGGTCTTGGGTTTTGTGAATGAACAAGCCTGCCGCTATGTGGTAGCAGAGCTCGGGATGACCGGACTCCTTTTGTTCCGGTCTGTACCGACGAAATACCCACAACACGTTCATGTCAGGCTGTCGTTCGAGGGTGTGAGCGAGCCTGAGTTGCGGTACTGGAACCCCCGTCGGTTCGGACGGCTTTCCCTGCTGGACAAGACCGGGCTTGAACGATATCTCGCGCGCCGTTTTGGGGCAGATCCTCTTCTTGTCTCAAAGCAGGACTTTGTGAGAATTCTGCGAGAGCGGCGCGGTCGGTTGAAGCCGCTCCTGATGCATCAACAGATCATCGCCGGGATCGGCAACATTTACGCGAACGAGATTCTCTTCAGGGCCGGACTCCACCCGAACATGCAGGTCGGCCGCCTTTCCGTGCAGAAGATCGAACGTCTCTACACAATCATGCGTGAGGTTCTTGAGGAGGCGATTCTCGCAGGAGGGTCGAGCGTCCGCGATTTTTTTGCTCCCGATGGAACTGAGGGACAATACAAACGTCGGCATCGGGTGTATGGAAAAGAGGGGCAACCTTGTCCAAACCGGTGTGGGCACGTTATTCAACGTCTCCAAAGTGAGCGAAGCTCATTCGTCTGCCGAACGTGCCAAGTGGCTCGATGATGAGCTGTAGAAAGGCGAGCATGGCTCAAGTAAGCCAAGGGTCTTCTACAGTGACGAGCGAGACTTGCGCGGCATCAGTAGTTGAGGTTCCGCGTGAACGATGCCGGGAATGGCTTTGAGTTGATGAAAGTTCTTCAGGCTGGAAGCCATGTCGTCTTCTAGCGGGCGCACACCTGTGAAATGTTATGGCGGTGATCCCGACTCGATTGAGCGCCAGAAGAATTTTCGAAGTGGGCGAAGGATATTGCCACAGACCTAATGGACCGGATCCGCGGCACTGATAGGGGAAACTTGTTCTAGGTTTTCACTTGGTTAGGTGTGTCCGTCGGCAATCAATTTTCCCCTAGGCCTTTTGAGCCCTCTCGGTTTAGTTCCTCTGGTGTCTTGAGACATCCTGTTACTTTCCGCTAGAATCCATCTCCCCGATCGACTGACTTCACGACGAAGGAGAATTTGCATGGCTAAGGTGTTGGAGGGCCCCGGCATGGGGCTGATGAAGAAGTGGGGCATCCACGTTCCCCACTACGTGGTCGTCACGTCCGCGGACGAACTGGCTAAGCTCGGACAGGCCAATGATTGGATGAAAACCTCCAAGTTGGTGGCGAAGGCGCATGAGGCGCTTGGGTCCCGGTTCAAGCTCGGCCTCGTGAAGGTCGGCTTGGATCTCAAGGGCGCCGTGGCGGCGACCAAGGAAATGATCGGACGTCAGGTCGGCAGCATTATGGTGACGCAAGTCATCGTCTCGGAAATGGTCTCCCACAAGGAAGAGTATTATTGTGCCGTGAAGTCCACCCGCGAAGGCAGCGAGATCCTTGTCGCCAATTGTGGCGGGATTGAAGTTGAGTCAAACTGGGATCGTGTCAAGCGCCTGTGCCTTGAAGTCGGACAGGCACCTTCTCCCGATGCGCTTGAAACACTCTCGAAGGATGCCGGTTTTACCGGTGCCCTCACGAAGAAGATGGCCGATTTCGCAGGCAAGATGTTCACCTGTTTCGACAACGAGGATGCACAGTATCTCGAGGTGAACCCGGTCGTTGTGCGCGAGAGCGACGGCGAATTGGTCGCACTCGATGCCGTGACGCTCCTCGACGGTGACGCGAAATTCCGCCATCCGGATTGGAACTTCCAGTTTGCGGCAGAATTCGGGCGCGCTTATAGTAAAGACGAAATGGAAGTCATGGCGGTTGACAGTAAAATCAAGGGATCGGTTAAGTTCATCGAGATTCCAGGTGGAGATACGGCCATGCTGCCGGCCGGCGGCGGCGCCAGCGTGTACTACTCGGATGCGGTCGTGGCCCGTGGTGGGAAGTTGGCGAACTATGCCGAATACTCCGGCGATCCTCCCGATTGGGCGGTGGAAGTGCTCACGGAGAAAGTGTGTTCGTTGCCGGGCATCAAGAACATCATCGTCGGCGGTGCGATCGCGAATTTTACCGACGTCAAGAAGACGTTCGGCGGGATCATCAACGGATTTCGCAAGGCAAAGAGCGACGGAAAATTGAAAGGCGTCAAGATTTGGGTCCGGCGCGGAGGGCCACGTGAAAAGGAAGGCCTTGACGCGATGCGCGCGCTGAAGGACGAGGGCTTTAACATCAACGTCTTCGATCGTAACACCCCGCTGACGGACATCGTCGACAAGGCGCTACAGAAGTAAGTGAAGAGTGTTGCGCGTTCCGACTGTTTCGCAGCGCCGCTGCTCTTCAGCTCGCTTACGTACTCAAGGCTTGGACATTGAGAACAGAGGGAGATTCCGATGAGTATTCTGGCTAACAAAGACACCCACGTGGTGATTCAAGGAGGAGCCGCCGGTGTAAACGCGGCCCGCCGCATGGCGGAGTTCTGCTACTTGATCAAGCGTCCGCTTAACGTCGAAGCGTTCGTTTATCCGCCGGATGCGGGCAAAACCAACGAAATCCCATACGGCAGCGGGTTGATCGCCATTCCTGTGTACAAGACGGTTGCCGAAGCGACAAAGAACCATCCGACGATCAATACCAGTCTTGTCTATATCGGGGCCGATCGTGCGATGAAGGGCGCGATGGAGGCGCTGGATGATTCTCATATTAAAGTCGCGTCGATGATCACAGAAGGCGTGCCGGAAAAGGATGCCAAGCTGCTCGGCGCCCATGCGCGAAAGCTCGGCAAGGTATTCAATGGTCCGTCCTCTATCGGAATCATTTCCGCCGGAGCCTGCCGGTTGGGCGTGATCGGCGGGGCCTTTGACAATTTGGTTCTCTCCAAGCTGTATCGCGAAGGGTCATTCGGTGTCATCACGAAGTCAGGCGGATTATCCAACGAAATCATTTGGATCTGTTCTCAATTTGCAGACGGCATCACGACGGCCATCGGCATCGGCGGTGATGCCTATCCCGGCACGGACTATGTGAGCTACCTCGAAATGTTCGAAAACGATCCGCAGACCAAGGCCGTCGTCATCGTCGGCGAAATGGGCGGGGATCTCGAGGAGCGGGCGGCGGAGTGGTACGGCGCCAAGAAGCGTCGGGTTAAGTTGATCGGGGTCGTGTCGGGCTTCTGTCAAGAGAGTTTGCCGAAAGGCATGAAGTTCGGCCATGCCGGCGCTAAAGAAGGGATGAAAGGTGAAGGGTCGGCTCGTTCCAAGTCCGACGCACTCAAGAAGTCCGGTGCGATCGTCCCGGCGACGTTCGGTGCATTGGGACCTGCCATCAAAGAAACCTATCAAGAGCTGCTCAAGTCCGGTCAAGTAAAAGAGCCGGTCGAGCCGGCTGTTCTGCCAAAGTTGCCGAAGTCCGTCGAAGAAGCGATGAGGGCGGACGAAGTCATGGTGGCGCCACTGATTCGGACGACCATCAGTGACGACCGTGGCGACGAGCCGTGCTACGACGGCTATCCGGCCTCCGAACTCATCAACAAAGGTTACGAAATCCCTCATGTCATCGGGTTATTGTGGGACAAACGGTTGATTTCGAAACAGGAAGCCGAAATCATCAAGCGAATCATGATGCTATCGGCCGACCATGGCCCCTGTGTGAGTGGAGCCTATGCGACCATCCTCGCGGCCTGTGCCGGCATCGGTATGTCACAAGCGGTCGCCGCCGGATTGATCATGATCGGACCGCGCTTCGGCGGTGCTGTGACGGACGCGGGACGCTGGTTTAAGTACGCAGTCGACAACAAGATGAACGTCGATGAGTTCCTGGCCTACATGAAGAAGAACGTGGGGCCCGTGCCTGGAATCGGTCACCGTGTCAAGAGCTTGCGCAATCCGGACAAGCGGGTGAAGGAGCTCGTCGGGTATGTGAAGAGTTTGAACATCAAGACACCGTGCCTCGATTTCGCGCTACAAGTAGAGCAGGTGACGGCAGCGAAGAAAGATAATCTCATTCTCAATGTCGATGGGACGATGGCGGCTGTTCTGGTTGACCTAGGATTCCCGGTCGATAGTTTGAACGGGTTCTTCATCCTGTCTCGTACGATCGGCTTGATCGGCCATTGGGTCGATCAGAAACGGCAAGACAGCCGTTTGATTCGGTTGTTCGATTACCTGGTGAACTACGCGGCGCCGAAGCGACGGGAAGTTCCACCGTTAAAGTAGGCACGGGAAGTGCCACCGCTGAAATATAATTGCGGGAGGTTCCGCTGCTCAACGAGTGGTGGGGCATGCCGCCCTAACCCAAGGCTGGTAATGGAGTGTGGCTGGGGAGCGCAACTCCCTGGTTTCTGGTTCCAAGTTCTCAGCCCATTTGTAAGGAGAGCGCAATGTCACTCGAGCTCGCGAAGAAGCTCTACGCCAAAATGCCCGAGGTCTTCGAGAAGGCCAGAAAGAAATTCGGCCGTCCGTTGACGTTGGCGGAGAAGATTCTCGTCTCGCATGCCGACAACGTTGATGCCCAAAATTGGGAACGGGGGAAGGCCATGTTGGCGCTCCGTCCCGACCGTGTGGCGATGCAGGATGCCACGGCCCAGATGGCCATGCTCCAGTTCATGCAGGCCGGCAAGAAGAAGGCCGCGGTGCCGAGCACGATCCACTGCGACCACTTGATTCGCGCCGAAATGGGTTCTGAGAAGGACCTGCTTCGCGCGATGGACGAAAATAAGGAAGTCTACAACTTTCTCGCCTCCGCCGCGAAGAAGTACGGGATCGGTTTTTGGAAGCCCGGTGCCGGTATCATCCACCAGGTCGTGCTCGAAAATTACGCGTTTCCTGGCGGCTTGATCATCGGGACGGATTCGCACACGCCAAACGGTGGTGGCCTGGGGATGTTGGCGATCGGCGTCGGCGGCGCCGACGCAGGCGAAGTGATGGCCGGGTTGCCTTGGGAAGTGCTCCATCCGAAGTTGATCGGCGTGAAGCTGACCGGCAAGTTGAGCGGGTGGGCCTCACCGAAGGACGTCATCCTGTATCTCTGCGGATTGCTTACGGTGAAGGGCGGCACGAACAAGATCGTCGAATACTTCGGTCCTGGCGCGGAGACGATCAGCGCGACCGGTAAGGGCACCATTTGTAATATGGGGGCGGAATTGGGTGCGACGACCTCTGTGTTCCCGTTCGATCAGAAGATGGTTGACTACATGACCATCACGGATCGCGCAGATTTGGGAAAATTGGCGCAGGCGAACAGGGCGCTCCTCGTCGCCGATCCGGAAGTGACGCAGGCTCCGGAGAAGTATTATGATCAAATCGTGGAGATTGATTTGTCGAAGCTCGAGCCGCATGTCGTTGGCCCGCACACACCGGACCTCGCTCGGCCGATTTCGAAGTTGAAGGCCGAAGCAAAGGAGAAGGGCTACCCGGTTGAACTGAAGGCCGCCCTAATTGGCAGTTGTACCAATTCCTCCTATGAAGACATCAGCCGTTCTGCCCATGTGGCGCGGCAGGCATTGAAGGCGGGCTTGAAAGCGAAGGCCTCGTTCCTTATCTCTCCCGGCTCCGAGCGCATCTACCACACGATGAAACGGGATGGATTCTTGGACACATTCGAGCAACTGGGCGGTACGGTGTTGTCGAATTCTTGCGGGCCCTGTATCGGCCAGTGGAAGCGCGCCGATGGTGTGAAGGGCAAGGCGGACTCGATTGTCAGCTCCTTCAACAGAAACTTCCCCGGTCGGAACGACGGCATCAGCGATACGCTCTCATTCTTGGCGAGCCCTGAAGTGGTCACGGCCTATGCCGTCACCGGCGATCTTGGTTTTGACCCGGTCAATGAAACGGTCAAAGGCGCCGACGGCAAGGAATTCAAGCTTCAAGCTCCGGTCGGTGAAGAGTTGCCGACCAAGGGCTTTGCGAAGGGTGAAGAAGGATACGTCGCGCCGGCTGAAAACGGTGACACGTTGACCGTCGATATTCCACCGACCAGTGAACGGCTGCAGTTACTGCAACCGTTCCCACGCTGGGATGGAAAAGACTTCGAGAAGTTGCCGCTTCTGATCAAGACCAAGGGAAAGACCACGACGGACCACATCTCTCCCGCCGGTCCGTGGCTCAAGTTCCGAGGTCATCTGGATAAAATCAGTGACAACATGTTTCTCGGGGCGAACGGCGCCTTTGCTTCGGAGCCCGGCAAGGGGACGAACGTGTTGACCGGAGAATCCAATCTCACGATTGCGCAGATCGCCCGAGCCTATAAAGCAAAGGGCATCGGCTCTATCGTGGTTGGTGATGAAAACTACGGCGAGGGCAGTAGCCGCGAGCATGCCGCCATGTCGCCGCGATTCCTCAATGTCCGTGCGGTCATCACGAAGAGCTTTGCCCGGATCCACGAGACGAATCTCAAGAAGCAGGGCATCCTCCCGCTGACGTTCGCCGATCCGAAAGACTACGACAAGATCGAGATGAATGATCGGTTGAGCGTGGTGGACTTGGCGAATCTTACACCCGGTAAGCCGGTGACGGTGGTCGTTCACAAAGCGAGCGGCGACGTGAAGATCCAAGCCAACCACAGCATGACAGCTCAACAGCTAACCTGGTTTAAGGCCGGTTCGGCCCTGAATGCGCTGAACTAACCGATAGATTGAGAGGGAGAATCATGGCTCAAGCAGACAAAATCATCTATACGAAAACCGACGAAGCCCCGATGCTGGCGACCTATTCGTTCCTGCCGATCATCAACGCCTTCACCAAGGCGGCGGGCGTGACCGTGGAACTGCGCGACATTTCACTCGCGGGCCGTGTGATCGCTGTGTTTCCTGAATACCTCACTCCGGAGCAGAAGCAGCACGATGCCTTGGCGGAACTTGGCGAGATGGCCAAGACCCCTGAAGCCAACATCATCAAGTTGCCGAACATCAGCGCCTCGATTCCGCAGTTGGTCGCGACGATCAAGGAATTGCAGTCTCAGGGCTATAAGCTGCCGGACTATCCGGAAAATCCGAAAGACGACAAGGAAAAGGACATCAAAACCCGGTATGACAAGGTCAAGGGCAGCGCCGTCAATCCGGTGTTGCGCGAAGGGAATTCCGACCGTCGAGCGCCGCTCTCCGTGAAGGCCTATGCCCGCAAACACCCACATAAGATGGGGGCCTGGTCCTCCGATTCCAAGACGCATGTGACGCATATGAAGGGCGGCGACTTCTTTTCAAATGAAAAGTCGCTCACGATTCCTGCTGCAACCACGGCGAAGATTGAGTTTGTCGGAGTGGACGGCAAGACGGTCGTCCTGAAGGACAAGATTGTGTTACAAGCCGGTGAAGTGCTGGATGCGACCTTCATGAGTGTGAAGGCCTTGCGCACGTTCCTCGAAGAGCAGATTGAGGATGCCAAGGCCAAGGGTATCTTGTGGTCGCTCCATATGAAAGCCACCATGATGAAGGTCTCGGATCCAAAGATCTTCGGCCATGCCGTGACGGTCTACTACAAGGATGTCTTCGAAAAACATGGGGAAACATTTAAGAAGCTGGGAGTTGATCCGGATAACGGCCTCGGCGACGTCTACGCGAAGATCAAGTCCCTGCCGGATGATCAGCGCAAGGCGATCGAAGCGGACATCCAGGCGGTGTATCAGAAGCGCCCACCGATGGCGATGGTCAATAGCGACAAGGGGATCACCAATCTCCACGTACCGAGCGACATCATCATCGATGCGTCGATGCCGCCGGTCATCCGCGACAGCGGCAAAATGTGGAATCCGCAAGGTCAGTTGCAGGACGTCAAGTGCGTGATTCCGGATGCCAGTTACGCGCCGATTTACCACGAGGTGGTCGAGTTCTGTAAGAAGAAGGGGGCGTTCGATCCCCGCACCATGGGGACGATTCCGAACGTCGGTTTGATGGCGCAGGCAGCGGAAGAATACGGCTCGCACGACAAGACCTTCAAAGCACCCGGCAACGGCACGATCCGCATCGTGGATGCGTCGGGCAAGACGCTGCACGAGCACAAGGTCGAAGAGGGCGACATTTGGCGTGCCTGCCAAGTCAAGGATGCGCCGATTCAAGACTGGGTGAAGCTGGCGGTCACCCGCGCCAGAGCGACTGGTGCGCCAGCGGTCTTTTGGCTGAACAAGGATCGTGCGCACGATGCTGAGCTGATTAAGAAGGTGAATACCTATCTGCCAAAGCACGACACGAGCGGCTTGGAGATCAAAATCATGGCACCGGCCGATGCGTGCCGCTTCTCCATCGAGCGGATGAAGGACGGCAAGGACACAATTTCAGTTACGGGCAACGTGCTTCGTGACTATTTGACGGATCTGTTCCCAATTCTCGAAATCGGCACCAGCGCAAAGATGCTCTCGATCGTTCCGTTGCTGAACGGTGGCGGTCTGTTCGAGACCGGTGCGGGTGGTTCGGCGCCGAAGCATGTGCAGCAGTTCAACGAAGAGGGCTATCTGCGCTGGGACTCACTTGGAGAGTTCCTTGCCCTGGCCGCTTCGCTGGAACATCTTGCAAAGATAGGGAATAATCCTGTCGCCCAGATCCTGGCGGATACGCTGGATCAGGCGAACGCGAAGTTCTTGGAGAGCAACAAGTCGCCAGCTCGCAAGGTCGGCGAGATCGACAACCGCGGCAGTCATTTCTATCTTGCGCTCTACTGGGCACAGGCCTTAGCCGCGCAAACGGCGGATAAGAAGATCGCCGAGAAGTTCCAGAAGATCGCCAAAGACCTGAACGACAATGAGAAGACGATCGATCAAGAATTGTTGGCGGCGCAAGGCAAACCGCAGGATGTGGGTGGATATTATCACCCGAGTGATGCCAAGACGTCGAAGGCAATGAGGCCGAGCGCCACGTTGAACAAGATCATCGATTCGTTTGCATAACAGGACTGAGTCGTAAGGACTGAGAGCTGAGGTGCTGAGAGGGAGCGTCCATTCTCCACTTCAGCTCTCAGCACTCAATCCTCAGTCCTGAGCAACAAGCTATGACGGCTGAAAATGACAAAGAGAATGTGATCGATCAGCCTGAGGTGATGACGCCTCGGATGGTCACGATCGAGATTGCCGGCAAGAAAGTCGAAGTGCCGGAAGGCATTACGGTTGTCCGTGCGATGTGGTACGCGGGCATCGACGTTGTCCGTGGCATCGGATGTCTCGGCGGCTTCTGCGGCGCCTGCGCGACCTACTACCGGACGAAAGACGATCCAAAAGTCAGGACCTGTCTGGCTTGCCAGATGGCCGTGCAGGACGGCATGTCATTTACGATGATGCCGCCCTTTCCAGCCAGAAAAGCCACCTACGAAATTCAAAATCTCCAAGATCCCAAACAAGATCTCTTCAATCTGTATCCCGAAGCCCCGCTCTGCCGAAATTGTAACGCCTGCACCGAGGCCTGTCCGCAGAAGATCGATGTGCGTGAGGGCGTTTGGAAAGCCGTCTTTGGCGATTTCAAGAGCGTCTCCGAGATGTTCATGGACTGCGTCATGTGCGGTATGTGCACGCCGGTCTGCATCGCAGATATCGCCCCAAATCTCGTGGCGCTCTACGTGAGCCGTGCGCAGGGGGCGCATTTTTCCGAAAAGCCGGTTGGACTCGAGACTCGTATCAAAGAAATCCAAGATGGCCGGTTCAATGATGACTGGAATAAGGTTCTGAAGATGAACGAGAAGGAATTAGCGGACTACTGTGCGTCGGTAAAGTGACTGTTCTGTAAAGGCGCCCGAGATGGATATCCACGCACTCCAGCAAATCGTGCACAAGACTCGGGATGCTCGTCGGAAGCAGACCATCCAAAAGTTTTCTTCCGCCGACCGCGATCAACTGATTCACAAGTACCATCCCGATTTCCGGGCCAGCGCCTATCGACCGATCCGGTTTGGTCCGAATGAAGGCGATAGGACCGTCGTCGAATTGGCCACATTGCTCGAAGGCGACAGCCCGATTCAGAACCATGCTGACCTGACGCCGCACTATACGACCGATGTGTTGGTGATCGGCGGCGGAGGCGCGGGCTGCGCGGCAGCCTTGCATGCGCATGGAGCCGGCGCCAAAACCATCCTCGCGACGAAGTTGCGCTTGGGCGACTCCAACAGTGTGATGGCGCAGGGAGGCATGCAGATCTCCGTCGCGCCGGAAGACTCTCCCGTGACTCATTTCATCGATACGCTCAAGGGCGGCCACATGGAGAATGACCACGATTTGCTGAAGGTGATGGTCGAGGAGGGTCCTTCCATTGCCAAATGGCTCATCGAGCTCGGAGTGTTGTTTGACCGCCAAGCCGACGGCAATCTCCACGTCAAGAAGGGAGGCGGGAGCTCTAAGCCTCGTCTTCTCACCTGTTCGGACTATACCGGCCTCGAAATCATGCGGGTGCTCAAGGACGAAGTCATTAATCAAAAGATTCATTTGCTGGAATTTGCCGCGGCTATCGAGCTGTTGAGCGACGAGCATGGCGCCTGTACCGGAGCCATTTTTAGGGACCTCGACAATCAACGCCACATCGTCGTGGCGGCGAAATCCGTCATCCTGGCGACGGGTGGCATCGGCCGGCTCCATATTCAGGGATTCCCGACCAGTAATCACTATGGGGCGACCGGGGATGGGCTCTGTTTGTCCTACCGCATGGGTTCCAATCTGGCGCACATCGATACCTTTCAGTACCACCCGTCAGGGGCGGTGTATCCGGAGCAATTGATCGGCGCGCTGGTGACGGAAGGAATCCGCTCGGAAGGCGGCCATCTTGTCAACGCCAAGGGCGAGCGCTTTGTGAACGAGCTCGACACCCGCGATGTCGTGTCGTCCTCGATCATCCGAGAATGCGAGGAGGGCCGTGGCATCAGGACAATGTCGGGTCGTGTCGGAGTCTGGCTGGATACGCCGTTATTGGACGCCGAACATGGTCCGGGTACGGTCGAAAAGCATTTCCCCGCGATGATGATGCAATTCGAGCGGTTTGGAATCGATATCAGTAAGGATCCGGTCCTGATCTATCCGACCCTGCATTATCAGAACGGCGGGGTGAAGATCGATACGAACGCAGAAACTAACGTCAAGAATCTTTTCGTGGCCGGCGAGGCCTCCGGCGGCCTGCATGGTCGGAATCGGTTGATGGGCAACTCATTGCTCGATCTTATGGTGTTCGGCAAGCGCTCAGGGTTGACCGCAGCCGGACGGGTCGGGACGATGAATCAAGGGAAATTGACGCTGAAGCATCTCGATCGGTTCCGGGCTGACGCGAAGAAACATGGCAATGCCAGTGGTGTCATCTCTCCGATGATCCTGCCGGCGTATACCAGAAAAGTAGGCTGAGGCGAAGGTCAAGGCCGAGTAGGGAAGGAGCAGCGAATGCTTTTTCTCCTCAGCCTGAGCCTCAACCTTAACCTGAAAGGACTCAGATGAACGTTCACGAGTTCCAAGCAAAGCAACTCTTCGCCCAGTTCGGCGTGCCAGTGCCGCGCGGCAAGGAAATCACTTCGCCGGAAAGTGCGACCACATGGGCCGACGAATTGAACACGCCGGTGTTCGTCGTCAAGGCGCAGATCCATGCCGGCGGCCGAGGCAAGGCCGGTGGCGTCAAGATCACGAAAGACAAGGCTGCTGTAGCCGGCTTGGCAAAAGAGCTGATCGGCAAGACACTCGTCACCCATCAGACAGGTCTCAAGGGCCGTAAGGTCCATCGCCTGCTCATGGAAGAAGGCGCAAACATCTCGAAGGAGCTGTACCTGTCGCTTCTGGTCGATCGTGAGACAGGGTGGCCGACGTTTATCGCCAGTACGGAAGGCGGCATGGAAATCGAAGAAGTCGCCGCCCATACCCCGGAAAAGATCATCAAGGAACCGATCGACCCCGCCGTTGGATTTCAAGGCTACAATGGGCGGAATCTCGCCTTTGCGCTTGGGTTACAGAACATCGAACCGGCGGTCGTCGGTCCCTTCGTCAAGATGGTGGGAAACCTCTACCGTCTCTTCATGGAGAAGAACTGCGCCCTCGTTGAAATCAACCCGCTGATCATTACCAAAGAAAAGACCGTCGTGGCGTTGGACGGGAAGGTATCTTTCGACGACAACGGGCTCTTCAAGCACGAAGACGTGCAAAAGATGCGGGACTTGAACGAAGAAGAGCCGCTGGAAATCGAGGCAACAGCCAACAATCTGAATTATGTGAAGCTGGATGGGAACATCGGCTGCATGGTGAACGGCGCGGGTTTGGCCATGGCGACGATGGACGTGATCAAGCTGGCGGGCAGCGAGCCGGCGAACTTCTTGGATGTCGGCGGCGGCGCGACGAAAGAGACGGTCGCGGCCGGTTTTCGCATTCTGCTCAAAGATCCGAACGTCAAAGGCATCTTCATCAACATTTTTGGCGGCATCGTCCGTTGCGAGCGAATTGCGCAGGGTGTCATTGATGCAGCAAAGGAAGTGAAGATTGGAGTGCCTTTGGTGGTGCGATTGCAGGGGACGAATGCCGAAGAAGGGCGCAAGCTGTTGGCCGAGTCCGGCCTGAAGCTGGATGTCGCCGACGACCTCTGGGAAGCGGCACAGAAGATTGTGAAACTGACCGGTAAAGCAGCGTGAGAGAAGGTGCGCCGGGTCGGCTCTCAGTGCTCCCACCGCGCACACAAGATCAATCAAATGACGATCAATAGGGGCGGTGCTCGGTGGATGCGCGCAGTATGAGACCCGACCCGGCGCACCTTCTGAAAAAGAAGGTTAGGAAACGAGGTTTATCGTGAGCATTTTAGTCAACAAGAATACCCGAGTCGTGGTGCAAGGGATCACCGGTAAAGAAGGCTCGTTCCATGCGACGCAGTGCAAAGCCTATGGGACGAAGGTCGTGGCCGGGGTGACTCCGGGTAAGGCTGGGCAGGAGGTTGAAGGGATTCCGGTCTTCAATACGGTGCGCGATGCGGTGAAGAAGGAGCAGGTCGATACCTCGCTGATCTTCGTGCCACCACCGTTCTGCGCCGATGCAATCCTTGAGGCGGCCGATGCCGGTGTGAAGTTGATCATCTGCATCACCGAAGGCATCCCCGTCAACGACATGGTGAGGGTCAAGCGGGCGCTGCGCGGTCGAGACGTGAGGCTGATAGGACCCAATTGCCCAGGCGTCATCACAGTCGATGAAGCGAAGATCGGTATCATGCCGGGCTTCATTCACAAGAAGGGGGTGGTCGGAGTGGTCTCTCGCAGCGGCACCCTCACCTATGAAGCCGTCCATCAACTCTCGACCTTAGGGTTGGGCGAGACGACCTGCGTCGGGATCGGCGGCGATCCGGTGAATGGCACGGGATTCGTGGATGTCCTGCCGTTGTTTGAAAAAGACCCGGAGACCCAGGCCATCGTCATGATCGGCGAGATCGGGGGCGACGCCGAAGAAAAAGCCGCCGAGTTTATCAAGAAGAATGTGAAGAAACCGGTCATCAGCTTCATCGC
>JAHBWT010000041.1 GCA_019636815.1 Nitrospira sp.
GCGGATATAGCGGGTCCAGGCTCGCGCGTTCGAGCGGCTGTGCAACCACCAGCCGACGTAGAGCAGCATAGCCGCGGCCAGCAATGCGGTGATGCCTTCGGTCAGTTCGCGGTTGGCGCCCGAAATGCTGAGCATGTAGCGGGCGAGGCCCCATGTCATGGCGCCCAGCACTATGGCTCCGATCCAACCGAGATGGATATAGGGGAGCGCGTCACGCCGGCCGGTTTTGACGACGAAGGCAACGATGGTCGACACGATCAAAATCGACTCCAATCCTTCGCGCAGCAAGATGACCAAAGAACTCAGGAAAGCCGTATTCGGGGATAAGCTGCTGTCTGATAGTGTGTCAGCGGCGAGATCGAGCAGGGTCTTGATTTTCATCGTCTGTGTGGTCACGGCCTCGGATGGCCGCCCCTCGTCGATGGCCGTGCGCAGCGCCATCATCTCGCGCTCAGTTTCCGCGCGCAGCGGCGCGTCAACGTTGTTCAGCGCCGATTCAATCAGCTCGAAACCCTCGAGATACGCAGCGATCGCAAGGCGCCGCGCATCGTCTCGGTTCCCATGGGCATAGGCCTGTGCGGCCTTATCGAGGGTGATGCGTGAGAAAGTCAGCGGTTCGTGAAAAGCAGTCTGCAGCATATGTGGCTGGAGTGTGAGATAGGCGCGTACGGCGTCGATCGTCGAGCCGACAGGGGCTTGTTGATCGGGTGTCTTTGTCGCCAGTGCGCGCAAACTGTGGAAATCTGTTTTCCCCTCTCCTTGCTGCCACAGTGACTCACCTTTCCTCACCAATTCAGGGTCGGTGCGTAGACTGGCAACGAAGAAAGCCAGAGCCCAGCGGTCGGCTTCTGAGAGTTCGGTGAAGGCGCGCATCGGTGTGCCGCGCACGCCAAGCGAGATGGTATTGTAGAGCCCGTACAGGCTGCGCTGCCGCATGCGAGTGTCATCGTGGAAGTCGCTGGGTGCCGGGTCCATCCCCGCGGCCAGTGGCCCATCGCCTCGACCCTGCTGGCCATGGCACATGGCGCAGTGCTGCGCAAACAACGTCCCGGCTTGCTGAAGGTCAGGAGGCTGCCGCGGCGCCACGCTCAGCTTCCACGCCTGAATCACGCCAGTCAGCAGCTGATCGGCGAGCGCTGAAATCTCGCGGCCTGACGCTTTGGCCTCGATGCGGGCCAGCAGCTCGCGCGCCTGCTGCAGCAGCAGGGCCTGTTCGGGAACAGCAGGTAACTGGCCAAGGAGAGAGAGGGCGTGGGTGGCGAACTCGCGTTGTTCCGCATACTCCTCAGCGTGGATCACCTGACCATCCTGCACAGACCCAGGGTAGTCGACGCCGATATAATCGAGCATGTGGGCGATGGTCTGCGCTTTCTCGTCATCCGCTGGTGCTGCCAGCGCGACATCGGCCAGGCTCGCGGCCAACAGCAGTATTGTGAGCCACCATGGCAAGGCGTTCAGGAGGAACGTACGCATTGGCTTCACGGTGTCCCCGTCTTCTGCTCGTTCAGCCTCTCCTCCTTAACAGAATCTGTCCTGACGTAAATTGTGCTGGAGGATGTCGATACCTGCATTGTTCGGTCCCGAGCGCATGTCGAGGCGAAGACTAAAGGATACGTGCGGATTTCCGCAAGACGTCCCTGCCGCTTCGAAGGTCTTTTAATATTTGAGAGAGATCCTGGAAGGGAGGTGAGGTTTCGGGTAGGTCATTCGTCTACTATATGTCTTACTGCGTCTGCATCGCTTCACCGTAGATATCCGGCATGACTGTGGATATGAAATCGAAGACCCTCGTTGCACTGATCGGAACCTGCGCTGTGGCAGCAGGTATCGCAGTCAAATTGGGAAGCTGGTCAACGAGCGAATCTTCCAGCGGTGTGCCTGAACCGGAGCCTCTCGTCATGGTGGAAATCGCTCCTGTCACTGTTGGTTCAATCACAGAATCGATTCAGGCGGTCGGCACGTTGGAAGCCATCGCCTCCATCACGGTGAGGCCCGAGATCGCGGGCGTCATACACCGGATCCATTTTCAGGACGGACAGGTCGTCGAACGCGCGGCTCCGCTCTTGGAACTGGACCCGGAAGAACTCCAGTCACAAGTCAATCAAGCGACGGCGGAGGAGAAAATGATGCTGGTGACGTACGAGCGGTTGAAGCAGCTTAACGATCGGCAAGAGGTCATCGTGCCGGTTCAACAGATCGACGAAGCCAAAATGGCCTGGCACGCAGCGGCGGCGAACAGCCTTTTGTATGCGACCCGTCTCAAGAAAACCATCATCCGTGCGCCGTTCAGCGGAACGCTGGGGCTTCGTCGTGTCTCGGTCGGGGATTACGTACAACCTGGGCAAGCCATCGTCAATCTGGAAGATTTAAGCACGCTCCACGTGGATTTCAAAGTCGCAGAAGTGTGGTTGAGCCGCCTGCATGTCGGTCAGAAGCTCATGGTCATGACCGAGGCCTTTCCGAACACGCCGTTCGAGGGACAGGTGACGGCGATCGATCCCAGAGTCGATGCCACCAACCGGACGGTCGCGGTTCGCGCTGCGATCCCGAATCCGACGGGCACCCTTCGCCCCGGTCTTTTTGTCACCGTTCGGTTGACCGTGGGAGAAGATGCCCATGCGCTGCTTATTCCGGAAGAGGCCGGGTTTCTACGCCAGGATAAGACCATGGTGTTTCGGGTTGAGGAGCACGCGGCCCGACTGAGAGAAGTCACGTTAGGTGCGCGTGAACGGGGGATGGTCCACGTGCGTGCCGGGTTGAACGAGGGAGATGCTGTGGTTCGGACCGGCATCCACAAGCTCCACGATGGCAATCGTGTCTCGATTAAATCATCGGAGTAACAGCGAGCCGTCTTGCCCGATCTGCGTGTGTCCTTCCGGTACCATTCAGAGTCATCATGAGCCTTTCTGAGACCTGTATTCATCGTCCGGTGTTCGCCATCGTGATGACGCTGTTACTGGTGTTGTTCGGACTCTTGAACTTCTCGCGATTGCCCGTTCGCGAGTACCCCGACATCAAGCCGCCGATCGTCTCGGTCCGAACGGTCTATCCAGGGGCCAGCGTCTCCGTGCTGGAGTCTGACGTGACCACACCGCTTGAGGATGCGCTCAGCGGCATTCAGGGGCTCCGGACGATCGCCTCAGCCAGCCGCGAAGAAGTGTCCTCGATCGCGATGGAATTTGAACTGGGACGAGATCTGGACAGTGCCACCAACGATGTCCGCGATCGGGTCTCCCAGGTCCGTCCGGTGCTGCCGTTGGGGATTCTTGAACCCCATGTTGAAAAAGCCGCAGCGGAGAATACCGAAGTCTTGTGGCTGGCCGTCTCCAGCGACCGCCATTCCGAACTGGACATGTCCGATATCGCTGACCGGTTCATCAAGGCGCGGCTGGTGATGATCCCCGGCGTGTCGGCGACGTATCTCGACGGTGAACGACGCTATGCCATGCGGATTTGGTTGGATCCCGATCAACTCGCGGCGCGCCGTCTGACCGTTCAGGATGTGGAAGACGCGATCCGAAATCAGAATGCTTCGATTCCGGCTGGCCGCATCGAAAGCGAGCAAGTGGAATTCAGCGTCTCCCTGAAAGGAACCTTACAGACTCCGAAGCAATTCGAATCGCTCATTGTCGCCTACCGTGAGGGGTATCCGGTTCGTCTGGGAGACGTGGCACATGTTGAGTTAGCCGCGGAGGATACCCGCAAGTTGGTACGGTTCAACGGCAAGCCATCGTTGGGCATTTCCGTGTCTCGGCAGTCCAAGGCCAACACGTTGGCAGTGGTGCGTGCCGTCAGAGAGCAACTTCCGTCCATTGCAGCGGGGTTGCCGGAGGGTATGGACCTGACACTGGCCTGGGACAGTTCGACGCCGATCGAACGGTCGTTGGACGAAGTGTACGTGGCCTTGGGGTTGTCGTTGATGCTCGTGGTGGTAGTGATTTTTTGTTTTCTCGGAAGTGTGCGGGCGACACTCATACCGGCAGTCGCAATTCCGGCCTCGATCGTCGGGACCTTCACGATTATGACGGTCACCGGGTGTTCGCTGAACGTGCTGACCTTGCTGGGGCTCGTGCTCGCGGTCGGTCTCGTGGTGGATGATGCCATCATCGTCCTCGAAAATATTCATCGTCGGATCGGGGCGGGGGTATTTCCCGTCAAAGCGGCCATCGAGGGCACGAAAGAAATCGCCTTTGCCGTGGTTGCGACGACGGTTGCGCTTGTCACGGTCTTCGTTCCGATTGTGTTCTTGACCGGTATTGTCGGTCGTCTGTTTTCAGAGTTGGCCATTGCTGTCGCGTCGGCGGTGCTGTTGTCCGGCTTCGTGGCGCTGACCCTCACACCGATGATGTGCGGACGATTGCTTCACCAAGACCGGGGACGTGTCACTCGATTTCAATTTGCCGCAGGGTTCGCAGAAGCCGTGACCCAAGGCTACCGTCGTGTGCTGGCATGGGGCATCCGGGCCAGAACGGTGGTGATCCTGGCGGTCGTTGCAGCGAGCCTCGCGAGCGCGACGCTCTTGAATCGTCTCCCGTCCGAATTGGCCCCGCTTGAAGACGCAGGGTGGTTTTCCGGTTTTCTCACTGCGCCGCAAGGCGCCACGCTTCGGTATACCGACACCTACGCCAAAGAGCTGGAATCTTTGCTCCAAACGGTGCCTGAAATCGCCCACACGTATACGGTAGTCGCCCGCGGGGACCGTCCGACGATGGTCAATCGCGCGGTGAGTTGGGTGACGCTGAAAGATTGGGATGAACGAAGCCGGAGTCAGCAGGGGATTGTTGCGAGCCTGAATCAAGAACTCGGCAGGTTAGCTGGCGTGAAAGCGTATCTGTTGAACCCGCCATCGATCAATGAGTGGTCCGAGAAGACGCCCGTGCAGTTTGTTCTCGGGGGATTGGATTATGAGGAACTGCAGCAGACCGCCGAGCAACTGGTGGCCCGGTTGGTGAACCACTCCGGATTCGTCTCGCCCGAAATGGATATCGCGTTGAATGCGCCGCACCTGGTCGTTGAAACGCATCGCGACAAGAGCGCCGATCTCGGCGTGTCCGTCGCCTCCATCGGCCGGACGCTGGAGACCTTGCTCAGCGGAAGACCGGTGAATACGTTCATGCAGAACGGTCGCCAGTACAAGGTGATCGTCAAAGTGGACGACCGGCATCGCAAGAAGCCATCCGATATCAGTCAGCTCTATGTGCGGGGGAATGATGGGGCATTGGTCCAGCTCAATAACGTCGTGACGGTCAAGGAAGTGCCCGCACCGGAAGCCTTGAACCACTTCGACCGCATGCGTGCCGTCACCATCGGCGCGGGGTTGGCTGATGGGTTTACGTTGGGAGAGGCGTTGCGCTACCTGGATGAAACCTCGCGCGAGATCATTAAGCCGGGCATGCGGACGGCCTATGCCGGAGAATCCAAGACCTTCGCGGAAAGCAATCGAAACCTCTATCTGACATTTGTCTTGGCGTTGGCGGTCATCTTCCTGGTGCTCGCGGCGCAGTTCGAAAGTTTTCGGCATCCATGGACGATTCTGCTGGCGGTACCGCCGGCCATATCAGGGGCGGCGCTCTCTTTGGCCGCGATCGATGGAACCCTCACCATTTATAGTCAAATAGGACTGGTGATTCTGATCGGGCTGGTGACGAAGAATGCGATTCTGATCGTGGAATTCGCCAATCAGCTTCGTGAACGGGGATTCGATGTGTCTCAGGCAGTCATTGAAGCCGCCGTGCTACGACTTCGCCCTATCCTGATGACGACCTGCGCGACGATCCTCGGCGCCTTGCCGCTCGCACTGGCTACCGGTGCAGGAGCGGCCGGCCGTCAGCAGATCGGAGTCGTGATCATCGGTGGGCTGCTGGTGTCAACTCTCGTGACGCTTTTCCTGGTGCCGGCCGGCTATGCGATCTTCTCTGGGCACAAGCCGGGTTCTACGGAAGAAGCGACGGGATAGCCATGGAGAAGAACGGTTTGCTTCGCCGATGGCCTACGGTCGTCATGCTCATGTGATGTCCGTTCGTCGATGTGCTGCAGGCCGAGGCTGCCGTTGCGTCTAGAGTGGAGCAGATCTTGGTGGCTGAGAAGGCCATTCGGGATGAGGAAGATCAATTGCGGACGCTCCTCAATCCAGATGAAGCTGAGCTACGGCAAACAGTCCGCCTCACGCCCCTCGACGCGCCGATCACCTATATGGAGATCCTCAGCCTCGAAGAAGCCATCGAGACCGCGATCACACAGCGCCCAGAAATTACTCAGGCAAAAAAGAGCGTCGTCTCGGCAAGACTGTGTGTGGATGGCGATGCGGCGCGTCGAGCCGGTGGGAGGAAGGGGTTGACAGAGACGAAGTCCGCCATGTAGTGATAGCAATTATCAAAATCACTAATCGAGACCTCTGCATGCAGAGGGACTCGGCAAGAGGCCAGAGGACTTTAAGTCCAGAGCCCCTGATCGTCCAGGAGACGGTCAGGGGCTTTTTGTTGTGGTGGAAGTCGAGTCGAAATGGGGTTTGGTCCCAGCATAGCACAAAAGACCGCCAGACTCGGATGGGGCGTTTCCGGTTTCCTGCACGGCATCATTCTGGCTGCGGCAGCCGTTTCCGTTCAGGTTATGACACCGCAGGCGGTGCCACAACGAGAGCTGTTTCGCTGGGAGGTTTCCCTATCGGCGGCGCCCAGAAGCGAAGCCGTGGTGTCGAATGGGCTGCAGCGCGCAACTGACGCCTCTGCCTCAGAGGCTCGTTTGCCGGAGGCTCTAGATGTTCCATCTTTGGAGCGGACGGCAGCGTCTCCATTGCGCCTTGATGAAGAACGACAGTATCCCACTGCATCTGCCGAACATTCAGCGCCTCCGCTCTTCCCATCGTCACGGAGTAGGTCGGTGCAAAATCACTCTCACCAACGCACGGCTGTTATGGACGTCGCAAGGCCAGCAGAATCGCTCGTGCCTCCTCCCGAAATCGAAAGTCGGCGAGAATCCAATCACGTCGAAGTCGAAACTCGGCCGGAACATGTGACGGTTCTTCAACGGCCACAAGCTGTCACCCACGCTCTCGTCAACAGGACCATTCTTCCGGACTACGGATGGCTGAGGGAGACGCTGCGATCAAGATTGGAAGAAGTCAAACGCTATCCGGCGGGGGCGCGGGCCGTTCACGCGCAAGGCCTCGTGGTCGTCCAAGTTCGTGTGGACGGCGACGGTTGCCTGAGAGATCCGGAGGTTAAAGAAAGCTCAGGCTCTGCTCTGCTCGATCGCGCAGCCATGGCTGCGGTTCAGGCGGCGTCGCCTCTGGCACTCCGTCACCGACTGGAAGGGGCACCGCTGGTGATGCTGGTACCTCTGAGCTATCGCTTGGAATGACGTCGCATGTCTGATCAACGTCTCGCGCTCGAAACCTCCTTGTTTCAGGGGTACTACCAAGAGATGCTCCGATTCTTGACGGCCAAGCTGGGGTGTCGTGAACAGGCGGCCGATGTGGTGCAAGACACCTTTCTGCGTGTGCGAGGCGTGAAAGATCTGGAGGCGATCAGCCAGCCGCGAGCGTTTTTGTACAAGACTGCCCTCAACCTTACGGTCGACCTGTTTCGTCGGCGACAGATCCGATCTGAAAGGACGATTCAACCGGCGGAGATGAACCGGGTGCCGTCCGGGATGCCTCGGCAGGATTGCGAAGTCGAAGCCAAGGAACGTGTGCGGCTGCTCTATGCCGCGATCGACGACCTGCCGTCGAAATGTCGGCAGGTTTTTTTGCTTCACAAGTTTAAGGGGCTGTCCCATGCTGACATCGCTCAGAGGTTGGGGATTTCAAAAAACATGGTGGAGAAACATGTCATGAAGGCGATGGATCGCTGCCGTCGACAAGTTGAAGAGGCCTGAGGATGAGCGTCTTCCGCTCATCAAGCGCGTCAACGAGATTCGGTGTCAGGGTTCTCACCGTTTCTGCGTCTTAAGTACCAGATGGATATCCCGAAGGCCCTGAAAGTTAAGGAGACAGAGGAGAGAGGCGCAGAGCAATCCGGATCGGACGGCCGCTCGTCGGCGGCCGAGGAAGCGCTTCATTGGTTCGTGCGGCTGAAGGCCGGCTATATCACGGATGGAGACCGAGCCCAATTTCAGGTTTGGTGTGACGGGCAGGTGTTCCGTCGCGATGAGTTCGACAAGCTGACCGAAATCTGGGATGACCTCGACGACATTGGGCCGTTGCTCGAACGAGAGGTGGATCGGGCGGATGCCAAATCGCAATCGACGGGTCGGCGGTTCTCGGTTCGACCTCAAGGACGCAGAAGCAGCTACGGCTTCTCGGCAGCGCTGGTGGCTTCACTTCTGGCGGTCGTCGCGGGAGGGTGGTGGTTTGTCGACCGAGCCGAAATCGCCGACTATAGAACGGCCAGAGGCGAGCAGCGAACGGTCGTACTGCCCGATGGAACCCGAATGGTCTTGAATACGGAAACGGCGGTCACGACCGAAATGTCCATGTTCAAGCGAACGGTCGTGCTGCACCAAGGCGAAGCCTTGTTCATCGTCACCCATGACGATAGGAAACCCTTCAGAGTCGAAGCAGGCAGCAGAACGGTTCGGGATATTGGCACTCAGTTTACGGTAAGGCGGGACCACACGCAGGTGACGGTCTCGGTGGTCGAGGGAGTGGTCGAGGTGCAGAGCTCGAACGAGGCAGCATCGGCGAAACAACAGACGACGTTAACTGCCGGGGAGCGGGCTTCATACAGCGAGCAGGGAGGACTTTCTTCCATAACGACGGTCGATGTCGCCGCCGTGATGGCCTGGACGACCGGCGACATCGTCTTCGACCAACGGCCGTTGGCCGAGGTCGTTCAAGAATTCGGACGGTATCATCGGGGAGAGATCCGCGTCCTCGATCCACGATTGAGCGATCGCAAAATCAGCGGTCGCTTCAGTCTGCGCGATCGCGAGGCCTTTCTACGGGCCGTGAAAGCGGCCACTCAGGCGAAATCGACCCATGTCGGCGAGAACGTCATCATCCTGAACGAATAAAGATTTCTTTCAACGCGCAGGTGAGGTTTTTGAAGTCACATTCGTCCTCTATATATGACGGGGGAGTGGTCTGTCTCCCGCCTGCTCGAAACGATTCAGTCTGTGGATAAGGCACCTTCTGTCACGGGTCTGGAGAAAGAAATTCGGCGATGACCATCGGTGAGTTCAACCGGCTGATCCGCATCGAGAGACGGCATCACGCGCATAGTTGGGCGGCGTCCCTGCTGTATCACGTGATCGGCCTCTCCGGCGCCCTGTTCTTCATGTCCGAGATCGATAAACCGGTCTTTCTTGACACCTTTCAATGGGAAGTGTCTATGGTAGAGGCGGCGACAACGCAGCAGCCGCCTCCTCTTTCCCCTCCTCCGACACCGGTTCCTCCTCAACCTCGTCATGTCAAGCGAACAGCCGATCCTCGTCCGCCGGTCGAAACGCTTCAGACGGTACAGCACGCTGATCATGAGATCGTGACGCCGCAGATCCAGACTCCGGTGGAGACGGCGCAGTCGGCAGATACCCCGCCGGTTGTTGCCCAGGCGGTCACCACCACGCACACCACAGTTGTGGAGCGTGCGGTCGAACAGTCCACGGTAGTGCAGGAAGAAGCGTTTGATGTCGGCTCCGACCTGCCGACCGTCGAGCACCGGACCGTCCTGCATCAGGAGGTGCGGTACCGCCGGACCCAAGCGGACTACGGCTGGCTGCGCGACTTGCTTTGGAAACGAATCGAAGAGTTGAAGCGCTATCCGACATTGGCAAGAGCCAATCACTGGGAGGGCAAAGTCGTCGTGCAGGCGGTCATCAAAGCGGACGGCACGGTGGGAGCTCTCAGCGTCGCCGAAAGCTCGGGCCATGCGTTGCTGGACGAAGAGGCGTTGGTGGTCATGAAGAAGGCATCGCCCTTGAGGTTGAAACATCAGTTGGAGACGTCGCAGATTACTATTTTGATTCCAATCAGTTATCGCTTGGAAGGGTAACAAGCAGCTGAGGAATACCCAGCCGCGCGAGACACGCACAAAGGAGAATGACGATGAATCGCCAGACGATCGCACGTTTTAGAGTCCGACCGGCTGTGTTCGTATATGCGCTAGGCATGCTCTCCCTACTCGGTAGTCCAGCCTGGGCGGAAAGCAAGAGCCCAAAAGTATTCCACGCCGTGGCTGTTGATGCCAAGAGCGTGGAAACGGACGTCAAGAACGTGATCTTCTATTACGAAGAAAAGATCAGCGAAACCGCCTTCGTGCCGCACGAAATGCGCGAGTTGCCCGTGAAGCGCGGCACCGCCACTGTCAAGATCAAGTTTGACGGCATCAAACACATTGATCTCAAGTCATCGGGGAGCGGCACTCCGCCAAACGTCACAGTGACGCTCAACGACGGCAAGACCGGAGATTTTGTCTTGGCCATCCCGGGCAGTTTCAAAGGGCAATCCGAGTTCGGAGAAGTCGAATTGCCTGCGGCGGAGCTGAAAAAGCTCACGTTCAAATAGCCGTCGCCATACTTCCGCGTCCGACCTGCGCGATAGATTCCGCCTCGACGAGGTCCGAGTCGACCCGGCACCACGAGGGAGAAGCGCATGTCCCGTTGTTCTTCCGAAGATGTTGTCCTGCTCGTTCGATCCTACGTCAGGTTTTCGCACGCTCGTGCGTTACATCTCCCGTGGATGAGATGCGGTCTCTCCGTATCCGGCCGAGCGGGTCTCCCGCGCTGTGCCGGGCATGAGGTGAGACGATGAGCGAGTCGCGCGCACCGTCGGCTTCGAGCTCGGACGTCCGGTGCCATTGCGGGAAACTGATGGCCCGCTGGCAAGGCGAGAGCCTGGTCATCAAGTGCTCGCGCTGCGGACGGTTCGTTCTGATTCACTCATCGGCCATTACCGGCATACCGCCTCGCGGAATGACGCCGGGTCCGCGGTAACGTCCTTCCACACACAACGATTCTCTAACAAGGCCAGCGGATCGTGAATCCAGAGCCCACGGCTGCCACGCAGTCGGCGGGCTCTTGTTGTGTTTGGCCCAGAACATCGTCATGAACCGTGATCGGCACAGATGAGAAAGGGACATATGAGTCGAATCAAGGTCACGCGAGGAAGGAAGCAGAAGAGAGATAAAGCGGCGATTGCAAGGGTCGCTACGGCATGGAGACAACGGGAAGAGGTGGGCAGGAACTCCTCGACAGGTTGTGTGCTCTGGGGACTGCTCGTGGGGATGTCCTCGCTCGCCCTCGGCCTCTATCATCCGGCCATGGCGCAGGATGAACCGGGCCGGGACCGTCAGCCGGCGCCACGCGAGCTGGGGCGAGGTCTCGGACCGTGGAATACATTTCCTCCCGTCAAGCCGGAGTTAAATCCTCTCGATCGTCCTCTCCTGCCGGAGGAGCGCCGGTACCATACTCGTGGCGCCGTTGGCCTCATGGTGCAGCAGGAGATGGATGGTCCACCCAAACAACACTTCGAGATTCCTGCCGGCGCGTTGGGCCCGGCCTTGGCGGTCTTTTCACGCCAGACCGATTTGCAGTTGCTGTATCTCTCCGAGCTCATTGAGGGGCGCACGACACAGGGCGTGCAAGGCGACTATACGCCGGAGGACGGACTCAAGACCCTCTTGTCCGGCACCGGATTGCAGTATCAATTTTCTGATTCAAAGACCGTCGTTCTCCAACCGGCCGGCCCATCAGGAGCCGCGAAGCTGGACCAATCATCGGCGAATCTTGCCGACCAACCGAAGCCGATCAAAGTACCGGAAGTCGTCGTCAAGGACGCCCGAGAACGGCCAACCTGGACCACTCCAGTGGACGGCTACAAGGTGGACCACGTCTCAACCGTCACGCGCAGCACCATGTCTACCGATGAAGCGCCTACATCAATTGGTGTCGTTACGCGTGATCTGATTCGCGACACCTTCGCGCGCACGCAGAACGACGCCTTAGAACACGTGAGCGGTGTGTCTCGAAGTAACACGCTACTAGGGCGAGGAGAGGGAATCGCGATCAGAGGATTCGTCGTGAATACTTTCAATGGATCCTTAAACGGTCTGAAAGCCAATGGACTGCCGACTGACGGCGTGTTCGCGCCGGATTGGGGCATCGTCGAACGTTATGAAATCGTGAAGGGGCCAGCCTCGATCGTCGGCGGTGCGGCCAATCCGGGCGGGATTATTAATCGCATCACGAAGACGCCGCAGCGCTCGAATTTCACGACGGTAGAAACTAATATCGGTTCGTATGGCTTGTACAGGGGCCTGATCGATGCCAACGGTGTCATGCCGAAGCACGAGCACATTCGCGGTCGATTGGTCTTCGCCGTCGAAGAGGGCGGCAACTTTGTCGACAACACACCGGTCCGGCAGTACACCGTCGCTCCATCAGTGGAGTTTGACCTCTTCAGAGGCGCCGGCAAGTTGTTGCTGGTTGGGACGTATCAACATTTCGACGGCGCCAGCTATCCCGGTTGGCCGCTCACGACCGATGGAAACATGCTGAACGTCCCGCGCACGAGAAACTTTGGCGGCGGAGCGCCCAACGGCGCGCGTACGCAATACACGGGATATAACGGAGAAGTTCATTACAATCATCAATTCATTCATGACATCAAACTCTCTATTAAAGGCAAATATTCCAAGTCCGATCTTTCCGACAAGAACATTTACGCATATACCTTCGGTGGTCTTCCGCCAAGTGGAGATACATTGGTCAGCTCGAGCTTACGGCAGAATCGATTTGATACCTATGCGGGCGAGTTGGTTCTTAGCAAAGAATTCGATCTCTTGGGAAAGAAACACGAAATTCTGGCCGGCGCCGACCATCGCGACATGACGAACAACTTCCTTCTAGGCTATGCTTATTTGCCGGTTGGACAGGCACCGATTCTCGATAGCGTGTTCAATCCTAGGAATGTCTTTCGGGCGCCTTCTGATTCGTTTTTGGTCACCCAAGCCAGTGGGCCCTTTCGAGTGGATTTGAAACAAACCGGCGCTTTTGGTCAGGCAATCTTCCGCCCATTCGAGCGGCTGACGTTGGTCTTTGCAGGACGGCACGACAGAGCCGAATCGCAACGTCTGCTCAAGGAGAGCGGTGAACTGTTCGACCAGACCAAGTCAGGCTGGACGGGCCGTGCTGGCGCCACGGTAAAGATGACATCCTGGATGAATATCTATGCTGGCCTTCAGCAGTCGTTTCAACCACAACCATTCTCTCTTACGCGTGATAACCAAATGTTGGAACCGGAAACCGGCATTAATTACGAGGTTGGTGCCAAGTTGAACCTGCTCGACGAGCGACTCCGTCTCAGCACGGCCTTGTTTCGCACCTATCGTCGCGATGTGGCGACGGTCGATCCAACGGATATTCGATTTACGGTCGCTATCGGGGAACAGCGTCATCAAGGGGTGGAGTTTGATGTGAACGGCCAGCCGATTCCCGGCCTCAACTTGTCAGCGAACATCACCTATCTTGATGCCAAAATTACCGAAGATAATGATCTGACTCGTATCGGGAGCCGTCCGGTCCGAGTGCCACGCTCATACTTCGGGCAGGTGTTCGCGACCTATCAACTTCAATCTGGGCCGTTACAGGGATTCGGGTTCGGTGGCGGAGTCTATTTTCAAGATGGATTCGAAGTCGGCCTGCCAAACCAATTCAGAACGAATGGATATCAGCGAGTCGATGCAATGCTGTTCTATCGTGGCAACAAGCGATATGACGTGACCATCAACATCCGGAACTTACTCAACGAGAAATATATCGAGTTTCCGAACCTTATTCATGGTCAGAACATTTTTGGCGCGCCGATCACCGCTGTCGGCAGCGTGCGCGTGTTCTTCTAGCTCAGAAATAAGTGCGTACGGAGAAAAGGCCTCATTAGACAAGACAACACGTGAGCATAGCGGACCTGCTCACCTATCCAGGCAGTCCAACGCTGAGCCGCACAGCGGAACTGCGTTTCTAAAGGCTTGCAATTTCGAGATATTAATCGGCTCACTCGATTGCCAGTGCGGTTTCTGCTTCCTCATTCGTCTACTTCTTTAAGGCTCCTTTCGGTGGAGTCTGCAATGTAGCGATGGGCAAGCGAACTAGATCACCGCTCTCTTGGAAACACGTCGCCTCCCGCGTCGGAGCCGCCGCGCTGGGCGGCTACGCCTTCACCTATGCGTTTACCGCCTGCCTGACGCTGCTGCTACCGCTTCCCAGGACCGAGGCGCTCTTGACTGCCGCCATGCTTTCGTTTCTCCTATACGCTGGAGCCATCATCTGGGCCTTTACGGCCGCGACACCATGGCGTGCCTGGCTTGGTCTGTTGGCCCCCACGGCGGTGTTCACGGCCATTGCAACACCATTGGCTCTCGCCATGGGTCAATGAAGTCAACATGACCGCGCGTAGGCGCCCGGACATACCATGAAAGAGAGCTTTACTCAGTCGATGGATTGGCTCCATACGTGGGGCGGCCTCCTATTCGGCTGGGTTCTGTTCACAATCTTCCTGACCGGCACGCTCACCGTCTTCGACAAAGAAATTACCTTCTGGATGCAGCCGGAGCTGCATCATGTGGACTCGGCTCACGTCAATATCAAGGCCGTTGAACAGCAGTTGACTCGGCTTGGATCCAATTCGGACCGATGGTGGATCGAATTGCCATCTGTTCGGACTCCGGCGGTTACGATTTTCTGGCAGAGGGACGACCAGGAGAACTTCGAAGAGCGGTGGCTTGATCCCACGACCGGAGAGATTCTTCAAGTTCGTGACACCCGGGGCGGTGATTTCTTTTACCGCTTTCATTATTCCTTGCATCTCAATCGAACCGGGGTGTGGATCGTCGGTGCCTCGGCGATGGTCATGCTGGTCGCGCTTGTCACCGGCCTGGTCATCCACCATCGAATCTTCAAAGACTTTTTTTCCTTTCGTCCCCGCGCAACATTCCATCGGGCCTGGTTGGATGCGCACAATGTGACCAGTGTGCTGGTGCTTCCTTTTCATTTTGTGATCACCTTCACAGGTCTGGTCATTTTCTGGACCATCTACATGCCGGCGGGGATTCAATTCTTGTATGGAGGAAACAGCGACAAGGTTTTTCACGAGCTTGAAGGACATCTTGAGCGGGAACCGGCGCGGAGTCCTGCCGCATTAGCCTCACTCAGTGACATGGAACGGCAAGCCCGAGCCCATTGGAACGGTGGATCCACGGAGTCGATTGAGGTCCAACATCCGGGCGACCGGCATGCCATCGTGAATGTGTCGCGCCGCGCCGCCGACCGCCTGGCGCTGATGTCCGACCGTGTCACGTTCGACGGGGCGACCGGCGAGCTGTTGCAGGTGTGGAAGGGGGAGTTGCCGGTCTTCACGACCTATTCCGTCCTGATTGGCCTGCATTACATATGGTTCGATCATGATGCCATCCGGTGGCTCTACTTCGGCATGAGTCTGGCGGCCACGGTCATGATCGCCACGGGGCTGCTGCTGTGGATCATCAAGCGGCGAGACCGGCATACCGAGCGTCCGCTCGGCTTTCGAATCGTCGAATCTCTCAACGTGGCCGTCGTCGCCGGACTGCTGGTAGCGATTGCCGTCTATTTTGTGGCCAATCGCCTGCTTCCGGTCGCGCTGCCTGACCGTGCGGATTGGGAGATGGGAGCCTTTTTTCTCGTATGGAGTCTGTGCACGACACACAGTGTCGTCAGAGCCCACTCCCAACAGGCGTGGAGAGAGCAGTTGAGTGTGGCCGCGCTCCTATTTGCCCTGATCCCACTCTGCAACATGGCGACAATCGACAGCCACCTCCTCGTCACGCTACCGGCTGGAAATTGGCGACTGGCGTCGGTCGATCTTCTGTGCCTTCTTGCGGGGCTTCTGCTGGGGTGGGCGGCGTGGCTGGTGAATAGACCGGTGGAACAGGTTCATCCATCAAGCGCTTCGCTCACAGGTGCCGAACAGGCGTGACATGAGGTGGATGACTCTGATCCTCTGCTACAACGGATGGCTCGGCTTATGTCTGGCTATGCCCAAATACTGCAGGCAAGTCCTTCAACAGGATGCCGCTCCGCCGAGTCAGCATATCTTGAGGATAATCGGTTGGGCCTGCCTGATGGGATCGTTGGGCGTTTCCGTGGCGGTCGAAGGGTGGTCGTTCGGACCAGTGGCATGGGTCGGCCATCTGGCGGTCATGGGCCTCGCGCTGGTGTGTCTCTTGCCGTATGTACCCCGTATCGTCCTCGCCCTGGGTGCGCTTGGAATGGCATCCGTCATCGCCCTGTGGTTCACGTGACAACCTGACGCAGTCAAAATTCTCGATACCAATTGCCTTGACTTTGCATTCTCGCTTAGGCATACGGACAATTATGATCAGTTCCAGTTTAACAACCTGTTCAGCCGATCAATCATGACGAGTGGTGTCTCGTGGATATTATCATTCTGATTCTTATCCTCTTTCTAGGTTGGTTTGGGTGGGCGACGCTTCGCGACTCATCGAGCTAGCCCGATGTCCGAGCGCGATCGATTGACACCCTCAGAATTGTAACTCGATGACGGACTGCTGCGTACGACATTGATGGCCCGATACGCGGTGTTTAAGAGTACTCATCGCCTGGCTCGTCACACAAAGGGATCGTATGAAATGGCTGGTATTCACGGGATCCATGATATATCTGTGCTCTTCACTCTCCGGCTGTGCGTCCTCTTCAATCAACGGAAATAACCCGGTTGAAGTGACCAGTCACATTGAGATCACGCGCGATGAATTTACAATCGTCATCAAACAGGATGAAGTGACAAAGGTCACCTCATACACAGGTCCCAACTGTGCCAAAAATCCTGTCGACCATATCGTGCTGATTCGCGCGTGGCAAACACGGGATGAACCTGTCACGTACCAGATCTACGTGTCTGACAGATACACCCATGAGCAGCTGCACGGCGGGATAGGCGGGAAACTGTACGACACGGTGCACGATATCGATGGGAATGTGTTACCCACGGAGGTGCTTTCGCGCAGCGTCAGTTGGTGCGGAAAGAACGAGTGCCAGTATGTAGAGGCTGTGGGGGTCGCCATTACCCGGCCGTATCTGGAGGATCGGATCGCTCGCGGACTCACACTGAAGATCGGAGGAACAAGAGGAAGCGCAACGGCCAATGTCCCAGCTGCTTACGTGCAGGCGTTTCTCAAAAGGGTGCCGGAGCAAGGGATACGACGGCAGAGAGTGGATGCAGACCCTATACAAAGGACAAAAAATTGAAGCGAAGATGTCGCTCCGGAAACCCAAATAAAAAAGCACAGTACTTTTTCAAGACAAGAACGGAGCCTCATCGAACAGGGTACAGTTTACATCTTGTTCTTGACAATGTTCCATTACCGGCACTCTCCAGCCTCTCGGTGTCAGTGGTATCGTTGTCGGCGGGAAAGACGTGGTCGCCTACCGACACCATAATTGCAGCCTAGAATGGTTGCTGCGGCGATTACATGGGGGTAGACAGAGACAACCCGGGTTTGTAATTATGAGCGCTCAAATCGGTTTTCATCATCATAGTTTCTGAGCGGCCAGCACTGTACAGGTCAGAGCCCACGCTTCTAAGAAGTTGCGTGGGTTTTTTGTTGTGGGGACCGCATGTACGCATGAACCCGACGTGGCAAGATATCGAGCAGCTGTACCATGAGCATAGGCATGAGCTGTTGCGGTCGCTCATCCGCATCGTGCGATGTGAGCAGGCTGCAGCGGATTTGGTGCAAGAGACCTACTTGCGACTCGTCAAGCGCGATCAGTCCTGCGCTGTCACCCACCCCCGCGCATTGCTGTTTCGAACCGCCACGAACCTGGCGATTGATTATCTTCGCCGAGGGAAATTCGAACAGGCGGGTGGTCATGTGTCGGACTTCGCTTCCGAGACGCCCTCGGGTGCGCCATCCGCCGAACGGGTCTTGTTCGACAAGCAACGCGTGCGGATTTTTTCGAACGCCATCGATAGTCTGACTCCTCGCTGTCGAGAGGCCTTTCTATTGCACCGCGTCCACGGCTGCTCCTACCGAGAAATCGCCGACCGCCTCTCGGTAACGGAAAGCGCGGTCGAAAAACTCATCATGCGGGCCTTGCTCCATTGCCGCAACAAACTTCAGCAGCATGATGCGGAATGATGTGAGGGACTGACAGAGATATCCGTCACAAGATATACTCTGACGGGCGGTGTCTGATGCCGTTGCCCGGTCGGACAGTGGTCATGCCCGACTCAAATCAACAGCCCTTCCTCCCTGCGATGTCTGCCCCTGCCGCTTCACACTCTGAGGAAGCGATGGCTTGGTTCGCACGCCTCCGGTCTGAGCGCTGTTCTCCTGACGAACAGCAAGCTTTTGAATCGTGGCGAAACCAGACCCCTTCTCATGCCCGAGCCTATGAGGAAGTCTTGGCGCTCTGGGATGATCCGGATTTACGAGAAGCGGCAAACGAGGCCGCTCTTGCTTTGCCGCGGTCGGAACCAGGTGCGGCCGTCCGTTTCCGGCCGCAGATTCAGGTGCGGCAGTTCATGATTGCGGCCATGATCGCAGGACTGGTTGTTCTGACTGGCCTACAATTGGACCTTCCGGTCCGATTGCTATCGGATCACAGCACGTCGACGGGAGAACAGCGCGTCGTGACATTATCCGATCACTCAACCGTTACGCTGAATGCACAAAGCGCGATCGACGAGGCATTTGACGACTCGACTCGCCGCGTGCGCTTGCTCAAAGGAGAAGCGTTTTTCCAGGTGGCCCATAATGAGCTCAAGCCATTTGTGGTAGACAGCGGTGCGATTACTGCGCGCGCGGTGGGGACGGCGTTTGTCGTCCGGCAAGAATCAAACGGCATCCGAGTGACGGTTACCGAGGGTGTGGTGGAACTGGCACCCCTCCAGCCGGCTTGGCCATCGTTACGGTTGACGGTGGGTCAACAAGTGTCTGTCACGACGGAGAGAGTGAGCCCTGTTCAAGGAGTAGATCCCAGTCAAGCCACCGCATGGCTGAGGGGTCGCCTGGTCGTCGACAATGTCCGGTTTGGAGATGTCATCGACGAACTCCGCAGATATTATCCAGGCACGATCCTGATCTGGAATAGTGCGATGAATGAAATTCGTGTCAGCGGCAATTACAATATCGCCGATCCCGCCGCGATGCTGATCGCACTCAACGAAACCCTTCCGGTCAATATGGCGAAAATGTCCGATCGTATCGTCATCTTCTTCTAGTCGGTGTGGCTTGCCACGTCCTCGATCGAGTCTGCTCGACGCCTTTGCTTACACGACATTGCACCCGTGACAAGATCTTCACCTCTCTATGTCTCTCAGGAGAAAATTATTATTTAAAGATGATGTGAGGTCTCGGTTCACTCCTTCGTCTATGGATGGCAGGCCGCTTGCGGACATCTAGGTAACGGAGGGACACGCATGGAAACGAAGTTTCCGCGTATTATCATGATCACGCAGCAACACACATGGGCTACGGCACTTTGCGTTCTGCTCACCATCATAACTCAATCATACGATGTATGTGCGCAGGCGACTCTAGAGTGGAGCGGCGCCTCTCCGATCGCCTTCGATATTTCCGGACAATCGTTAACATCCGCGTTGAACGCGTTCGCTGAAACATCCGGACTACAAGTTAGTTACCCGGCCGAAATGACCAAGGGACTCTCATCGTCAACCGTGACGGGAACCTATCTGCCTGAAGAGGCTCTCGGGGTTTTGCTGAGTGGAACGGGATTAACCTATCGATTTACGAACGCCAACACGGTGACTTTGGTACAGAGAGTACCAGCGAGTGCAGATCCCGTTCCCCTGCAGCCACAATCTTCTGACGCTCCAACATCGGCCAACATGCAGAAACCTATTAAGGTACCGGAGATTGTGGTGAAGGAGGTGCGAGAGCGGAAAGATTCCTATACTGTCGATGAGGTCTCGAGCGCGACCAGGATTCCTGTGCCGGTTCACGACACCCCTCGTTCCATCGATGTTGTGACCAAGCAGGTGCTGGAGGATCAAAAAGTGATCCGGTTCAGTGAGGCTCTGCGGAATGTCAGCGGTGTGTCTCAGTTCAGCACACAGGGTGGCGGAGGTGGTAGCGTCATGATTCGTGGATTTGAATCGGACCTGAACGTGTTCAAAAATGGATTCCGCGATGACAGCTTTTTCAGTGCTTTTTCCCAGCGCGATATCATCAACATCGAGAGTATCGAAGTCATCAAAGGCCCGCCTTCCTACTTATTCGGCCGGGCCGATCCTGGAGGGATCATTAATCAAATCACAAAAGCTCCCCTGAAGAATCCATACTACTCGGCCGAAATGATTCTCGGCAATTACGACCTCTATCGTCCCACCATCGACATCGGCGGACCGTTGAACGAGAGCAAAACCCTCACCTATCGGTTCAATGGTTTGTACGAATCGGCAGGCAGCTATCGGGACGGCGTACGCTCGCAACGGATCTTTCTCGCACCCACTATCGGGTGGGAGGTGGGACCACGGACGACATTCCGGTTCGAGGCCGAATATATGTATGATCGGGTACCCATCGATCGAGGCTTGGTCGCAATCGGTGGGGGAGTTGCGCCGATCTCCGTCAGTACGTTCTTGGGCGATCCGACAAGAAAGAAAGAAGTGAACCATGGGAAAGCCACGCTAACCTTGCTGCATGACTTCAATGACATGTTCAGATGGCGGACCGCATTCAGAACGGCGGTGACGCGCAGCCAATACTCAAGCTTGGAATCGTGGTTTGTGATAGACGAAAACACTGGAATCCTAGACCTGGCGCGATTTGAAATTCCCACGACGCTTCAGAGCCACTACTTGCAAAATGAATTGCATGGAAAGTTTTCGACCGGCCCGATCAAACACAAGACGATTATCGGTGTTGAACTGGGACGCGAGGTTTCGTCGGCTTCAGTATCCGGCGATTTCGGCGGTGATACAACCACTCCGGGCGCCTTTAACTTTATCAACATCTTTAATCCCACCGATCGGTTGTTCGTGGATACGCCCCTGACTAAATTCAGCAATACCAAGAACGTCAACGATATACTGGGTTTCTATTTTGGCGATCATGTAACCCTCCTTGAGAATCTCCATCTGCATGGTGGCGGGCGATTTGATTACTTTAAGCAATCACTCGTCAATCGTCCTCACGACCTGGATCCGAATCAGACTGAGGATAGCCAAACCAATCTTGCATTCAGTCCGTCGGTCGGCTTGACCTATCAACCCTGGAAACCGATTGCACTGTTCGCTAACTACACGGAGTCGTTTGCTCCTCAAGACGCCGGCGTTCGAAGTATTAGCGGTGGTCTGTTCAATCCGGAACGAGGGAAGGCTTATGAAGGAGGTGTGAAGTTCCAATTTTTCGATAACAGGTTGCGCGCGAAAGTAGCCGCGTTCAACATCAAGAAGCGGAATGTATTGACTGCTGATCCGCTCAATGGATTTGCTTTTTCTGTGGCGACGGGTGAACAGCGCAGCCAGGGCATCGAGTTCGACGTAGCGGGAAGAATTGTGCCCGGATGGGACATCATCGCTAGCTATGCGTATATTGACGCGCGAGTCACGAAGGATCTGATGTTTCTCGAAGGAAGCCGTGTCACCAATTCCCCGCTACACCAGGGAAGCCTCTGGACCACCTACTTTTTGCAGGATGGTCCGTTGAAGGGTCTTGGTGCTGGAATCGGGATGTACTCGCAAGGCAGGCGAAACGGGGTGTTCCAATGCACGGATCCGGCCAATTGTCAGGCACCGTTTGAACTTCCCGGATACGTCCGGATGGATGCCGCCGTGTACTACCGCAGGCCGGAAGTGTTTACCCGAACGAATTTGCTTGCCGCCTTGAACTTCACCAACGTGCTGGATCAACGGTACTTCACAGGCTCGCAAAACTTCAGGGAAATTATCTATACCGGCGCACCCTTCACCGTGATCGGCTCCGTGAAGCTGGAGTTTTATTGATATTGGACGAGGTCGTCCGAACTCATAATCCGTCCAGTGCCTTAGTCCACAATAAGCCCCATTTTTTCTTCCTGCCCAGGTTGGGGGTTTTTCATTCTTATTACGTCCACTAAAAGAAAGTCGTGTCCATCGCATCCAGCGAGCGAACATGGGCCCGATGATCGGTCATCATGTATGGTGGAGGCCGTTTCTACTCCAGCGGGAGGTCCCCGCCTGTAAAGGCGGGGGTGTGAGCAAGGTTCCGCGGCTTCCGGTAGACTGAGCTGCGTGAAACTGCACAAAGCGGCCCACACAGTCTACAAGACGCAGTACCATATTGTGTGGGTGACCAGATTCCGACGCAAGATCCTTGTCGAGGGCGTGGCCAAGTAGTTGCGGGGTAAGATCCAGGAAGTGCGGAAATATTATCCTGACTGGCAGTTCACGGAGATCGGGATCGATAAGGATCAGGTGCATGTGCACAGGGTGATCCCACAGAAATACAGCGTGAGTGTTGCCGTGGAGACGATCAAGCAGAACACGAACCGAAGGCTGCGGAACAAGTTGCGGTTTCTGGATAGGGGGGTATTGGGATCGCGGCGGAATCTGGTCAACCGGCTACTTTGTGTCCACGGTGGGGATTACGGAAGAAATCATGAGGGGGTACGTAGCTCGACAAGGGAAGGAAGACGCGGGACAAGCGCAGCTTGAATTCTGAGATTCCCCCGCCTGTAAAGGCGGGGGAATCTACTACTTGGGGACGGAGAAGAAAATTTTCCTCGACACCTCAGGCAGTGTAGCTCGTGTCAGGAAGCATTGTGTGCTCCGTTCATTGAGGTAAAAGAGTCGACCAGTCAATATTCAACCTGCCAATAGCGCGGGTCGATTTCTGGAAATCAAACATTCCCCTTCTTCCCCTCCTCATGGTACGGTCCAGTCCCGATTTGATCGGTGACCAGCATTGTGGGTCTATTTTTGAGTTAGGGGGAATTGGCATGACTACTCTAAATGATGTCGAACGTAGTCGCTCATCGCTGCTCCACGCGGTGCAAATGGCGCTGAACGAAAACACCCCTCATGTGGCCAAGCGCATTTGCGATGACCATCTCCGGTCCGCCCCTAATGACCCCGATGCCCATCGGTATCTTGGACACGTGTTGCTTCTCCTGGGCAAGCACGACCAGGCGCAGACTATTGCGACCCGGGCCACCGAACTGGCACCGCAGGACCCCCGCACCTGGTCCGACCTGGGACGGATCCTGGTATCGGCTCGCAAGATTCGCGACGCGATTCTCTGCTTCGAACAGGCTGTCGCCCTCGCCCCGGACTATGCCGACGGCTGGCACAACCTTAGCCTGGCGCTCAAGCAGACGGGCCAATCAGAGCGGGCCTTCGAGGCGGTGAAACAAGCTTTGTTGGTTGATCCGACGCGCGCCGACAGCTACATCGTGCTCGGCAACCTATTGGTCGAGCATGAGCAACTCGATGAGGCCCTCGTCTGCTTCGAACAGGCAGTGGCCCATGATCCTCAGCCTAGCCGGGCTCAGGCGCGTCTCGCGCAGGAGCTCTCGCAGCGGGGTGACGTGGAGCGGGCGCAATCGCTGTTGCAGCACTCCATCGCGCTGGATCCGAACGATGTGGACAATTGGGTCGATCTGGGCCGAACGCTGGAGGATCGTGGGCAAGCCGAGGCGGCGCTAAGCTGTTACCGCACGGTCCTCCGGAAACAACCGGGCCATGCATTCGTGCTTGGACAGTATTTGGCCCTCGTCAAAGGCGACGAAGGCTTTGAGTGGTTGGAGCAAGTCGAGCGGGCGCTCGACCGGCCAGGAGATTCCAAGGAAGGCAAGGCCTTGATTGGGTATGGGCTTGCGAAATTCTACGACCGACGCGGCTCCTACAAAGAGGCGACCCACGCTGCGACCCGAGCCAATGCGGCCAGACGGAGCGTTACTGGACCACTGAATCGAGAGGGGTTGCGCACGCGCATCGACGCCATCATGGCAGCCTACACCCCCGAGTTCTTCAGCGAACGACGCCACATGGGTCTCGGCACCGACCAACCCGTGTTCATTGTAGGGCTACCGCGCTCGGGCACCACGCTGACGGAACAAATTCTGGCGGCGCATCCGTTCATGCATGGGGCTGGCGAATTGCCGGACCTCGCGCGCTTGGCTCGTCACGTCGTGACCGAACATGACGCGGCTCCATGGCAGGCCGCCGTACAGCTGGAAGACGAGACGGCGAGCCAACGACTGGCGCATGACTATTTGAACGCTCTCCGGCGCCAGGCGCCGCCGGATTGTCCTCGCATTAGCGACAAGCAGCCGCTCAACTTTTTCCATTTGGCCTTCGCCGCGCTGCTCTTTCCCAATGCCCGGGTGATTCACTGTCGGAGAGACGCCCGCGACAACGCGCTCTCGATCTGGATGGAGAATTTCAATCCCGATCAGCGCTATGCCACGGATTTTGACGACCTGGCGTTCTTTATTTCCCAGGAGCGGCGGCTCATGGCGCATTGGCAGCAGGTGCTGCCGCTGAACATATTGCATGTTCAGTACGAAGAGGTGGTGGCCGATCTGGAAGGGCAGGCACGCAGGCTGATCGCGTTTCTCGGGGCGCCTTGGGATGAGCGCTGTCTTAACTTTCACCAGCACGACCGCGCGGTACAGACCCCCAGTCGTTGGCAGGTGCGGCAACCAATCTATTCCCGGTCCGTGGGACGGTGGAAGTCCTATGCTCCCTATCTCCCGGAATTGAGCAAGGCGTTCCCAAAACCTTGATCGCGCCAGGCCCGTTCAGCTGTCTGTCACGTGCGTTCGTGTTCCTACCACCGGGTTTTCGGTTTCGGTTCGTCTTATGTATGTGTGCGGACGCGGCGTGCCCGTGCCATTCACCGCCTCGGCAGTGGACGCCGACGCGCCTGATTGTAAACTGAGTTGGAGGATTGATTGCATTCGAGCTGGCCGGGAACTAAGACGACGAGCATGGGCTCGGCCGGTTCATCTCTTCGTATCAGGCACGTCGGCTCCCCCCCACCTTGCCGATGTCGAACCACTTTATGACCTGCCTGATGCGGTATTTCTTGAACGGATGCGTGATCTCCAAAGCATACCACAAGAGGTATTGACCATCTGGAACTGATGCAAGTGATGCTGCCTGTACTTCGGACCGACTTTCATTGCGGGACATCTTATAAGGACGAATCTCCGTTGGACAGCCCGATTTCTGTGCTCGATGGCATCGGTGACGGTTGTGTGAAACCTAAGAGATTTGAGCAAGGGCGACCGCACACCAAAGAAAGGTTTCAGTTATGGCTGTTTCAAGGGGGACCATTTTTTCGTGAGAAACGCTCAAGGACCGTTGCTGGAAACTCTTTTCACCGTATCGCCTCAACAGCAGAAGGATTGCCCGATGACTACGGAAGGGTTTGTTACCCCGATACAACCACCCTCATGGTCCTTATCAGACGGTGATGTGCATGTGTGGTGCGCCGATTTGCGTGAGCAATGGCCGGAATCCGCTCTGTACAGCCTGCTCAGTGAGGACGAGCGGGTTCGTGCATGGAGTTTTGCGTTCGAGGAAGACCGCAGGCGGTATCTTCACGCCCGCGGCTTCCTGAGGATTTTGCTCGGGAACTATCTCGGCCGGTCACCGGGTTCAGTCCGATTGACGACCGGACGTAATGGGAAACCTTGCTTACCACCGGATAATAGGGTGTTGCGATTCAATATCTCCCATGCGCGCGTGCTCGTTCTCTGTGCCCTGGCGCGTGAGCGCGAGGTCGGTGTCGATGTAGAATGGCGGGATCGGAAATTTTTGTGGCGTGACGTTGTAGCTTACATCTGTTCAGAACGCGAACAGACAGCGTTGTCCTCACTCGCCGAACCGGTACAGTCAGACACATTTTTTTCGTGGTGGACTCTGAAGGAAGCCTACGTCAAGGCCCTCGGTGCAGGGCTGGAATTGCCGTTGAATCGAATTGATGTTGCCGACGGATTAGAAACCCGGTTTGCCGCACCGGTTTGCGACAATCTCACAGATCATCGCTGGGCCATGCTGACCCTTCCCATGGGCTCTGATTATGCCGGGGCGTTGGTCACCGAAGGTATTCCTGCCCGTGTGCGCTGTTTTCAATGGGCATGGGTTTGGGGAAAGTCCGGATTGCCGGATCGCAAATGAACCGTGTAGAGATTGAGGAGCATCATGGCCTATGAGCCACATCCAACCGAAAAACCACAGTAAGCTTTCTGGGCCACGGGATCGAACGTCTGCCGCTTCGGTCCACATCAAAATGGGTCCATACGGATTAATATGTTTATAGAGTCCGTTGGTATCCGTGAGGGAGGAATTCCTGTCCTTGGTCTTTAACCGCTTGGCAGAGAGCCTCCACCGACGGGACGACCCACATCGGCGAAGAGGGCGAATGCGCGCGCAGATAGACGAAGACCACTCAACTGCTCCTCCCATACCGACGCTGTTCATCGGCAAGCCGGGCGGGGTGCGCGCCGACAGCGGAGCCATGAACACCGGCTCGGACCCAGACCGGACATCTTACAATTCGGAGGGCTGAATCAATGCCGCCACCCAGCTGGAGCTGCCCATGACACTTCCAGAAGCTCCAGCGCAGGTATGCTGCCACGACTGCCATCAGCGCGGCGATCACCAACGCATCCCGTTGCGCCTCCTCAATAAGAGGCCGATAGTATGTCGCCCGACCACGCCTGGCTTCCCTCAATGTTGATGCCTCAGGTGGGGCACCAGCGCTTCTGTATGGACTGGAAAACTCTTGCCACCGCGCCATCGTGATAAGTCTCTACTCGATTTACGCTCGGTGTGATAACAAACGTCGGCCTCCCATGTTTTGAAGCGCTGTTCAGTTTTCCTTTGCAAGACTCCTCTCCTCTGTGGGCTTACGTTCAGACCACAATGAGGTAGAGGTTGGAACGCAAGTCTCTAAATATTAACCCTACGTGTTCCCGGCGTGTTCTCTGTACCGCAAAACTCCCCTAAATTCCCCTGAATTGCACTCAGCCCAACTGAGTCCGAAAAACAGGTAAACTCCGCTGCTGTGGCGCTGTTCAGCTGTTCTGACAAGGACTTGTAGGGACGTCTCTGAGAGGTTACAAAACCGCTGCTCTGCCGATTGAGCTACGCCAGCGTCATAACGATATGAAGGAGTGACAGTTCTACCGACTCTCGGCCGTGGGGTCAAGTGTTCCGGGCTGGCTCTTCTGAGAGGTCTTGCGGCACACGGTGAAGGTAAGTCCCAAGCTTACTGGCAGCTTGGGTAAGGACTTCCTCTCGAAGGTAACCCTTCAGCAGGCGCGACGGACCAACACCACACTGAGTTCAACACACCGCGGCGAATTCGGGACGGTCAAGCGGGTGCTCTTCATACCCTTTCCTTTCATGTTCCTCTCCGGACCACCGGTTCCGGCCTCTGCCTCCTGTTTCCTCCGTGACCTGCGCGATGCCTCTCCTCCCATGAGAGAATTATCATCAGTTCAACTCTTCGCCACGACCTTCTCCCGACCATGTCACGCAACCACGACTGTTTCTTTCTTGGGCGTGATCCTCGTGACTCTGATTTTGCTTGCCGTCTTTTCTGCTTCTGCTAAATCGTAGTCCATCTGAAGCCCAAGCCACACTTCCGCCCGGCTGCCAAAAGCCTTGGAAAGCCGGATCGCCATTTCCGGCGAAATTCCCGACTTCCCATTCAGCAGATTGTTCAGATTCTGTCGCGTCACGCCCAGTCGGGCCGCCACTTCGGTGACTGTCAGACCCAAGGGCCAAATCGGATCACGATCGCTTCCTGAGGTCCTTAGCCCAATAGTTGATATGACTTGCTTTGGCTTCCGCAGGTTATTATTCTAAGCCCGCGGATAATTTCGTATTCCAAATTGAGTGAGATGGAACGAGTATGAGCCAAGTTCACGTGCTGGTTGTCGATGACGATCCCGCGTTGCGCGATATTCTCCAGGAAGCACTCATGCAGGAGAGCTATGCCGTGTCCACGGCGGAGGACGGGGCAGGGGCAATTCAAGCGGTCAAAGAGACCGTGGTCCATATTGTGATCACGGATTATCAATTGCCCGATATCGATGGGCTCGAGGTCATCGACCGCCTTTCTAAGCTTGACGCGAAGATCATTCCCATTGTGATGACCGGATTCGGCACGATTGAAACGGCCGTCCGTGCCATGAAGTCCGGCGCGTTTGACTTCATTACCAAGCCGTTTGACCTCGGAACCGTCTCGGCGGTCGTGCGGAAGGCCGCGGAATTTCATCGCCTTCGACAAGAAAATCATCTTCTGCGACGGGCCGTACGGGATCAATATCGATTGGAGCAATTGGTGGGGGTCAGCGAACCCATGCAACAGGTGTTGGAGTTCGTCCAAAAGGTGGCCGACAGCGACAGCACGGTCATGATACAGGGCGAAAGCGGGACCGGCAAAGAGCTGGTCGCACGGATGCTCCACTTCAACAGTCTGAGGAGGGACCGGCCATTGGTTCCGGTGAACTGCGGCGCGATCCCCGAAAATCTGCTCGAATCGGAACTCTTTGGGCACGAGAAGGGCGCCTTCACCGGCGCGACGCATGCGCGCATGGGCCGTTTTGAACTCGCGCATGGAGGCACGATTTTTCTGGATGAAATCGGCGAAATGAGCCTCCCGCTACAAGTGAAGCTGCTCCGCGTGCTGCAGGAGAGGGAATTCGAGCGGGTGGGAGGAAACCGGACGATTCATGTCGACGTGCGCATTATCGCCGCGACGAATCAGGATCTGGAAACAATGGTCGAGGAGAAGCGATTTCGCCGGGATCTGTTCTATCGGCTCAATGTGATCCCCATGGTCATTCCGCCGCTCCGAGAACGCCGTACCGATATTCCGCTCCTGATCGACCACTTTCTGAACCGATTCAATCAGAGCAAGCACACCGAGGTCGTCGGGCTTGATGATGAGGCGCGTCGCTTGCTGACCGAATACGACTGGCCGGGAAACATTCGGGAATTGGAAAATATGATGGAACGGCTGGTCGTCCTCAAGAAGCAGGGTCTCCTGTCTTCACAAGATCTTCCTCAGAAGATCAGCCGGAGATCGATGATCCCTGAGCTGAAAGAACAATTCATACGGCTGAGCGAGGATGGCATTCATCTCTCCAGAGAGGTGGAACAGTACGAGAAACACCTCATCATGGAGGCCTTGAAGAAAGCCAATGGGGTCACTTCCCGAGCGGCCGAACTACTCCATCTCAACCGAACGACGTTGGTTGAAAAGCTCAAGCGCAAAGGCGTTGATCCACGATCTCAGGCGGAAACTCTTCCGTTATGGCCGCGAGCCTCCAGTCAAAAGATTGACGACCTTTCGACGTAGCCGGCGCCAATCCTGACGCGATCTTTCCAGCAGCGCGATTCCTCCAGAAAAGCATACGGATTTCCTTGGAGTTTTTCATCAACGTCCAGGGCATGAGCTTTGCTCGTGCCCTATTGCCGTGCGTCGACGCTGCTCACGATATCGTCAGTTCATCTTTTCGATTGCCGTCTGGATGGCATTCCTTCCCGTGGCGATCGGTGAGTCTATTCCTCCGTCTTCTTCAAACCGTGCGAGTACATCGCCGGTTGAACGTCCGGCCACGGCGCAAGCGCCAACGTGGATTGAAAGATTTGCGCAACCTCTACCCGATGATGGGCCGAGACCGGAAGGTCAGTCCTCAGGGATTGATGGACTCGCGTGGCAAGAGGGGCAATCCGCCTACAAGAAAGGAGCGTGGGGGGAGGCTCAACGCTTTTTTGAAAAGATCGTGAACGATCATCCCAAAAGTTCGCTTGTCCCATCGGCGAAAGCGTTCTTGGTGGAGGTATCGCTTCGGGATGAGTCTGTGGGATACAACCGATCCGAGGCCATTCAGGAGTACAAAAAACTCCTGCGCGACCATCCACAGTCCTCCAACGCGAGGAGGGCGGAGTGGCGGATCGCGGATTTGTACTTTGAACAAGGGTGGTTTCAAGAGGCACAGGCGTTTTACGAGCAAGCCATGGCACATTCCGTCCATCTTCCGTTCGACGGGAATCGAGCCTTGCTGGGGCTAGGACAGACGTTCATGGCCACGGGGAAATGGCGAGACGCCGAGCACGCCTTTGCGAACCTGCGAAAACGAAGTGACAACGATCACTTGCTTCAGGGCGCGACGGTGGGATTGGCTCATGCGCTATTCAGACAAAAACGCCTTGCCGAAGCGCAACCCTTCTACGATCTGAGCTATCGGCGGTGGCCCCATCTCGTCAAGGGCGATCCTGTAATGCTTCAGCGGTATGCTGTGACGGAGGCGCAGTTGCAGCATGATGTCGCCGCGCGAGACTTGATGCTGCTCTTCTACAATTTGTATCCACGCCATGGGTATGCGCCGAGGGCCTTGCTGCACGTGGCTGAAAACTTGCGAAGTGCCGGCCAGCGACCGCTTGCCGAGTTCGTGTATGCCCTGATCCCCTCGATTTATCCGAAAAGCCAGCTGGACTCAACGGTTAAGTTACGGCTCGCCACGCTGCTCACAGAGAATAACCTGTCAGCCGCCGGGAAGATCCTGAGTCCTACCGTCAGTGCCATGCTCAACAACGTGCCCGCTCTGATTCAGACCGATCGTTCCTATCGGGCGATGCTAGAGGAAATCGCGATTCGAGAAGCCGATAACCCTACAGGGAGCGAGGCGCTGTTTTACCTCGGGCAAGAGTACGAAAAGGCAGGCGATTTGGATCGCGCCCTCCGCACGTATAAGGAGGCCACCTTTCGTGTCGCGACTGGAAGCGAATCATGGGCCATGAAAGCCATGGAGCGTTTGTCAGCCATCCTCATACCCTGGATCGAGGCGGCGATCGCGTCGCATGATGATTGGACGGTCGTCAGTTTGTTTCACCGACACGGAGCCATGGCCGAGCAACGGTACGTTCATTCTCCGGTGCTGCTGGAAATCGCCGAATCCCACCGGCGTCTGGGGTTCACCGCCGAAGCTGCGCGGCTGTTTCAGCAAGTTGTTAAAGCGCATAAAGATTCGGCTCTGGTTGAACCTGCCTTGATCGGGCTGGGAAAACTCTACCTGGACCAACAAGATCCGGAGGCGGCCAGGAAAGTACTTGAGCGATACCGCTTTCAGTTTCCCCTCGGAAGATACGAAGGGGAGGTCCTGCATCTTTTGATCGGCGCCATGCGGCAACAGCGAGATCTGCAAGGCCTCCTCCATCTCTGCCGAACGTGGCTCTTGCGCCATCCGGTTCATCGTGAGCGTCCCGCCATGTATCTGCAGCTGGCCAAGACGTTGGGCGAACTGGACAAGCTGCGTGAGTCCGTCATCGCCTATGAAGAAGCGTTCAGATCCGGTGCGACACGGTCCGCTGATACGCTGTTGTCCTATGCGGATACGTTGTCGCGTGTGAATCGGCATGAGTCGGCGATCGCGGCCTATCAATCGGTCCTGGAAAAGAACCCGAGTGCCGGCCAAGCCGAATGGGCGCATTTACAAACGGCCAAGCATTGGACGGTACTGAAGCAATACGATCGAGCCACCGTTGCCTTGGCGGAGCTCGATGTCGCCGGCGATCAGATGGTCAACCGCATTGCTGCATCCCTCAAGATCAGCCTGCAAACGGCTCGGCAATCCCAGAAGGCGAAGGGGCTATGACAAACGCCACGACCGGGCAACCGGAAGAACGGGCGCTGCTTCAAGCAGCATTCAGGAGTTTTGATGAAGCCGCGCAGACGTTGCAACAGTCGTATCACGCTTTGACGGCACGCGTGGAGCAAATGGATGTCGAGCTGGCGCACAGCAACGAGGCGCTTCGCCGGCAGCTTTGCGAGAACGAGGCCATGCGAGTGCATCTCAATGGCATTCTCGAGTCATTGTCAACGGGAGTGTTGGTGGTCGATGAACGCGGGGGCATTGCCCGCAGCAATCACGCCGCCGAGGCCATACTCGGCGCCACCGACGCGACGTTGCGCGACCGCGTGGCATCCGAGGTCCTCACCGCGCTTGGTTTGAGCGTGTGTGATCGGCCCCAACGCTTTGGGCAGGCCGTGGTCTCAATCAGTCAGGTTCCGATGCGCGACGCTTCCGGGGGGAGGTCCAGTCACCTGATTCTGATTCAAGATGTCACTCGCCTCTATCAGCTCGAAGAACAGTTACAGAGGAAAGATCGCCTGGCCGCCATGGGAGAGCTCATCGGTCGGATCGCACACGAAATCAGAAATCCATTGGGTAGTGTCGAGCTCTTCTCGTCCATGCTTCAACGGGATCTCCCCAAGGATTCTCCTGCCAAACGGTACGCCGAGCAGATATCACAGGCCGTCCAATCGATGGATCGACTGCTCGCCAATCTCCTCGTCTATACGAGACCGGCGCGCATGGCTCGCGGATGGTTTCTTGCCGAACACGTGATCGGTGATTCCATGAAGCTGGCAGCCCATGCGATTACCAAAGTGCCGGTAGAGGTTCGGGTGGACCTCGATCAGGACATTCCATTGCTTTGGTGTCACGAAGGGCAGTTGAAACAAGTGATCGTAAATTTAGTCGTCAATGCCGTGCAGGCCATGCCCAACGGCGGTCTCTTGACGATCCGCCTGCACAAAGAGCCCTCACAGACGCTTGGGGCAGCGGCCGTCCGGTTGGCGGTGAGCGATACCGGCCTCGGCATCGATCCGGAGTACCGCTCACGCATGTTTGACCCTTTCTTTACGATGAAGGATGAGGGAACCGGCCTCGGTCTCGCAATTGTCCATTCAATCGTCGAGGCACACCACGGACGGATTGATGTTGAGAGCACGATCAAGCAAGGCTCCACATTCGCCATCATCCTCCCGCATCCGTCGACGGCGTCGGCCTCAAGTGAGTGTCAGGCGTTGGGCGGGACCGAGAGCGAATTCAGTGAGGACGAACATGTGGACCGTGAGTTGGCGTTAACGGAGGACTGGGTCCATGAATGAACGCGAGAAGAACGGCTCTCTTATCGACAATGGCGAGGAAAGCGAGCGGATACTGATCGTTGATGACGACCCATCGATGCGAACGGCGCTGACGGAAACGGTCAAGAGACTCGGGTATTCACCCCAAGCAGCGGTTGACGGGAACGATGCCATGGAACGCCTCGTCAGGTTTCGTCCCTGGTTGGTGCTGACCGATCTCAGGATGCCTCGGCTGAGCGGTCTCGACTTGATCAAAGAGATCAGGTCGCGAGCGCCGCAGGTCACGATCGTCCTCATGACGGCGTATGGGACGATCGAAACCGCCGTTGAAGCCATGAAGCTTGGCGCGAGCGAGTATCTTCTGAAACCATTTTCAATGGACGTCCTGGAGCGCATGATCGTGAGTCTTAAGGCGGGACGAGAAGAAGGCATCCCGGCCGGTGCGTCTGCTCAATCGACAGAAAGCCGAGCCATCTTAACCCAAGACCCAGGAATGGTCAGGCTCCTAAGTACGATCGAGGGAGTCGCCGCGAGCCAGGCCACCGTGCTGATTCACGGGGAAAGCGGCACGGGTAAAGAGCTCCTGGCGCGGTTTATCCATGCCAGAAGTCCGCGGGCCCATCGGCCGTTTATCGCGGTCAATTGCGCGGCGCTGCCGGAGGGCTTGCTGGAGAGTGAACTGTTCGGGCACGAACGTGGCGCATTCACCGGCGCCTTGATCAGGAAAATCGGCAAGTTCGAGATGGCTCATACGGGCACACTGCTCCTGGATGAAATCAGTGAGATGAATCTGCCTCTTCAAGCGAAACTGCTGCGTGTGCTCCAAGAGCGCGAGGTGGATCGGATTGGAGGGCGCGATCCGGTTCCGGTCAATATTCGAGTCATCGCGACGACGAATCGGGCGCTCTATCGAGAGGTGGAGGGAGGCCGCTTTCGTGAGGATCTCTATTATCGTTTGAACGTATTTCCCATTACCGTTCCGCCGCTCCGCGAACGTGCGATCGATATCCCGTTGCTCGCCAGACATTTTGCGGCTCAATCCGCCTTGAGGAACGGTCTCACACCGCCGACTGTTTCGGAAGCCGCTCTGGCGCATCTTCAACGGTTGGCATGGAAGGGAAACGTACGGGAATTGGAGAATGTGATGGAGCGAGCGGTTCTGTTGGCGGGGGACGGACCGATTCTTTCCGAGCATTGTCCTGCGGAGACGTCCGGCGAAACAGTGGGGCCGCCGCTTCGTCCTCAACAACCGGCCAACGGTTCACTGTGGGAGATGGAGCGGGAGTTGATTTTTAAGACACTGGCTCGTGTGAACGATAATCGCACGCATGCCGCGAAAGAACTGGGGATCAGCATCCGCACATTGCGGAACAAACTGCGGGAGTATCGCGAAAGCGAGAGGCCATTGTCCATTCCAGCGCCATGAGTATGGCAAGAATTGCCGATCGGCAAGTTTGTGCCGGGCAGTTTCTCTATGCCGGGTGGAACGGCCGTACAGGGCATCGAAAAGAGCTGGGAGAAATGTCAGACGCGGACCTCAGGCTGAGCCGAATTGTCTGGCGCGGCATTATGGTTGCAGGGGTATTAGAGCCAGCCCGTTGCGATGCGGGAGAAGGGACATGAGCGATGACAATTTTTGATCGAACCATGCGGTTGCTCCAACGGACGCTCGATCTTCGCAGCGCCCGGCAACGGGTGATCGCCTCGAACTTGGCCAATGAAGAAACACCAGGCTATCGCGCGTCCGAATTGACGTTTATGGACCAATTACAGTCTGCGCGGAAAGGACGCCTTCCGATCGTGTTGGCGGCGACGCAATCCCGGCATTTTGGCGTGCACGGGCCGCAAGGGGTGCAAGCCGTGACGGGAAAACTCGCCGAAGTGCCGGCAGGCGATCTCCCGCTCGACGCCAACTCCGTCAACCTTGAGCTGGAGATGGCCAAATTATCCGAGAACGCGATGCAGTACAACGCCGCTGCGACGATATTGGCTGCCAAGTTTCGAGGGTTGCTGAGCGCCATACGAGATGCGCGATAAACGAATACTTGTGCCAGGGTGGGTCCCTGCAGTCGGTTGCCGGTGATGAAGTAGGCCTAGGAGGTGTTGTATGGAGATGTCCGACAGTCTGGCGGTCTCGGTGTCCGGTTTGGATGCGCAACGGCGGCGGCTCAATGTCATCGCCAGTAATCTAGCGAACGCGCAGTCGACGAAGACCCCAAATGGTGGGCCATACAAACGCCGGGATGTCGTCTTCCGCTCAACAGCGGTTCCCAGCTCGTTTCAGCGGGCCTTCCGTCAAGTCGCGGTTGGGCCCTCGTCTCATGCGCTCGAAGGGGTCACTGTGGCAAGAGTGGTGGAAGATCCCAAACCGGGACAACTGATGTATGACCCGCATCACCCGGACGCCGATCCCAAGGGGTTTGTTCGCCTTCCCAACGTCAACGTCATGGAAGAAATGGTGAACATGATCGGCGCATCACGGGCCTACGAAGCCAACGTGCAAGCGATCAACGCGACGCGCGCCATGTGGAACAAGGCGCTTGAGATCGGGAGGTAGAGATGAGTCAGCTGCATGGTGTGACATCCGGCATTGCTCCCATTGCCGATGTGGCGCAATCAGGGCCGGCAGGCGGCGCCGGCGCCTCAGGAACATCCGGGTTCTTGGACTCCCTCAAGTCGGCTATCGGGAAAGTCAATGATGCAGAGATGGAAGCCGGTCGGGCCATCGATGCCCTCATGACCGGCGAAACACAGGACATTCACCGCACGATGGTCGCGTTGCAACAGGCAGACGTGTCGTTTCAGCTCATGATGCAGATCAGAAACAAGCTGGTTGCGGCGTATGAAGAGATTCAACGGATGCAGGTGTGATTCACCGCGCAGCATGAGGGTGTGAGGCCGGTATGTTGTCTACGTTCACCATCAATCAACGGATGATCATCCTCGTTGCCTTGGCGGGGTCGGTTGCCGGTCTTATTGCCCTCACGTTATGGACCCAGCAACCGGATATGCAGGTGCTGTTCACCAACCTTGGCAGTGAAGATGCGGCGGCCATCATCGATAAGCTCAAAGAGACGAAGGTGCCGTATGAAACAACCGGCGGCGGGTCGACTGTGCTGGTGCCGAGCGAACAGGTCCATGACTTGCGGCTACAACTTGCGACGCAAGGGCTTCCGCACGGCGGCGGGGTCGGATTCGAGATTTTCGACCGCACCTCGATCGGCATGTCGGAGTTCGTCCAAAAACTCAACTATCGTCGTGCCTTGCAGGGTGAATTGGCGAGGACGATTGCACAGATGCCGGAGGTGGAACGAGCTCGGGTCCATTTGGCCATCCCAGAACGTCGACTGTTTGCGAGCGAACAAGAAAAAGCGCGCGGCTCCGTCATCCTGTCGCTTCGCAATGGACAACAATTGGGTCAAGCTCAAGTACAGGGAGTCATTCATCTCGTATCAAGCAGCGTGGAGGGTCTCCAAGCTCGGGATGTGACCGTCGTCGATGGGCATGGCCGCATGTTGTCGGCTACCGCGACGGATGAGACGTCCGGTTTAACCAATGCGCAGCTGGATTATCAACGCAGTATTGAAAAAGATGTGGAGACGCGCATCCAGACAATGCTCGAGCGCATCGTGGGACCGAATAAGGCGGTGGTGCGGGTATCCAGTCTCGTGGATTTTCGAAAGGTCGAGACGACGGAAGAACGCTATGATCCGAACAGCCAGGTGGTTCGGAGTGAACAGCGAGGGCAAGAAAAGGCCAATGGTTCCAACGGGGTCGGTGGCGGAGTGCCGGGTGTTCAGTCGAATGTCCCGCCGGGTACGGATCAGGAGCCTGCACAAACCAGTTCAAACCACAGTCAAACGAAAAATGAAACCGTGAACTATGAGATTAGCCGAACGGTGTCGAAAATCGTGGAGCCCGTCGGTGTCATCAAACAACTGTCCGTTGCCGTGCTCGTCGATGGGATGTATGAACCTGTAAAAGCCGGTGAAGGAGGGGCAACGGGCACACCGGCCGCGGCGCGAAAATATACACCGCGTTCGGAAGAAGATTTAAAACGGATCGAGGACATCGTCAAGAAAGCGATGGGATTTTCCGCCGA
>JAHBWT010000042.1 GCA_019636815.1 Nitrospira sp.
GACATCGAGCAGTGAGAGGGTGGCGGCTATTCTGTCCAACCGGTACGCTCCCTCGGCCAGGCGGGAACGAAGCTGCATAAACGCTTCCTGCTCCCTGGCGACAAGCTTCGCGTCAGCCCCGACGACACGTTCTTCGAGCTCCTTCAACTCGGCCGTCATGAACCGTTCGGCGTTGACGAGGGTTTGCTTGCGGATATATTCGGCCGGTGCACGGCTCAAATTAGCCTTGGTAATCTCAATATAGTAACCGTAGACCTGATTGTAGCGGACCTTCAGCGAATCGATGCCGGTTCGTTCCCGCTCACGAACCTCAAGGGAGGCAATCCACCCTTTGCCTTCTTTGCTCACCTTGCGCAACTCGTCAATCTCAGGATCATATCCTTCTTTGAAGATGTTTCCATCTCGAACCGAGGGCGGGGCATCCGGGAGGATGGACTGTTCGATCAGCTCATGGATATCCTGAGCGCTATCCCACGAAGCCCGCGCATCACGAAACAGCCGGCTCCGAAGGAGATCTAATTGAACGAGAATTACCGGCAACGCACCGAGAGATCGTTTCAGGGCAAGAAGTTCACGCGGGCCGGACAATCCCAGGGCAAGGCGACCGGCCAGTCGTGCAATATCCTGAATCTCTCGCAAAGCGGAGCGGAGAGCCGTTCGCACCATCATCTGGTCTTTCAGTTCCTCAACGGCCTCCAATCTCGGCCGGATCTGCTCGCAACGAATCAACGGCCTCATCAGCCACTGGCGGAGAAGGCGGCTTCCCATGGCGGTGCTAGTCCGATCGAGAATACTTAAGAGTGTCGTCGATTTGGAACTGGAGGAAACCTCGCCTCCTGCAATTGGTTTCAGTAATTCAAGATTGCGGATGGTGGTACTATCGAGCTGCATACACTCGTCCGCACCACGTCGCGTGATCCGACGGATATGAGTCAGGGGGACCGCCGGCTGGGTCTCACGAAGGTATTCCAACACGGCTCCAGCTGCGCCGATGCCTGCGGACAGGTATTGGCATCCAAAACTTTCAAGAGATTGCACACCGAAGTGCTCGCGTAGCACGCGCTCGGCATGTTTGCGTTCAAACGAGCCCGATGGACGCACGCACAGGCGGGTTCCCGGGATCTCATCAATCCACCGGAAGTCTTGGCGATCTAAATTGTCCGGAAGCAGCAATTCTCGAGGCTCCAAGCGCGCGAGTTCATTCATGACCTGGGTACCCGCTTGAGGACCGTCCATCTCCATCATCCAAAATTCACCAGTGGACACCTCGATGGTCGCCAAGCCGATGACGAATCCTCGAAAGGAATCTGAACGAATGGCCAGCGCGGTCAGATAGTTGAACTCGCCAGGAGACAGAAACTCGGTATCGACCAGTGTGCCAGGGGTATACAGTCTGACCACTTCTCGGCGAACCAGTCCTTTGGCAGCCTTGGGGTCTTCGACCTGTTCGCACAAGGCCACGATACGTCCAGCCTTCAACAATTTGGCGATATAGCCGGTTGCGGCATGAAACGGAATGCCACAAAGGGGCACCGGATCAGCGCTGTTCTTATCGCGTGACGTCAGGGCAATAGACAGAATTCCAGAAGCCGCCCGAGCGTCTTCATAAAACATCTCATAAAAATCTCCGACTCGGAAAAACAGGATCGCGTCAGGATAACCCTGTTTGATGTCACGATACTGTCGCATCAATGGACTCAGATTGAGATCACTCATCGTGCAAATTCCCAGAGATTTCCATTTGGGAGGAAGGCGACGGCCGCCCGGAGACCTTCTCCAGTGATTGCCGGAGACGTTCCAGGTCGACCTCGGCCTGCTGCAATGCTTTCGTTTTTCGCTTGAGGTCGATTCGCGCTCGCACCCATGGAGGGAAGAGCAGGATCGCCGCGACCAGGAGGCCTACGAGGAAACCAGCCATGATGGGTTGATAAATAGGAGTCGAGGCGTCAATCAAGCCGAAGAAATACCTCAGAGTCACTTCCTGTTCCTGGTTTTGAAGGAAGAACGCCAGTGAAAGGAGTAAGAGAATCCCGATCAGGGTGACACGGGTCATCGCTCCGAAACCTTTCTCCTCGCCCTGGTCCCCAATTGAGTCGGTCGGGCGCGTCGACTTCCAGCATGGCACGCTCTACTGATCCGCAACAAAAGAGATCGAGCTCCGGCGCCGCGGGCTTCTAGCCGCGCCATTCTGGTCGTTCGGGTTCGATGAATCAATTGCACGTCCAGTCGATCTGCCGGGAGTAAGTCAGGAAATCGATCGGCCCATTCAATCGCGGTTACAGTCTCATCTGAAAAACAAGCCGTGAGTCCGATCGCCTCGGCTTCTGAAGCTCGCTGCAATCGGTACAGATCAAGATGAATGAGCGGAAGCCTCCCCTGGTACTCGTGCATGAGCATAAACGTCGGGCTGGTGACAGCAGACGCTGATCCGCCGAGTCCCGCCACGATCCCGCGGACCAAGGCAGTTTTGCCTGCCCCTAGTTCTCCAACCAATGCGAGCACATCACCGCCTCGAAGGACCGTGCCTATAGTCTGCCCGAACGAATCGGTCTCACGAGGAGATGAAAGGATCATGTCAAGGAGGTCACGAGATTTAGCCATAAGAACGATAGCGGACGAGCTCGTCGTGCGCCGAATCGAATTAGTTTTCCGCAGTCTCGTCGACAAGTTTGAGCGCAGAGGGAATCTGCTCGACCAGATCTCCTGCGATCATTCCAGCCTGTCCCTTACCGGCTGCCGCCAAATCGCCGGCCATTCCGTGGAGGTAGGTCGCGGCACAAGCCGCTTCCCATGAAGGCAGACCTTGTGCGAGAAGCCCTACCATCATACCGGTCAACACATCACCTGTTCCCGCCGTCGCCATTCCCGGGTTTCCGGTCGGACAGATGGCGACCGTGCCATCCGGTCGTGCCACCACCGTTCGGGCACCTTTTAAGACGACGAAGAGACCACGCTCTCGAGCGAAGCGAGTTGCAAGACCGAGCCGGTCGCTGTTTACGGTCTGGGGTGTGGCCTCCGGCTCGAGTCGTGCCATCTCACCAGGATGGGGCGTGATGATGGGGGGAATTTTGCAGGATGCGAGTAGCGCAATACGACCGCTCAAGGCGTTCAGGGCGTCCGCGTCAAACACAGCAGGTCGATCGAGCTGTTTTGTCAGGGCTTGGATGAGCTCCACTGTTTCGGGAGCCGTTGAAAGCCCTGGACCGATCGCAATGGCGGTTCTGGCCGCCATGAATGAGACAAGCCGGTCCAAGGCGTTCCGCGCCAATGTCCGGGCCTTCGTCTCCGGCATGGGGACTGTCATGGCCTCCACAAGCTTGGCTTCCAATATGTCATTGACGCTTGAAGGGGTTGCGACAGTCACGAGCCCAGCTCCCACTCGGAGCGCGGCTCGCGCGGAGAGGGCAGCGGCGCCGGTCTTCCCGACGGAACCGGCGATAATACCGGCATGCCCGAACGTTCCCTTGTGACTCGACGGACGTCGCGTTGGCAGGTATGCCTGCACCGCGCTTCGGGTAATCAAGGTGACATGCCCGGCCACGGCGTCGACGTAGGCTGGCGGAATACCGATATCAACAATGGTGACCTCTCCCGCATGATCAATCCCCTCGCCCTGATACAGACCCAATTTCGGGAGGCCAAAGGTAACGGTGAGGGAAGCGCAAACGGCTCGACCAAGGACGGCCCCGGTATCAGCATGGAGACCAGATGGAAGATCCACGGCGACCACGGGACGATGGGTGTCGTTGATGCTGTCAATGATCTCGGCATAACGGCCGGTGACCGGTGAAGAAAGCCCTGTCCCAAGGAGGGCATCAATCAGGATATCACTGTCGCGCAAGAGCGCTTGGGCCTGGGCCTTTGACGTATAGGAATACACAGAAGACTTGCCTCCACCACGAATGAATTGTTTATACATCGTGGCGGCATCGCGGCTGAGTTCCCGGAGGGAGGCAAGTGCGAGGACACGCACCTTCGCATGATGCCGGCGAAAGAGGCGAGCCGCCACGAACCCATCACCACCGTTATTGCCTTTGCCGCAGACGATGGTCACCGTCTTGCCGTGAACAGACCCCCACCGTTTCTCAAGGGAGGAGACGATCCCCATTCCAGCTCGTTCCATCAAGGTTGTTGCCGGAACACGGGCCTCGGTGATCGTTCTCCGATCCAGCTCCTGCATCTGTGCCGCGGTGACGATTTTGGTCATGATGAACCGAGGATGGCGAATGGACGGACCTGGAGGTCCATGGCGTTAACTCAGCAGGGCCTTCATTTCCTTGACGGCCTGGACGATTCCCACAAGGACGGCCCGCGCGATGATGCTGTGACCGATGTTGTACTCGACGATTTCCGTAATATGCGTCAGGCGCTTGACATTACGATAATTCAATCCGTGACCAGCATTGACCCCGATCCCTAACTTATAGGCAAGCCTTGCGGCTTGCGTGATGGCTTCGAACTCCGTATCGGCTTCTTTGGATCGTGTGGCATTCGCATAGCGACCGGTGTGCAGTTCCACAAAATCTGCTGAGATCTTGTGTGCGGCCTTCACTTGACTGAGATCCGGCTCGATAAAGACGCTGACCGGAATTCCGCCGCTATGTAACTGCGAGACGATGCTTTGAATCCGATCCCGCTGCCCGGCTACGTCGAGGCCCCCCTCGGTGGTCAGTTCCTGTCGCTTTTCCGGTACCAATGTGACGAGGTCCGGTCTGACATTGAGTGCGATGTTCACCATTTCTGCGTCCGCGGCCATTTCAAGGTCGAGCTTTGTGCGGGTCACTTCGCGGAGGAGACGAAGATCACGATCTTGAATATGCCGGCGGTCTTCTCGTAAGTGAACCACCAACCCGTCGGCTCCTGCGAGTTCAACGAGCATCGCTGCCGCCAACGGATCCGGATCTGTCCCTCCACGAGCCTGTCTCAAAGTCGCAACATGGTCGACGTTCACACCAAGCCGAGGCATCATCCCTCCTTTTATATAATCGAAACTCCTATTCGGATAATGTGAAAGGCAGAACTTTTGGGGGATCAAGAGAAAATCACCCATCGGTATTACTAGCAGAAAGGAATCAGAGGGGGCAAGGACAGGATTGCCGAACCGATCGGCACGCGCTCTGGCGGAAATCTGATCAGGCACTTTTCAGAAGCAGAGAGAAAATGACGCAAATTGACTCGACCAGAGCCCTGAATTAGAATATGCCCCTCTCGTCCCCCTCGCTCACTCAGGGCGATGAGTCCTGTTGTCAATTTTCTAGAAACGGTCAAGGGAAGTTCATGGGGTTGGGCGAAGGTTTCTATCGGATCAAGCGACTGCCTCCGTATGTCTTCGCCCAGGTTCAATCCCTGAAGCTTGAAGCGCGGCAACGCGGTGAGGACATTATCGATTTCGGGATGGGTAATCCCGATCAGCCGACTCCTCCCCATATCGTGGAGAAGATGGTCGAGGCGGCCCGCAAGGGGAAGAACCATCGGTATTCGGCGTCGCGTGGAATTACGAAACTGCGCCATGCGATATGCAGCTGGTACAAGCGAAACTATGATGTCGACTTGGATCCAGAAACGGAAGCTATCGTCACCATTGGGTCAAAAGAAGGTCTCGCCCATCTGGCATTGGCCATGATTGGTCCAGGTGATGTCGTCCTGACTCCGACGCCCACGTATCCGATTCATATGTACAGTTTCATCATCGCCGGTGGCGAAGTTCGGGGAATCGAACTTCGTCAGGACAGCGACTTTTTCGAAGACTTGACCAGTGTGTATCGGCAGACCTTTCCCAGGCCGAAAATTCTCGTCATCAATTTTCCGCACAATCCGACCACGGCCGTGGTCGATCTGGAATTTTTCAAGAAGATCGTGACTTTTGCCAAAGAGCATAATGTCATCGTCATCCACGACCTCGCCTATGCCGATCTGGTGTTCGACGGCTATAAGGCTCCCAGTTTTCTTCAGGTCCCTGGAGCGAAAGACTGCGGGGTGGAGTTTTACACCCTCTCCAAGGCCTACAATATGCCGGGCTGGCGCGTAGGCTTCTGTGTGGGCAATCGGGAGGTGGTCGGTGCCCTGGCGAAGATCAAAAGCTATCTGGATTATGGGATTTTTCAGCCGCTTCAAATCGCGAGTGTGATCGCGCTGAACGGCCCTCAGGATTGCGTCAAGGAGACGGTTCAGCGGTATCAAAAACGCCGCGATGTGCTGGTGGGCGGGTTGAATCGGATCGGCTGGCAGGTTGCGAAGCCGCTGGCCACAATGTTTGTCTGGGCGCGCATTCCCTTGCCGTACCGCCATATGGGGTCATTGGAGTTTTCAAAGCTTCTGCTCAAGAAGGCAAAGGTTGCAGTGTCGCCGGGGATCGGATTCGGCGAGGGCGGCGATGACTATGTGCGATTTGGTCTTGTGGAAAACGAGCATCGGACCAGGCAAGCCGTCAGGGGAATCCGTAAAGCCCTCAAGCTCGATGGGGGTGAAGAGTGAAGTCGTGCATCGGCGTCGGAATCATCGGGTTCGGCACAGTCGGGACGGGTGTCGCGAAGATTCTCCTGAACAGTGCGGCCCTCATCACCCGTCGCGTCGGGATGTCGATCGAACTGGTTTGCGTGGCGGACATGGACATTGTCAGGGATCGCGGCGTCGCACTGGCACCCGGGGTGCTCACCACCGATGTCAAGCAGGTGCTGACCGATCCGAACATCGATATCGTGATTGAGCTCATCGGGGGATACGATACGGCCAAGCGGGTCATCCTGGAGGCGATTGCCGCGGGGAAACATGTGGTCACCGCCAACAAGGCGCTGCTCGCCCTTCATGGAGAGGAAATTTTTCAAGCCGCCACGCGCAAGGGTGTGGAACTGGGGTTTGAGGCCAGCGTGGGCGGGGGCATTCCCGTTATTCGGGCATTGACGGAAGGGCTGGCCGGCAATAGGATCGAGTCCATCTACGGGATCATCAACGGCACGTCCAACTATATTTTGTCCCGAATGACCCATGAAGGACACGGCTTCCAAGAGGTGCTCCAGGACGCCCAGCGAGCCGGCTATGCCGAGGCCGACCCGACTTTTGATGTCGCCGGGATCGATTCGGCCCACAAACTGGCGATTCTGGTCTGTCTTGCCTACGGCATGCCGGTCAACTTCAAGGATGTCTACACCGAAGGCATCGCAAACATCACACCGATCGACATCGCCTATGCGAAACAGTTCGGGTATACCATCAAGCTGCTCGGCATCGCGAAACTCATGGATGGAGAAATCGAGGCTCGGGTTCATCCCACCATGCTTCCGTCCACCTCGCCGATCGCCCGAGTGGAGGACGTGTACAACGCCATTCAGCTTGTGGGTGATGCCGTCGGTGATGTCGTCCTCTATGGGCGAGGAGCCGGATCCATGCCGACCGGGAGTGCGGTGGTGAGTGACGTGATTGCGATCGCGCGGAACGTGATCGCGGGCGCCGTCGGTCGAGTGCCGGTCGCATCATTCCAACAGGACCAGCGAAGACCGCTGCGGTTGCGGCCGATGGAGGAAATCAGCTCGCTCTATTATCTCCGTTTCACGGTCGTGGACCGACCTGGCGTGTTGGCGCAGATCGCCGGTGAATTGGGGCGCTGCGGCATCAGCATTTCTTCGATGGTGCAACAGGGACGGTGTGAAGGACAAACAGTGCCGGTCGTCATCAAGACACACAGCGCGAAAGAACGCGATGTGCAAACGGCCCTTCGTGAAATCAACCGAAAGCCGTTCGTCTCTGAGCCGACGATGCTCATTCGAGTCGAAGGCAAGGATGAGTGATCGATGAATCGCTGGCGTGGAGTCATTGAGGAATACCGCAAATTCCTCCCTGTGACCGAGAAGACCCCGGTCATCAGTCTGGGAGAGGGCAACACGCCGCTGATTCGCGCCACCAGATTGGCGAAGGCGATCGCCCCAGGAATCGAACTCTATCTGAAGTTTGAAGGCGTCAACCCCACCGGGTCATTCAAAGACCGTGGCATGACGTTGGCCATCTCGAAGGCGGTGGAAGGCGGCGCGCGGGCCGTCATGTGCGCCTCGACGGGGAACACCTCGGCCTCGGCCGCCGCCTATGGAGCTCGTGCCGGGTTGTCCGTCTACGTCCTGATTCCAGCCGGAAAGATCGCGATGGGCAAACTATCCCAGGCGATGATGCATCAGGCGACCGTCATTCAGATCGAAGGTAACTTCGATCAAGCTCTGGCGCTCGTGAAAGACTTTTCAACGTCGCTCCACATTGAACTCGTCAACTCAGTGAACCCGTTCAGGATTGAAGGGCAGAAGACCGCGGCCTTTGAAATCTGTGACCAACTGGGCGAAGCTCCGGCGCTTCATGTCTTACCGGTCGGGAACGCCGGCAACATTACCGCCTATTGGAAGGGGTACAAGGAATACCGTGCGGCGAACCAGATTCGGCGAGTCCCCCGCATGATGGGGTTTCAAGCGTCAGGAGCAGCTCCAATCGTGCTGGGGAGGGTCGTTGAACACCCGCAAACCGTCGCCACCGCCATCCGAATCGGCAATCCTGCCAGCTGGTCATCGGCCCTCGCAGCGGTAGACGAGTCCACCGGCCTGATCGATATGGTGACGGACGACGAGATTCTTCAGGCCTACACCACGGTGGCGGCCACCGAAGGGGTCTTTTGTGAGCCGGCATCGGCCGCGTCCGTGGCCGGGGTGGCGAAATTGCACAGAAACAAGACCCTGCACGAAGGAGAGACGGTCGTCTGCACCCTGACGGGACATGGATTGAAGGATGCCGATACGGCGATCGGCGTGTCGAAACCACCACAGACCGTCAAAGCAACGCGCGAGGACGTTGCCCGTTTTTTGAAAGTCTGAGAGGCGTGTAAACTCCATGAAATATGTGATCGTGCATGCTGGCGGAATCGCCCATCACCCACAGGAAGAACTGGGAGGTCGGACCCCGCTCCAAGCGGCCGCAACTCCCCATCTCGATCGTCTGGCACAGCGCGGAGAACTCGGTCAACTGATGATTCCCGCTGATGGAGTCCGTCCAGGAGGCGGGCTGATCGGCACGGCGATTCTCGGCTATGACCTGAAGAAGTTTTATCCCGGCCCTGGGCCGCTTGAAGCAGCCAGCTTAGGGGTGTCCGCGACGGAACAGGATGTGGTCTATCGCTGCACGATGGTGACCTTGGCGCCGGAAGGGGGGAAGGGCGGCGAAATCAAAAAATTGGGTCCCCACGTCATCCTGGAAGATGCGACGGCCGGGTTGATCGAGACTGAGGACGCTCGCGAGTTGCTCGAGTCGATCAATGAACAGCTCGGTTCCGAAACCATCCAATTCTATCCCGGCGCCGGTCACCGCCATTTAATGGTCTGGGTGAATGGAAAGCCGAGGGCCATCTGCACCGATCCGCAGACGATACTCGGCCGATCGATCGCCGACGCCTTACCCGCCGGAGATGGGTCGGACATTCTCCGGAAGCTGATGGATGCCGCCTACTTGATCTTGCGTGATCACCCGATCAACGATGAACGGGTTGCGGCCGGAAAGAAGCCGGCCAATTGTCTCTGGCTCTGGGGCGAGGGGCGAGCCGTCATGTGGCCGAGTCTGGTGGAACAGCACGACATCGCGGGAGCGGTCGTCGCCACCAACGATGTCCATCGTGGTGTCGGAATCAGCGCGGGACTCGACGCGGTGGATCCTGAACGATTGGAAGGCGGGGATCTCCGGACCAGGGCGACCGTGGCCCTGGAGGAATTCGCCAAGAAGGATTTTGTCTATGTCCATGCCAAGTTGACGGACGAGGTCATCCATGGCAACGACATCAAGGCGAAGGTCCGGGGAATCGAAGAGTTCGATCGTAGCCTGGTCGGTCCCTTGGTCGAGGGACTGGACAAGCAGGGCCCCTATCGCTTTCTTGTGATCTGCGACCACAGCGCAGGCATTCAGGGTCCGGCTTTCTATGCGTTCGGTGAAGGAGGCGGAAAAGATGTCGGGACCGCCGGTCGCCGCTTCACCGAGGCCGATGCGAGTGCCTCCAGCACCCCCGCCCGTGACGCCACCAAATTCGCGAACAAGTTCTTCTCGAAAAGCTGACGATTGTGGCGCTGATCGTCCAAAAATACGGCGGCACTTCCGTGGGCACGATCGAGCGCATCCATCGCGTCGCCGACCGTGTGGCCCGAACACAAGGAGAAGGGCATCACGTCGTCGTCGTCCTCTCGGCGATGAGCGGCGAGACGGATCGCCTGCTCAAGCTCGCCCATGAGGTAACGGGGACTCCGGATGAACGTGAATTGGATATGTTGCTTTCGACGGGAGAGCGCGTCACCATCGCCCTGCTGGCGATGGAGTTGCGTGGGCGGGGGCTCAACGCGCGGTCTTTTACAGGACGTCAGGTCGGCATCGTGACCGACAGCGCCCATACCAACGCGCGGATCGCGCGCGTGACGGCCGATCGCATCAAAGAGGCTTTGAAGGAGGGCGTCATCCCCGTCGTGGCTGGATTCCAAGGGATTAATGAACGCTCCGATGTCACCACCCTCGGTCGTGGAGGATCCGATCTCTCCGCCGTTGCGCTGGCGGCGGCTTTGAAGGCGAATCGGTGCGTCATCTTCACCGATGTCGATGGAGTCTATACCGCGGACCCCAACATCGTGCCCGCGGCCAAACGGATCGACAAGATCGCCTATGAAGAAATGCTTGAGATGGCCAGTCTTGGCGCGAAAGTGCTCCAGACCAGATCGGTGGAATTCGCCGCCAAGTTCAACGTGCCGGTCGAAGTGAATTCCAGCTTCACAGAAGGGAAGGGAACGCTCGTGACGAAGGAAGACAAGGATATGGAGGCCGTGGCGGTGGCCGGCGTGACCGGAGACCGCAATCAAGCCAAGATCACGATCGTCGGCGTGCCGGACAAGCCGGGCATTGCGGGCAGGATTTTTGGCTCCGTGGCGGAGGCCAACATCAATGTCGACATGATCATTCAGAACATCGGTCAAGCGGCTCTGACCGACCTCTCCTTCACCGTCCCTCGCGCCGATCTAAAGAGAGCCGAACCTCTCATTCAGGCCGTGGCGAAGGACATCGAGGCCAAGTCCGTGTCGATCACGGAAGCGATAGCCAAAGTGTCCCTCATCGGCGTCGGCATGCGCTCGCATTCCGGCGTGGCGGCCAAGATGTTCGAGGTGCTCTCCCGTGAGGGGATCAATATCATGATGATCAGCACGTCCGAGATCAAAATCTCCTGCGTGATCGAGGAGAAGTATCTCGAATTGGCGATGCGATCGCTCCATACAGCGTTCGATCTCGACCAAACGCAGGCCTGACCGGACCTGGGCCAACCACTCACCAATTGGTACAAGCGGGCTGAAGGCGTTCGTTCTTGTCAACACCCAGCCTCTGGTTGAGCTGCCTAGGACAGGACGTTCCTTTCATTAACTGCAGCATCAGAACCTCCGAGCTAGCGATAGACTTCACGGCGATGCGATAGTCGCCCTGTCGAATACGATAGCGTTCGGATTCACCAGAGAGTTTTTCGCATCCCGAGGGCCGCGGTTGTTGGGCTAAATCTCGGATGCGAATGATGATCCGCTTGAAGTCACCCGAAGTAAGCGCCTTAAGTTCCTTCTCGGCTGATCGTTTGATGATGCTATAAGGTTCCGTCACGCTTCAATTCCTCGAGAAGCTTCTCGAGTGAGCGCGACGGCTCTTTCGCGCGGCGGTCAAATGCTTCCAGGTCCACCGCGTCCTCTCGAAGAGATTCCAGCACAGCGGCATTGACAAGGTCTGAGACAGACCGATCCGTGGTGGCCGCTTTGACCTTGAGGGCTCGATAGACTTTGGGTTTGAAATAAATGGTTGTGCGAGTGTCTGATGGCATAGCGCTCCTCCGTTACAACATCATAACGATTTAGCATCATAACGTTATAACGTCTATAACTTCGTTCGCGCATAGTTTCCTTTCGGTATCCCCGTGTTCAGGTCGATAGTACTCCCTCTGCGCCTCTTCAATCTCCAGACTCAGCACTTTTCAGCGAAGTGCGTGATTTCCTGAGGGGAAAGAGGTATCCTTCCGGGCGATTGAGCTACGGAATCCTAACCCGTTGGGTTCGGTCCTGATCGGCAAAAGGCGCTTGGGCATGCCAACCTCAGAAGACAAAGCCCGCGAGCAGATCGATAAGGCCTTGGCGAAAGCTGGGTGGCAGGTTCAGGACTATCAGCAGGCCAACCTGCATGCAGGACGTGGCATCGTGCTCAGAAACTTCCCGCTCGTCAGCGGGCACGGCTTCGCGGACTATCTCCTTTACGTAGATGGGAAGGCTGCCGGAGTCGTCGAAGCCAAGAGAGAAGGGTTTCCGTTAGTCGGTGTTGAAGTTCAAGCCGTCAAATACAGTCAAGGGTTGCCGCAGGACCTCCCAGCACACACACGCCCGCTCCCATTTCTCTATCAAAGCACCGGCATCGAGACGCGCTTCACCGACGGCCTCGATCCGGAGCCCCGTAGCAGGCAAACCTTCGGGTTTCATAGACCCGACACGCTGGCCGAATGGATCGACCGAGCCGACTTGAAATCTACACGAAGCGTCCGCGACGATGTCGCGGCGCTGACGCGTGAACCCTACCGCACCCATTCATCTCTTCGCGGCCGTCTGAGGCAGTTGTCCGACGCTCATCCTCTCATCACCGCCGGTCTCTGGCCCGCGCAAGTCACCGCCATTACGAATCTCGAACAGTCGCTGGCTCAAGATCGTCCGCGCGCCTTGATCCAAATGGCCACCGGCAGCGGCAAGACCTTCACGGCCATCAACTTCATCTACCGGCTGATCAAGTTCGCCGGAGCCAAACGGGTCCTGTTTCTGGTGGATCGCGGCAACCTGGGCGACCAGACGTTGAAGGAATTTCAGCAGTACGTCTCGCCCTACAACAACTTCAAGTTCACCGAAGAGTTCATCGTCCAGCGTCTCACGAGCAATCAGCTCGATACGACCGCGCGGGTCTGCATCGGGACGATCCAGCGGCTCTATTCCATGCTGAAAGGTCGCGATCTGGCCGAAGAGGACGAGGAAACCTCCGTCTCCGGGCTCGAAAAACTCTTCAAGAAACCGGACCCCATCGAGTACAACCCGGGGATCCCGATCGAAACCTTCGATGTCATCGTCACCGACGAATGCCACCGGTCCATCTACAACCTGTGGGCGCAGGTGCTCGAATACTTTGACGCCCATCTCATCGGCCTCACCGCCACGCCCAACAAGCAGACCTTCGGCTTCTTCAACCAGAATCTTGTCATGGAATACAACCACGAGCAGGCCGTAGCCGACGGGGTCAACGTCAACTACGACGTCTACCGCATCCGTACCGCCATCACCCAGGCCGGCTCCAAGGTCGATTCCGGCTTCTATCTCGAAAAACGAGACCGCGAGACCCGCGCTACGCGCTGGGAGGAGCTCGACGACGACTTTGCCTACGATCCTGACCAACTCGACCGCGATGTGGTTGCTGTAGACCAGATCCGCACCATCATCAAGACGTTCAAAGAGAAGCTCTTCACCGAAATCTTTCACGGCCGAACCTGGGTACCAAAGACCCTCATCTTTGCCAAGGACGACTCCCATGCGGAGGACATTGTGAAGATCGTGCGCGAGGAATTCGGGAAGGGGAATGACTTTGCACAAAAGATCACCTATCGCACCACCGGGGCCGACCCAAAGGAACTCATCAAGGCCTTTCGCGTCTCGCCATTGCCCCGCATTGCCGTCACCGTGGACATGATCGCCACCGGTACGGATATCAAGCCGGTCGAAATAGTCCTTTTCATGCGCGCCGTCAAATCCCGCACTTTCTTCGAGCAGATGAAGGGCCGGGGCGTCCGCGTCATCAAGGCCGATGACCTCAAGAGCGTCACGCCCGACGCCCAGAGTAAAGATCATTTCGTCATCGTCGATGCCGTTGGGGTCTGCGAGCAGGACAAGACCGATGCGCGGCCGATGGAAAAGAAACCCAGCGTTGCCTTCGACAAACTGCTACAAGCCGTTGCTCTGGGCAGCACAGACGAGGATGTGCTCACCAGCATCGCCGGCCGGCTCGCCCGCATGGAACACCGGATCACGAAGGAAGATGATCAGGTGATCGTGAAAGCCAGCGGAGGCCTCTCGCTCAAAGATCTGAGCCGCCGGCTCGTCGAAGCGGTCAATCCCGATCAGCAGGAAGAGCGAGCCAGACAACAGTTCGGGACGGACAAGCCAACTGAGCAGCAGCTCGCGAAAGCGGCAGCCGTACTTCTTCAAGAAGCGGCCAAGCCGTTCCAGGACCCAAAGCTCCGCGAACTCCTCATCGACATCAAGAAGAAGAACGAACTCACCATCGACCATGTGAGTCAAGACCAAGTCATCGAAGCAGGCTTCAGCGCCGATGCCTTGGCCCGCGCCCGCACCATCGTGCAGTCCTTCGAGCAGTTCATCGCACAGCACAAGGACGAGATCACTGCGCTGCAGATTCTCTACAGCAAGCCCTACAAGCAACGGCTCACGTTCGAAAGCGTCAAGGAATTGGCCGATGCCATCGAAAAGCCACCCTACCTCTGGAACGAATCGCAACTCTGGCAGGCCTACGCGGCGCTGGAGAAGTCGAAGGTCAAAGGCGCCAGTGGCAAGCGCATCCTGACAGACCTGGTTTCTCTGGTTCGCTTTGCCATCCACCAGGACAACGAATTGGTCCCTTTTCCTGAGCGAGTGAATGCCAACTTCAAGTCTTGGCTGGGGGAACAAGAAAGAACAGGGAGAAGATTCACCGATGAACAGCGCCACTGGCTTGAAATGATTCGCGATCATGTCGCGGCGAATCTGAGCATTGAGAAGGACGACTTCGAGCTGGCACCGTTCAATCGGGAAGGTGGGTTAGGGAAGGTTTATCAGGTCTTTGGGAGTGAACTGAATCAAATCATCGAAGAGCTGAACGGGGCATTGGCGGCGTGAAGAATTCGGCAGAAGATATCTTTGAGCCAGAAGCGCCGGTTGTGCCGTCAGGCTGGAATGTACTGCCATTTGAGCAGGCTGCCGATGTAGTTTCCGACAAGGGCAGGCGGATTAAACAGGGCGCATATTTGCTTGCAGGGAAGATTCCGGTCATCGATCAAGGGCAAGATACGACCGGAGGATATACCGACGATGAGGCCATGACTTTTGATGGTGAGTTGCCTGTCATCCTGTTTGGAGACCACACGCGTTCGCTCAAATACGTTGATAAGCGATTTGCTGTGGGAGCCGAAGGTGTAAAGATCTTAAGACCCCGTGAGGGCTACTTTCCCAAGTTCTTTTACTATCTACTCCGCTCATTGCATATTCCGAGTCGCGGCTATAGTCGCCATTTTCAATTCTTGAAGAAGTTTTATTTACCACTTGCACCAGAGGACCAGCAGAAGCGCATCGTCGCAGAAATCGAAAAGCAATTCTCCCGCCTCGACGAAGCCGTCGCCTCACTCAAGCGCACCAAGGTCAATCTCAAACGCTACAAAGCTACTGTCCTCAAAGCCGCCGTCGAAGGGAAATTGACTGAAGACTGGCGCAAGCAGCATCCGGATGTTGAGCCAGCAAGTAAACTTCTCGAACGTATCTTGGCCGAACGGCGTGCGAAGGGGAGGGACAAAAAGAGACTAGATGAACCTGTGGTGCCGGCAATGGCTGGCTTGCCCGAATTACAACCTGGTTGGGCATACGCATCCGTCGAACAACTCGGCATCATTGGTGAGCAAGCTGTTCTTACTGGACCATTTGGAACGAACCTTGGGAGAGAAGATTTTAGAGAATCAGGTGTCCCTGTACTTACCATTTCATGCCTCAAAGAAACCGGCATAGACCTCGCTAAGGCAGAGTATGTTTCCAAAGAGAAAGCTAATGAGTTGGATAGATATCGATTGAGGAAGGGTGATCTGCTCTTTTCACGAATGGCGGCTGTTGGTCGCGCTGGGATCGTCGGAGACAGATTGCGAGGCACACTGTTTAACTACCACATCATGCGCCTACGCCTAGAACCTGCCGTGCTGATGGCCAAATACTATTTAGCATATGTCAGAGGTTCGTCCCAAGTAGAGAACTATATTCGAGAGGTAAACCACGGTGCTACCCGTGACGGAATTAATACAGAGCAGCTACTAAATATGCCAGTCGCGCTCCCCCCGTTTGCAGAGCAACAAGGGATCGTTGCCGAAGTCGAGCGCCGCCTATCGGTCATCGACGAACTCGAAGCCACCGTCGAGGTCAACCTCACCCGCGCCGACCGCCTGCGGCAGGCTATACTCCAACAGGCTTTTAGTGGAAACCTAGTTAATACTGGAGCTTAGTATGCAGCTGGTCTCCTTTTCTGTGACTAACTACCGCAGCATTACTACCGCGTACAAATTGCCATTTCGACAATCCACGGTTCTTATCGGCCCAAACAATGAAGGGAAATCCAATATCCTCAAGGCCCTAGTAACTTCGCTTGGCTTTTTGGGAGCCCTGGACCGCTTTCGATTGTTCAGAGGCCGAGTTCGGATGCACTCCCGAGATATAGGGGGATATAACTGGAGCAAAGATTTTCCAGTGTCTCTACAGGATAAATTGCCCGATGGTGAGTCCATTTTCGGGTTGGAATTCAAGCTCTCAGATCGGGAGGTGGGCGAATTCGAAGAAGAAGTCGAGAGCTACCTCAACGGGAATCTCCCCATCCAACTGTCTTTCGGGAAAACGGACCCCGGATTTCGGGTTCTAAAGCGAGGCCCCGGCGGTCCCGCGTTATCAAGGAAGGCACAGTCAATCGCTAAGTTCATAGCGAAGCGGATCAACCTGACATACATACCCGCTATTAGGACATCAGAAGAGGCTCACAACATCGTTGGGAACATTGTTGATAGGCAACTTGCTGCTGTTGAGGAAGAAAAGGCGTACAAGGATGCTCTTGCCGAGGTAGCAAAGATTCAAGCTCCCGTTCTAAATGCAATTTCTAGCAAGATAAAAGAAACCCTCAAGGAATTTCTTCCAAATGTGCGAGACGTAAAAGTAACGATCTCAGAGGATGCTCGTTATCGCGCTCTACGCCGTGAGTACGAAATTGTTGTCGATGATGGAACACCGACCCCACTCGAAAGAAAAGGCGACGGCGTCCAAAGCTTGGCGGCACTTAGCTTAATGCGTCAATCATTTGAGAGTGGCGCATCTGGCAGGCAATTGATATTGGCCATAGAGGAACCTGAGTCTCATCTCCATCCTAAAGCCATTCACCAGCTTAAAGCGGTCATTGCTGATATCGCTAAGCAGCATCAGGTTATCATGACAACACACTGTCCGCTTTTTGTGGATCGAACAAGTATCAAGTCGAACATCCTAGTTCATGGTAATAAAGCCTTGCCCGCCAAGGACGTTAAGCAAATACGCGATATTCTCGGAATTCGATCTGCAGACAATTTGCAAAACGCTGAAATCATCCTCGTCGTCGAAGGCGAGGGTGACAGACGAGCTCTCATCGCGCTTCTGAAAACCTCTTCTGCAAATCTAAACTCCGCATTTACCCAAGGTGCAATTGCAATTGAATCGCTCTTTGGTGGTAGTAACCTTAGCTATAAATTGGGGCAAATCCGAGAAATGATGTGCGTTGCCCACTGCTATATCGATCACGATAAGGCTGGAATTGACGCTCAGCAACGAGCAGAGAGGGATGGGCTCATAACCCTCGCTGATGTAAACTTTTCTGTCTGTAACGGGATGAAAGAGTCAGAGATCGAGGATATCTATGAGGAAGGTCTTTATATCAACATGCTTCAAAACAGATACGGTGTATCCCTCCTATCCCCAAGATTCAAAGGGAACGATAAGTGGTCGAACAGATTAAGAGAGACGTTTAAGCACCAGGGGAAGCCCTGGTCTGCTCAAATTGAGGCGAAGGTCAAAACAGAAATTGCAGATCTTGTGGAGACTAACCCTGGTAGTGCGTTGAACCAGCATAAGAGGTCTTCATTCGACACCTTAGTGCAAGCGTTGGAAGCAAAGTTGTCTGCCATTTCTACTAGCAAGGTATAGGCAGGACTATGCCCCAACTAGATCGTCCAAAAGCTCTGGAACGATCTTTGCGATGACGGGATGAACTACGGTGGCTGTGTCGAGCAGTTGACGCATGTGCTGTTTCGTAGCACCGTTTGGCGTTGTCAGGGTATGCTTCTGGCCGCGAAAATAGTTGCAATGAAGGGCCGGTTCCAGTACATGAAAGCCGGTACGCACAAGGGAGGTGAATCGTGAGACAGGTGATTATTTATCGTGGAGAGGATGGCTATTGGGTGGCCGAATGCCCAAGCCTGCCCGGTTGTCTGAGCCAGGGGAAGACCAAAGAAGAGGTGGTGACAAACATCCGTGAGGCCATTCGGGGCTACATTGCGGCATTGGAAGAAGACAAACTCACCGTGCCTGAAGAGCGCTTCGATGCCGTGCTGATGGCCGTATGAGCAAGTTGCCGGGTATCTCGGGGCGAGCCTGTATTAAAGCGTTGGAGCGGGCGAGCTTTGTGGTGCGGCGACAGGAAGGCAGCCATGTGATTCTTCGTCGCGCGCAACCCTTCAGCCAGCTGGTGGTGCCGGATCACAAAGAACTCGACCGCGGAACGCTCCGCGCGATCATTCGTCAGGCTGATCTCACGGTGGAGGAGTTTCTTAGGCTGTTGTAGATATCACGACCGCTTCCTGTACTGCTTGGGACTCCTCAAATGAGGATTCGTTTCTATGAGGGGATTCTGCTTCATCATTTCTGGCCGCCTGGATCTTTACGATACACGCTGAAAGCATTCCGGGTCATCACTCAATGAGCACTTCTGCCATCGTCCACAAACTCTGGAACTATTGCAACGTCCTCCGCGACGACGGGATGAGCTATGGCGACTACGTCGAGCAATTGACGTATTTGCTGTTCCTCAAGATGGCCGATGAGCGGACGAAGCCGCCGTATAGCCAGCCGAGTCCGATTCCGGACAGATACGGTTGGCAGAGCCTCCTGAAGAAAGACGGCGATGAGCTGTTCACGCACTACCTGCACAGCCTTGAAAGGCTCGGCAAGTAGAAGGGCCTGCTCGGACTGATCTTCAACAAGTCGCAGAACAAGTTCCAGGACCCCGCCAAGCTCCGCCGCCTGATCGTAGACCTGATCGACAAGGAAGATTGGTCGGCGATGAGCGCCGATGTGAAAGGCGACGCCTACGAGGGCTTGCTCCAAAAGAATGCCGAGGACGTGAAGGGCGGGGCAGGCCAGTACTTCACGCCTCGTCCGCTGATCCAAGCGATGGTGGACTGCGTCGCGCCGAAGCCTGGTGAAACGATCTGCGACCCGGCCTGCGGAACCGGCGGCTTCCTCCTCGCCGCGCACGATTACGTGGTAAAGCACAATCCTAATTTGACCAAGGCCCAGAAGAAAGCGCTGAAGGAACAGACGCTCCGTGGTTGCGAGTTGGTGCATGCGGTCGCGCGGCTCTGTGCGATGAACCTGCTGCTGCACGGCATCGGCAGCCAGGATTACGAGCCGATCGTCGTGGCCGACTCATTGGCCGGCGATCACGGTGATCGCTATGACGTGGTGTTGACCAATCCGCCGTTTGGCAAGAAGAGCAGCTACACGGTGGTGGGACAGAATGGTGAGGCTTCAAGGGAACGAGAGACCTACGAGCGCGACGATTTCTGGGCGATCACGTCCAATAAACAGCTGAACTTTCTTCAGCACGTGAAGACGCTCTTGAAGGTCAACGGCCGCGCTACGATCGTCGTGCCGGACAATGTGCTCTTCGAAGGTGGCGCGGGAGAAACCGTCCGCCGCAAACTACTCCATGACTGCGATGTGCATACGTTACCCCGACTTCCGACCGGCCTCTTCTATGCTCAAGGTGTGAAAGCGAACGTCCTTTTCTTCGACAAGAAACCGGCGAGCGAAACGTCCTGGACAAAGAAACTCTGGATCTACGACCTCCGCACCAACCAACACTTTACGCTCAAGACCAACCCACTCAAGCGCGAAGACCTCGACGAGTTCGTCAAGTGCTACCACCCGGCGAACCGCCACGAACGTCGGCCCACCTGGTCCGAGAAGAAGCCAGACGGCCGCTGGCGGGCCTATGGCTACAACGAACTGATTGCTCGCGACAAAGCCAGCCTCGACATCTTCTGGCTCAAAGACGAATCCCTCGAAGCCTCCAACAATCTTCCTGATCCCGACGTGATCGCGCAAGAAATCGTAGACGACCTCGAAGCAGCCCTCGAACAGTTCCGGTTGATTGCGAACGACCTCAGCGGCCCATCTTCAGAAGTGGGACCGCAGTGATGCCCAAGCCCACTATCCTTGTATGCCAATACCTGGAACGGATTTCTCGAAAAGCCTTGGAGACGTACCAGGACATCCTCCGAGTTTATGTGCGAGGGCGGCATGGCCTGTATGCGCTGTATCAAGATGATCGCCTGTACTATGTTGGCTTGGCGACCGACTTGCGTGACCGCCTGAACTCACATCTGCGCGATCATCACGGAAACTCATGGAATCGGTTTAGTGTGTATCTCACCATTGGAGATTCTCACATCCATGAGCTTGAAGGCCTTGTGTTGCGCATCGTTCAGCCTAATGGCAACAAATCGAAGGGACATTTTGGAAAGGCCGAGAATCTCGTAAAGAGATTTAAGGGAGATATTCACCGACGACAACTGATTGAAAGACAAGAGTTGCTGGGATTGCCAACGTTCACTTCGAAAAGCACTCGCAAGCGAATTAAGGATAAGAACCTGCCGGTCTTGGCGGCATTTGTTACGAAGAGACTCAAGCTACGCGCGAAATTCAAGGGACGTTATGTGAAGGCTCACGTCCTAAAGAATGGCACGGTCGTATACGATGGAAAACGCTTTAATTCTCCATCCCTGGCTGCAGCGGCAGCTTGCGAGCGGCCAACCTGTAATGGATGGACCTTCTGGCGATTCGAACGCGGCCCTCACGAATGGGTCTTGCTGAATGAACTGCGGAGATAGTAGCTGGACAAGAGGGGTGAAAAATGTGCCGGGAAGAGAAATAAAATCTGCCGGGAGTCTTTGTTGGGATGATCGGCAAACAGAAGAAATCTGCCACATCCTCCGCGACGACAGGATGAGCTACAGCGACTATCCTTCGGCGAAGCTCAGGGCAGGCGTCGAGCAATTAATGAGGTGGCCTCAGCGCGCAGTTGGGAAGGCGCTATGATCGTTCGCTTCCATCCTCATGCGCTGGAGCGTCTCGCAGAGCGTGGGGCGACAGAGGAGGAAGTTCGTGCAACTGTTCTCGGCGGCGAGGCGTTTCCGGCCAAGTTCGGTCGTAGCGGGTTTCGGCGCAATTTCCCCTTTTAACTCTATGTGGCGTGGGCGGGATTACGCAAGCAAGCAGGTCGATTATTTGCGGTACGCGAAGGGGAGGATTGGCTTGTGATTACGATAGTGACTCGCTACTATTAGCAGCATGCCTCACGTAGTGTAGGAGGGCGTGTGAACCTGACTTACGATCCCCGCTCCAACATCGCGTACCTCCGTCTGCATGCCAAGACATGCGGAAGTCGAGACCATTCACGTGAGCGACGAGATCAACGTTGATCTCGCACCAGACGGCACGGTGTACGGGATCGAATTGCTCAATGCCAACGTTCAGCTCGGGCGGGAAGATGCGGGACAGCTCGTGCTCCAGAATGCGGCGACCGGCGAACGGACTGCGGTCAAGCTGCCGATTGTCTGAGCCGATTTGTTCCGGTCGAAGGCTTGTCTCATGATTGCTGAGATTCAGGTGTTAGACGTCGTGGCGCTGACCGAGGATATTCCTGATTGCGGTCTGGTGTTGTACTACCAACCTGTATGACAGAATGGGATCTGATGGAAGCCGAACTGATTGCCGGGATGGAGATCCCGAGCGAACTGGTTCCTACCGTGAGAGAGCTTATCGCTAAAAGGCGGGTAGGTTGACATGCGAAAGGCGTATAAACAGAATCGACGTTCTTGTGCATTGTGTAAACCGCACAAAGCGGGCTGGGCCAAGCGATGGAAACCCAAAGAAGCTGAGCATCGTCGCAGTATGCTCGACGATTGCCGACTGGTTATAGACCGTACACCGTGATTCTTCTGAAACCAGGTTCTTCTTGGTTTCACTTTCTGTTCCCAAGCTTCAACCCCTATTCTGCATTCTGAATTAGGCGTCGTTCTTATGGGCTCTTCTGCCATCGTCCCCAAGTGTTCCGTCTAATCGCCAGGACTCTGGCTACCGTTACTCGCTGGTACCCGACGGCTCGACAGGGGAGTCCCTCTCCTGATACCCTTTCCCACCATGGCTCGAAAACCTCCTCAATCTCGCGCCTCACGTGAACACCCGCCCGTGCATCCACGACGGCCGTCGGCGGAGCAAGCCGCGGGGTTGGAGATCTACGATACGACCTTGCGAGACGGCGCCCAGGCTGAAGACGTCAGTTTCTCGGCGGACGACAAGGTCCTGATTGCACAGAAGTTGGACGACTTGGGCGTCCATTTTATCGAAGGTGGGTGGCCGGGGGCGAACCCGAAAGATATCGAGTTCTTCCGGATGATCAAAACTATTCCGCTGAAACATGCCGAGGTCATCGCTTTCGGATCAACCAGGAAAGCCAGTAATACTGCTGGGAAAGACCCCAATCTCCGGGGGTTGCTCGCTGCTGAAACTAAAACGATCACGCTCTTCGGGAAAACCTGGTCGCTGCATGTCACCGATGCTCTGGGAATCTCGTTGACCAAGAACCTGGAGTTAATCGCCGATTCCATCGCCTACTTGCACGACAAAGGGCGTCGGGTGTTCTACGATGCGGAGCATTTCTTCGACGGCTACAAGACCAATCCCGAATATGCACTCAGCACGATCAGAAAAGCTGCGGAGGCCGGAGCTGAACGAGTGATCCTGTGCGACACCAACGGCGGGACGATGCCGTGGGAAATTCGGGAGATCTGTCAGGTGGTCCAACGCGAGTGTCGGGTTCCCCTTGGAATTCATGCGCACAACGACTGTGAAATGGCAGTGGCAAACTCGCTGGTGGCGATTGACACCGGCATTCTCCAGGTACAGGGGACGATCAATGGGATCGGGGAACGATGCGGAAACGCCAACCTCTGTTCGATCATTCCCAATTTAGAATTGAAGATGAAACGTCGTGTCTTGAGCGATCGATTGAGCCATCTGAAAGATGTTTCCGGCTACGTGACGGAAATCGCAAATCTGATGCCGAACAAGCATCAACCGTATGTCGGTGATGCCGCGTTTGCCCACAAGGGAGGAGTTCATATTCATGCGGTGCTGAAGAATTCAGCAACCTATGAACATATCGATCCCGCCCGAGTTGGTAATCGGCAGCGGATGCTGATCTCCGACTACGGAGGGCGAAGCGGTCTTCTCGACAAGATTGAAGCGTATGGAATCAAACTGACCAAGGACCATACGAAGGTCGATGAGCTGATTCACGCCTTGAAGGATCGAGAAAGCCAGGGCTATCAGTTCGAAGGGGCCGAAGGCTCGTTTGAGCTCCTGATGCGCAAAGTCATGGGGAGTCATAAGCCGTCGTTCCAGCTCTTGGGGTTTCGCGTAATTGCTGAGAAAAAACAAGATGATGGGACACCTCTCTCAGAAGCCACCGTGATGGTCAAGGTCGGCGAGGCGGTTGAACATACGGCGGCTGTCGGCGCAGGGCCGGTGAATGCGCTGGACCACGCGTTGCGCAAGGCTCTGGAAAAGTTCTATCCACAGCTGCAAGAGGTCAAACTGCTCGACTATAAGGTGCGCGTCCTCGCGGCCAATAAGGGGACTGAGTCCAGGGTGCGGGTCTTGATCGAATCCGGGGATCACAAGGATAAATGGGGCACAGTTGGAGTGTCGGAAAACATCATTGAAGCGACATGGCAAGCGCTGGCGGATAGTATCGAATACAAACTTCTCGCTGCGGATTAGCATATTTTCGTAGGAATTCTCCAATTTATTCTTGACAGGCTTCGTAACCTCACGTAACTTAAGCAAAACTCATCGCAACGGGTACAGACAGCATAAGCATGGCAGCGCGGCGAGTTGGTACGGTCACGTTGGGGGGACAGCATGAGAAAGGCTGATATCGCTGAGGAAATTTTCAAGCAGGTCGGGATTTCAAAAAACGAGGCGTCTGATATCGTTGAATTTGTCTTGAATCTCCTCAAGTCCGTGTTGCAAAAGGGAGAGTCCGTCAAAATCGCCGGGTTTGGAAATTTTGTTGTGCGCAGTAAGGGCGCCCGTAAAGGACGAAATCCTCGAACTGGAGAAGAAATTGGGATTACCCCCCGACGCGTCGTCACGTTTCGACCAAGCCAGGTGTTCAAGAAGTACGTCAATTCGTAAGGCTGCTTCACCCACATCTTCGACCGCACCGTGAGGCCGGTCATGGGAACTGAGCCCAGGCTGGGGAGTAAGGTTTTCTATAAAATCGGCGAAGTGAGTCATCTGACGAAGCTTCCCGCTTATGTGCTCCGCTTTTGGGAATCGCAATTCACCTTTTTAAAGCCCAAAAAGAGTCGAGGGAATCAACGCCTCTATATCCAACGGGATGTGGAAACCGTCCTAGAAATCAAGCGGATGCTCTATGAAGAAGGACATACGATCGAAGGGGTGAAACGTTACTGGGCCCGCCGCGGGCGGGTCAGCTCACGCAAACTGCGCCCGAAAGAGATCGCGAAAAAAGTGATGGGAGACCTTCGGATTATTCTGAAGATCATCGACTCGCACGCAGGGTGACAGCGAGGTCATTTCATTGAGAACGATTCACAGCCTGTTGACCAAATAGCATATCTGTGAGAGTTCGGACATGTCGGGGCGTAGCGCAGCCCGGTAGCGCACTCGCTTGGGGTGCGAGTGGTCGTGGGTTCAAATCCCGCCGCCCCGACCAGTTCCCTGCTCACAGATGTCGGACCTTCTCCAATTGTCTTGAAGAGACTCGCGCGGACACCCGAGCTGCCTCAGGCAGCTTTTTTGTTGAACGCCAAGCATGCACATTCTTGTCACCAACGACGATGGGATCCACTCGCCAGGGATCCTGGCCTTGGCGAAGGGCCTTGCCAAAATTGGCGACGTGTGGGTGATCGCGCCGGATCGCGAGCGCACGGCCGTGGCACATGCCGTGACGTTGCACAAACCACTGAGGGTTCAGCAGGTCAGGCCCCGATTCTTTGCGGTCAATGGAACTCCCGTGGATTGCGTGAATCTCGCGTTGCTGAAACTTATGCCCAAACCACCGCATCTGATCGTGTCCGGTATCAATAAGGGGGTCAATCTCGGCGATGATGTGATGTATTCGGGCACCGTCTCCGCTGCCATGGAAGGAGCCATCCTCGGTGTCCCATCCATTGCAGTCTCTCAAGAAGGGAAGGACACATTTCACTTTGACGTGGGTGTGAGGTACGCCGTCCGTGTCGCGCAGCTGGTGCTTGCCCGAGGTCTTCCGGAAGAAACCCTGCTGAATGTCAATATCCCCGATCGACCGCGATCAGACATCAAAGGTGTGCGGGTCACCTGTCTCAGCCGAAGACGATTCCATAATCCCATTATCGAGAAAGTTGATCCGCACGGGCGCAAATATTACTGGATTGCCGGAGAACGTGTCTCATGGAGCCGCAGTAAAGACGCGGACCATGAGGCCATCGAAGACGGGTGTGTCTCGATCACGCCGATCCACTTGGACAGTACGCACTATGGTGTCCTTGATCAGTTCCGGTCTTGGGAGACGATGGTGAAGTACGGCGTTCGAAAGTCCGCCGTTAAACGTTCGCTGAGTGGTCCAATGGAGGAGGTGGAGTCATGATCGGCGAACTCATCGAAACGATCATCGGTGAACTGAGTCGATTCGTAATCGCCTGTATCTCCAGATTCGGCTATGGAGGCATTGTGTTCACGATGGCTATCGAGAGTGCCTGTATCCCGCTGCCCAGCGAAATCATCATGCCATTTTCGGGCTATTTGGTGACGACAGGGGAATTCACCATGCTGGGGGTCACGCTGGCCGGTGCGGTTGGGAATGTGCTCGGCTCGATCGTAGCCTACTACGCGGGGGTGTGGGGAGGACGGCCATTTGCAGAGCGTTACGGGCCATATTTCTTAGTCTCAGGGCATGATCTAGACGTCGCCGATCGTTGGTTCGCAAAGTATGGAGAGGCGGCGGTCTTTTTCGGAAGAATGCTCCCGGTCGTGCGCACCTTTATTTCCCTCCCGGCCGGCATCGCAAGGATGAATTTCCCGCGGTTCGTCCTGTTCACCTTTGTCGGGGCCTTGCCATGGTGCTATCTCCTGGCCTACATCGGCCTTCGGATGGGGGAAGAATGGGAACACCTGCGTGATTACTTTCATCAATTTGACATCCTCATCGGACTCGTCCTGGCCGTAGGCATAGGGTATTTCCTGTGGTCTCACTGGCCAAAACGACGAACAAGCTCAGAGCCTTAAACGTCATGCTCAAGCTGTTCAATACTCTGACCGGGCGGCAAGACGTGTTCGAGCCGATTGAACCGAAGCACGTCCGCATGTATGTCTGCGGGGTGACGGTCTACGACTATTGTCACATCGGCCATGCTCGCAGTGCCCTCGTATTCGACGTGCTCCGGCGCTACTTGGAATACAGCGGCTATGCGGTCACATTTGTGAAGAACTTCACGGATGTGGATGACAAGATCATCAAGCGGGCCAATGAGCAGGGTGTCAGTTGTGAGACCGTCACGCAGAAGTTCATCCAAGCTTACTATGACGACATGGGAAAGCTCGGCGTGCGCCAAGCCTCAGTCGAACCCAAGGCGACTGAGCATATGGCCGAGACCATCGAACTGACCAATACCTTGCTTCGGAAAGGGCTGGCCTACCAAATAGAGGGCGACGTGTATTTTGACGTGGCCCGATATCCAGAATATGGAACTCTCTCCAAACGCAAGCTAGAAGATCTCCAGGCAGGGGCTCGTGTGGAAGTCGATGAGCGCAAACACCACCCGATGGATTTTGCGCTCTGGAAAAAGAGCAAGCCCGGCGAGCCGTCGTGGTCGAGTCCATGGGGACCAGGACGACCCGGCTGGCATATCGAATGTTCCGCCATGTCGATCCGGTATCTCGGCGAAACATTCGATATTCACGGTGGAGGGATGGATCTGATCTTCCCTCACCATGAGAATGAGATCGCTCAGTCGTGCGGGGCGACCAGCCAACACTTTGCCAAGTATTGGGTTCATAACGGCTTTGTCCAGATCAACAAGGAAAAGATGTCGAAGTCGCTCGGCAACTTCTTTACCATCCGTGAGATCTTTGCGAAATCAGAATGGTCGGACGCGATTACCGGCGAAATCCTCCGGTACTTTCTTCTGTCCACGCACTACCATGGGCCGTTGGATTTCTCAGACCAAGCTCTGAAAGAGGCCAAGAGCGCTCTCAATGGTTTCTATGATCTCTTTGGACGGTTAGCCGAGTCCGAGGACAAGACAATAGCGGACCCGGACCTTGATCTCGCTATAGATCGTTGTCAGGCAGGGTTCAGAGCTGCGATGGACGACGACATGAATACGCCAGCGGCTATTGCAGCGTTGCAGGGCCTGCGGAACGATGTGAACAAACTAGTAGGCGTAGGACTTTCTACTGAAAGCAGGAAGCTTGCGCGCCAAGTGTTTCGTTCCCTCGGTACCGTAATGGGGTTGTTTCAGTTGGAACGATGGGATTTCAACGTCCGCATCGAACCAAAACCCGCTGATCTTGTTGGTACAGCCTTTCCCCCGGCCGTCACGGCGGCAAAACAAATGACGCCGGAAGAAATCGACGGCAAAGTGGCGGAACGTATCGAGGCAAAGAAGAGAAAAGATTTTAAAAGAGCCGACGAAATTCGCGCTGAACTGAAGTCGAGTGGTATCACGGTTGAGGATAAGCCCGATGGCACCAGCCGGTGGAAACGCTGATTCTCAGGAGATTCTCTACGGTCTACACAGCATCCGTGAGGCTCTGAAAGCCGGCACCAGGCCATTGCAACGACTGTTGGTCCTTCGGACTGACAAGCAGTTCACGGATGTGGTGCAACTCGCTCGATCACGCCGTATTCCAATTCATGTCCAACCCCTCGCCTCCTTCGACCGGCTGATTCCCAACGGCAAGCATCAAGGCGTTGTGGCTTTTGTCTCAGCGAAAGCCTACCAAACGGAGGACTCGATTCTCGCTGGAGCGGCCCAACGGCATGAGCCCCCGTTCCTGATCATTCTCGATGGGGTAGAAGACCCGCACAACCTCGGGGCTGTGCTCCGGACGGCGGAGGGAGCCGGTGTCCACGGAGTATTCATCCCGGAGCGGCGGGCTGTCGGGCTGACGTCTGTCGTCGCGAAGGCGTCGGCTGGGGCGATCGATCACATTCCCGTGGCGCGTGTGACAAACATGAGCCGGTCGATCGAATCCTTGAAGACGGCTGGAGTATGGATCTATGGGGTGACGCCGTCGGCAAAAAAGATTTTTACGGATCTCGACCTACGAGAACCGGTCGGGCTGGTTTTCGGCGGAGAGGGAACGGGCATCAGGCCGGGCGTGTTGCAACATTGCGATGAATGCGTCCGCATTCCTCTTAGAGGACGGGTCCACTCGTTGAATGTGTCTGCGGCTGCTGCGATCGTCTTATTCGAGGTCGTTCGTCAACGCGGTCATCGGAATCAAACGCCATGACTCACCTGATTTTCAGCGCCCCACCCTGGATGGCAGTCTTCAGCAGTTGAGCGGTATTCGACACACGCATCTTTTTCATCATATTGGCACGATGGGCCTCGACGGTTTTGACGCTGATTTTCAACCGGCTGCCGATTTCTTTGTTCTTGAACCCCGCCCAGATCAGTTCCAGAATTTCCTGTTCGCGTGACGTGAGGGATTCCGGACGTCTTGCGCGTGGAGGAGGTTCGAGGTTCACAAGAGACTTCCGAGGTCGTGGCTTGGCACTTCTTTTAACCATGATGACGAGTTCTCCTTTGATCGGAATGGGTTTCAGGTATACTCGATGTGATCAACGCGGCGGTCACCGCGCTATTATGGAACGATCGGCGAAGAATGTAAATTCGGGTAGTTCGGCCCTAGTAGGGTTCCTGGGTAAGGGAAGAACTCTGAGCAATTATGCATGAGAGCCAGATACTATTCTCGGCGTCTCTCGTTGTTGGTCTCTTTGGCGCGCTCGTCGGTAGCTTTCTGAACGTGTGTATTTACCGGTTGCCGCGACGCGAATCGATCGCGTGGCCGGGATCCCATTGCCCGGCCTGTTCCCACCCCATTGCATGGCATGACAACATTCCGATCGTCAGCTACGTGCTGCTGGGGGGGCGCTGCCGGCACTGCGCGGCCCGTATCCCTTACCGCTATCCCTTGGTGGAGGCTCTGAATGCCTTGGGCTATGTCGCGATAGTGTGGTTCTTTGGGATGACCTGGCCTGCAGCCGTGTACGGGATACTCTATTCGGCTCTTTTAGTAGTGGCTGGAACTGATCTTTCCCATAAGATTATTCCCAACGCCATTACATTCCCCGGCATCGTGCTCGGACTTCTCAGTGCCGCGACGATTCTCCCGCTTGGATTCTTCGATGGTTTGCTGGGAGTCCTCGTTGGCGGGGGCATCCTATGGCTGCTGGCCTGGGCGAGTCCTTATCTTTTTGGAAAAGAGGGTATGGGTGGGGGAGACATCAAACTGCTTGCGATGATCGGGGCCTTTCTGGGATGGAAGCCGGCCCTCATGACAATCATGGTTGGTTCCTTCCTTGGGTCGCTTGTCGGCGTCAGCCTCATCGCAGCCAACGTGATTCGTCGGGAAGACTACATTCCATTCGGTCCGTTTCTCGTCTGTGGCGCCCTGGTATCACTGTTCTTTGGACAACCCCTTCTTGACTGGTATCAGGGGCTGTTGGCTGGATAATGGCTCCCATGGCCGATTTCCAGCAATGCCACTGTATCTCTTCTTCATAAACCGTATCTGATTAGGTACAGAGGCTTCTCTGTAAGAATCGCCATCTTCGAACAGTCACTCCACCTCCTCTCGTAGCTCAATAAACCCCATAAGTATCATTCACATCAGCTAGTTACGGGATGATGAACCTTTCGCAGACAGGCGGGTCATAACGCGCGAATGGTCCATCCAAGAGCGGCACGAGTTTTGACATAGTGCTACGTCAACCGAATGGCGATGTATCAGAGAGGAAGGCATGAAGCAGGACGGTAAAACATTGGCCGAACTCATGGTGGTCGCGGGGATCCTGGCAATGGTCGCTCTCATGGGAATTCCCAACTATCTCGGACTCAACTCCCGGAACCAGCTCCGGTGCGTGACGGAGGAAATTGCCTCCGACCTGCGCCTGGCGAGGCAACTCGCGTTGACCAATCGCGATCGGGTTCGGATTGTCATCGACACAGAACAGCAGGAACTGATCACGCAGCTTGTCAATGGGAATACCACCCACCATGTCTATCACTACAGGGGGAAGGGTCTCACCATTGAAGAACCGAGTGCGGGGTGGAACATCCAGTTCCAGCCAAGCGGTCGCTCAGCCACTCCAACAACGATGAAGCTCCACAACAGAGAGGGCCAGACCCAAACGCTCACCGTGAGTATTACGGGACGGGTATCCATCCTATGACCGCTCATCTCAACAACGACGGTTTTAGCCTGATCGAGGTCATGGTGGCGATGATGATCTCCGGCATTGCGTTGATGGGGACGCTAGGCGCGGTGGAAATCACATCGAGATACGCGCAGCAGGGCGGTCTGAGTAACAAAGCGCTGGAGCTCGCCCAGGCGAGACTGGAAGTGAAGCGATCCGTTCGATGGCACTCTCTTCTTGAAGACGATCTCGACCACGACGGCACTCCCGACACCTTCATGCTCGATGACGGTCAAGGGGCCGATGCCACGGCGGGAGATGGGATTTATACGGCCATGTGCGAACGCGATGGAGTAACAGTTGTCTGGACCATTGAGGGCGAGCCTCAGAGGCCGCTTCACGCCACCGGAATAGTGGCGATCCGAGCTGTTGCCTCCTATTCAGGCCTGAGAGGCCAACGGCGAGAGGTCCATGTGGCGACCATCCGAGCGAACCCAAGCTATATAGGACAACGATGAACTGCGGGACATCCATCATTCCAAGTCCAAGACGTCAACCATGGGTCAGGATCCTGTCCGACTCCGACGGTGTCTGCCTGAGCGAATTGATGATCAGTCTGGCAATCGGCGCTGCTGTGCTCGCGACGGCGTTGAGCACCTTGAACATCGTCCAGGCCCATGCGGGCAAGCAACACCGCACACTCAATCATCAGCAAGATCTGCGATCGGGGCTGGAGGTCTTTGAGCAAGAAGTTCGACTTGCGACGGCTGACGAAATCGAGACGGCGGCCTCCAAAGAATTTCTCTTTCATGCCAATCTTGCGGACCATCGAACAACCACGACAACCGAGGTTTCGCCCGGCTCATCAGTCCTGCCGGTGCTGGATGGGAGAGGCTGGGGAGAGGGGAAAACGATCCGTCTGTGCGGGCAGCACGTCTGTGAATCACATCGGCTCGCTCGCCCGGGGCAACGAAATCAACTGACTCTGGCAGAACCGGTTGGGATGTCGTTCCCCAAAGGGGCGGCTCTGCAGGTGATCAATCGAGTGAAGTATTACGTGAAGGGTAACGAAGGTGGCACCTCGAATCTCATGCGCATGGTCGATGGAGGCGCCGGTGTTCTGATCGGAGGGCTCGGCGATCTCCAGTTTTCCTACTGGAACGACATGGGACAGGGAACGACCCAGCCTTCACAGGTGAAACGTGTTGTATTGGAGATTCATTCGAGTCAACCCCTGCATCGAATGGTGCGGGAAGTGAGCATTCGATCGTAGGAGGGTCCCATCATGTCCTGTAGAAACGTCGGCGGCGACCAGCGAGGGATTGCGCTTCTGGGAGCCATGGTCATCGTTCTGATTCTCTCAGTGCTTGCAACGACACTCTTAAACCTCAGCGGGCAAGAGGCCATCAGCGCCAGCGCAGCAGGCCAACTGGCCGTCGCTCAACAACTTGCCGATGCATCTGCCGACCTTGTCGTGGGATGGTTTCATGACCCACAACTCACGAGTACAGTGCCGGCAATAGTGTCACTTCGGGCCAAGAGAAATCATGACGCGGACGGCGCGCCTTCATTTTTCGATGCCACCGGTCGATCTCAATTTGTGGGAACGATGGAGCATCCGGATCTTCGCTTGCAGGCGGAGACCGATTCAGACGATCGACTTCTCAATGATCCGGACATCGGAATGTTTCGTGCCATGCAACACCTTGGGCGCGTAGAGGAACTGAAGGTGTATGCGCCTACGGATCCGGGCCTTCTCTGCACCGTTGATACCACTGTAGTAACCAAGACCACCCCGTCTGTTCGGCAATCAGTCCGCATGCAGTTACGTGCTTTGGGTCTACCAGCATTGAAGGCCGCCGTCCAGGTGCGCCGGCACCTGGGCCAGTCCCATCCTGGCGGTGAATCGCCTGTCACGCTGCACTGGGGTGACTTGAAAGTTGGCGGAGACCTCGTGCTCAAACAGGCTACGGATCTTCCGAGAAAAAGCGACATTGCTCCAGTCACAGGGCAGGGCTATGGCGAGATCGGTCAGCGAGAGGATAGGTGGATGGAGGCCTGGGTGGGAGGAGACATACAGCTGACCCGACCGCCTGCCCAGCCAATCACGGATGTCCCCGCCAACCTTCACATAGGCCAAAATCCCATCCCCGGAGTTCGCTTCGATGAGTGGCCCTACGAACACCTGAAGCGAATGGCCAAACGGTTTGGTCGGTATTTCGCGATCGATCGTGAAGGGTTCCTCTATCCTCAAGGCATCATTGAGCCTGGGCGCGGCGTGTCACCAGACGAAGTGTTCAAGTTCCAAACACCTGGCGATCAACAGGGGCTGGTTTTCATCGATACGCTCGACCAAACGGCGCCGCGCGCCGACAATCTCGGTGTCCTCAAGCTACAGGCTCCCTACTTCGAAGGAACCATGGTGGTGCAGGGCCATGTGGTGCTGGCTCCGAATGGGTCAGGATCGTCCATTCGGGTTCTCAGCCCTCCAAAGACGGATCAGGGCAACGACCCGATCCGGATGCCCATTGAACTCTCGGGCATGCATTTCAACGGTGTTCTCTATGCCAGCGGCCACATTACTGTCGCGGGAGGCGTGAGATTGTACGGTGCGGTGATGGCAGGTGAGACCATTGCGTCGTCTGATTCAGGTAGCTCGCTGGAAGTGTGGTACGACCATGACCTCGGGCAAGGATTGTTTCGGGGATTGCCGGTTGTGTATCGCGCTCCGGGGACATGGATGGCACGCTACTGAAAAAGAGACGCTGCCGGCCGATGTCTCGACGGCCCGGTGGTACGAGCAATAAGAGACAGAAACACGACGTCGTATTGTCGCCGACAAAGGATGAGTAACATGATCGCTCAAGACCTTGGAACCCATAAGAAAAGGGAAGTTCTCTCGGCTGCAAGCCTGAAAAAACCGCATATGGCCAAACCGCCTCGTAAGATGACGATGGAGCGCAGCCTTTTGGATTGCATCGCCTATCATGGGTTGATCAGCCAGGTCGATCTGGATACAGCGGTGGAGGAGTCCTTATCACGGGAAGTGGATCTGGAGACCATCTTGATCGAAAAATACCGGGTGCCAAAGGCTGCACTTGGGTCGGCGCTCAGCGAATTCTATCAATGCCCCTATGTCGCCTATGACGAGCGAACCGTCATCGATTCGGAACTTTTAAAAAATCTGAGTGCCGATTATCTCAGAAGAAGCTCCTGGGTTCCTCTGAAACGCCAGGGGACCGTGCTCGACATCGTCATCAACGACCCTCACGACTTAGAGAAAGGCCTCGATATCCGGCGTGCATTCCCCGGTACGACGATCCGTTTTTCCGTCGGACTTCGGCGCGACATCGACCAATACCTCCTTGTCGCAACAGGGCAGGCTAACAGAGGGTCGATCACCGAGATTCTTGGTGAACTCGTCGATGAAGCCGCCGTCGAGCGGAGCCTCGACGGCGAGCCTGGGGAAGTCGACGAACATGATTCCGCCATCGTGCGTCTGGCGAACCAGGTGATCGCCGAGGCCTACCGGTTGGGAGCCTCCGATGTGCACATTGAACCCTATTCGGGTCGCAAAGAGACAGCCGTACGGTTCCGTGTTGACGGGAGTTGTTTCACCTACATGAGAATTCCAGCGGCCTACCGCCGTGCGATCGTTTCGCGCCTTAAGATCATGGCCAACTTGGACATCGCCGAGCGGCGCAAACCTCAAGACGGAAAGATCCGTTACAAACTGGCGAAGGACCGCGAAATCGAATTGCGCGTCGCCACGCTACCGACCGCCGGAGACAACGAAGATGTCGTGCTGCGGCTTCTCACGGCAAAGGAAACGATGCCGTTGGAGGCCATGGACTTTTCTCCGGAGGTTCTGCAAACCGTCAAAGAACTGTCCGAACGTCCGTATGGAATTTTTCTTTGCGTCGGGCCGACCGGTTCAGGGAAAACCACCACGTTGCATGCGGTGATGAAACACATCAACACCGATGAGCGAAAGATCTGGACGGCGGAAGACCCCATCGAAATCACGCAGGATGGTTTGAGGCAGGTCCAGGTGCATCCCAAGATCGGGTTCACCTTTGCCGCCGCGATGCGCGCATTCCTTCGGGCCGATCCGGACGTGATCATGATCGGAGAGATGCGCGATAAAGAAACGGCCGATATCGCGATAGAAGCGTCGCTCACTGGTCACTTGGTGATGAGCACGCTGCACACCAACAGTGCGGTGGAAACAGTCATCCGATTACTCGACATGGGGTGCGATTCGTTCAACTTTGCCGATGCGATGTTGGGAATACTCGCGATGCGCCTCTGTAAGCGCATCTGCCTCCATTGCAAAGAAAGCTACCACCCTACGCAGCAGGAATACGATGAGCTGGCGCATGGGTATGGAGCCCGCTATTGGGAGAAGCTGGGCGTCACATACACGGAGGACTTTACCCTCTATCGCGGACGGGGCTGCGAGGCGTGCAATCACACCGGCTTCAAGGGACGGGTGGCCCTGCACGAGCTACTCGTCGGGTCAGAAGAGATCAAGAATCTGATTCAAGGGAGAGCGCGAAGCGCTGAAATCCT
>JAHBWT010000043.1 GCA_019636815.1 Nitrospira sp.
TCGCCCCGAACTGTCAGCAGCCATATCCTCTACCTCCTTGTGTTGAATGAAAGAGCGCGACCACTGAATGCCACGTTTACAAGAAAGGATCTTCCAGCAGGCAATCTAACTCCCCTGCTGGTAGGACCCGCAAAAGGTGCACAAGTATCTGACAAATATTCGAGACGAGTCAAGCAAAATATCACGCGTGAGGCCCACCAAAAGCCTTGTAAAGACGCATACGCAGAGGCTCGGCCAGTGCCCGCACATATACTCCTCCAAGGTATGGAAAGTCAAGATCCGCCAGCCTACTGCGCTGCATCCGTTCCTCTTATTCGACCGTGTCGAAGAGCATCAGTTTAAATTATAAGAGGATTCCAATCTGCTACGGAAGGAAGGGGGACGCTCAATGAACGTGGTCGCCTGGCGGAGGCAGAATCTCTCTTTCTTGATCGAGTTGAGTGATCTGCTGTGTGAGGAGGCCAAGATCTGTCCAGCCAGATGCGTCTGATTCAGGAATCCACCGTGCACGTAAGTATCCAAAGCGATCAAAGAGAAATTCCATGTGTTTTGGAGGGTTACCTTCGCCGAATAGGTCCGGGATAGAAAGAGTTCTACGAAACAGAACATAGCTACGGGAAATCTCTCGTGCACCCTGTGTGACGATGGGGAAGGGCATCCCCTGCATGGCCAAGGCTAGCTCTTCCTGAGGAAGTTCTGTCATAGGGACCCCCAAGATTGCCGTACCGGTCTTTAGGATCATGGGGGAGGCCGTACGGAGTTGATCGAGTCGAACACGCGAGTCCGGCCATGAGAACAGAACCAGAAGCAAGCCTTGTTTCCCACGGTAATCTTTCAGTGTGCCGCTTGACCCGTCATACGCAGCGTAGGAGAAATTCGGAGTAACCATGAATGGTTGCTGGGGTAGGATGCGAGGAGTAATGATTCTTGATTGATACCCTCGAGCATTGGCATGCAAGAAGTTCAGTACATCCCAGCGCTCTTCCTCGGAAAATTTCTCGCCGAACGGTGGCATGATTCCGTTAAATCGACCGTAGGTGAGCCAATGAAAGAAATCGCCTGCCGTGTGCATGGCCGTATGGGGTTCAGTCAACAAGTCGACGGGCTGTTTTGGCAACGTCTTGGCAAGCACGCCATTACCCTTGGCTTGGGGACCATGACAAGGAATGCAATTCGCGGTAAAGAGGTCGACCCCATTGGCAATGGAGATGGCATCGAACGGGACTGGAGTCTTCCTGTAGGTTTCCGGGTATGACTGCACGGCGATGGGATACGTAGTAGCAGCAACTCCCAAGATTCCTAACACAGTTGGAACAGCGATGCGCCACAGGGTCGGCCAGTGTTTCTTGCGACCAAGAGGGAGCATCAAGCCGGCTAGGATCACAAGCACCACCCCGATTCCCACGATAGTCCTCACAAGCCAGTCGTCCCACGTCGCGTCGATCGAGAAGCGGAATGGGTAAGGCCAGTAATCGATGATGTCATGCTTGACCGGTACCGCGTTGGCCAGTAACGTCGCGACGATCACAAGAATCACGGCAAGGACGAACTCGACGGTGATCCATGTTCGCAGTTTTTGTCCGCCTGCTGCCGCGGTTTTTGAATCCTGCTTGAGGGACGGTACCCAAACGGATTTTGCTCGCGAGGCTATCGCAAGAATGATGACAAGTAATGTTAGCTTTGTGATGAGAAGCCAGCCGTAAGTGGTCGCGACTAGTCCGGCGTAATTTGTATCGATCATGCGATCGGCTACGATGACACCTGACGTGACGATCGCGATCATCATGGGCAGGGCGAGAGCAGAAAATCGGCTCACCACTGCACTCATATGAGCTCTTTCGTCGGGTGATCCTATCTTGACACTGACCGATGAGGCAGCCAGGACGACGCCGGGGAGGCCACCGAACCAGACGCTCGCCGCAATGAGGTGCAGGGCATAGGACAACGTGGCCAGCAGTGCTTCTTCTTCTGCTGCCGAATGGCTGGCGAGCGAACCGAGAGCGATGGTCAGTGCAGCCACCGATGCACACAAAATATATCGCCATTGAGTGGATGGTGCGGTTCGAATATACAAGGCAATCGCAAGGACGACTAGAGCACTGGCGGCTCGCAGGATCCAAATAAATCCGACGCGGGTTTTTTGCAAAAAGTCCGACCAGGCTAGCGGACTCCAGGCATTTTCAGAGACTCCAGTCGCTTGGGCGATCGTCGTCGCCAAAACACCGATGAGGCCTATCAGGAGCAGAATGGCAAGCCAGGGGAACGTCCTTTTTAGGCGACCCATCCATGGATGCCCAGAGGTGGCAGTGTTCACCTCGGCAATTGCTAAAAAGACGCAACCGCCGAGCAACATCATGTTGGCCCCTAGCTGCAAACAGCGAAACAGTGCGCCAGCGACCTCGATCATTTCTCCTGAACGTCGCCCTTTACGGTGAAGTCGAATGTAGATTCAACCACGTGACCGTCTACCGATAGAACTCGGAACTTGACGGAATACTTACCGGGCGCGAGTTCCGGCAGAGGGAGGACAATCGATTTCGGGTCATCAGGGACGAGGGTGGGGTTCGTTTCGGTGATGGGCTGCTTCTCAGCATCGAGCACAACGAGGGATGCATAATCTCCCTCAATTTTTTCATTGAACCATAATCGGACCTGAGTCGGCGACTTGGTGAGAACGGCTCGTCGAGGAGGCTCTGCCTTGACCAGCTGAGAATGAGCCAAGGCCGAAGTAACGGGTACCTCCAAGGCGATGGCCACGATCAAGGCAAGGCTTGCGAACCAGCGAATGCTTGGCAAGGCGATCATTGATGGTTATTTTCCTTCGCGTCCAATTTCGGCACCCGAGAAATACCAGCCTAATTGGGTGTCCAGTGTGGCGCCTCGGCGTGGATCAACTGCCTGCAACACGCGTGATTTCCGAGGGTTTTCGACGATCCCGAAAGGAGAAGAACAGGACTACCGCGAGGCCCACCACAACTGGCACAATGACCATAATGTAGTGTGACAGGTGCGAGAGGGCCCCTGTATGACCAACCGAAAAAGAAACGCGTGAGACGTGTTCACCGCCATCGCCGCCGACCGAAACCAGTCCGATGAACTTACCGGGTTTATCAAAGGTGTATTTTACGTCGATGGACCCAGTCGGGTAGGTCTTGGACGGGAGATGCGCGACTGTCACGGACTCAAGGTTATCTTCCGAGCCGGTATCGGTGATAATGCGCACCTCTACCGGGAGTGAGCGTAGCTCCTTCTCGACATAGTCGAACACCAACACCGCATTTCCCGTCCCCGGAAGCTCCTCGCAAAATTGCCGGTCGTAGTAAGTGTCAGGTAAATAGCTGTGGAAGTACATCTTATACGGTCCGACGTTGAGGATGCACGTATCCGGTGCCAGTTCGTGTCCATGCTGAGCCAACGCTGGGAATGGGGCGGCCACTAGAAGGAACATGCAATACATCCAAGCACGAATCGGAATGTGACAGGACATTTTCAACCTCTTCTTTATCAGAAAATCAGCCGCCATACTCTTATGAGGCCGCAGTTTTTGATGGCTTGCGATCGCGCATGAAAAAGAAAATCGCTCCTACGATGATGGTCGCCACAACAGGAACCATATAGATATTCAAGAGTTTCGAAAAGAATTTTGGTTCACCTACCGAGAAAGGAAACCTGGAGATGTGCTCTTGTTTCTCGCCTACTGTAACTATGCCGACGAATTTTCCAGGTTTGTCAAATGTGTAGGTGAAGTCGATGGAGCCGTTCGGATATACCTTTGAAGGAACGTGAAAGACCGTAATACTCTCCAGATTGTCCTCGGACCCAGTATCTTTAATAATGCGAACCTCCGCGGGCAAAGAACGAAGTTCCTGCTCGATGTAATCCAGCACGACAATCGTTTGGCCGGTCGCCGGGATGTCTTCACAGAACTGTTTTTCTTGTGTGTTCGCAGGCTGGTACCCGCTGAAGTGCATCATATACGGTCCGACCGTGAGCTTGCACATGTCTTCAGCCATCGACAGTCCACCGTGCGCATAGGCTTGTGAGGACAAGATGGCAGTCAAAGCAAATACCGCGCATCCAACCGTCGGCTTCAGGCAGGCAAAAGGCTTCATGAATGATCCCTCTCTGGAATGGTAAATGGACACTTGGATGTTGACATACAGCGCCAGATTGTTTACGACCGACGGCGAGCAGTCCACCAGTTCCGGAATCGGCCCGATTTTGAGAGCTCATACCCAACGATCCCCAGGACCAGGAGCAATGCCAACGGACCTAGGGCGGACCGTCCGAGTTTCGAGTAGTCAACTTGTTGCACCCGTAACAGATAGGCGGAAGGACTCAACCCTTCTGCAGTGATGATCACCTTATACAGGCCTTTATCTAAATTAGCTTCACCTCGGACGACCCCATCCGGGTGAGACGTCGGTTTCCAATACACGACCGTTTGGGTCTCATCCTGCTCGTCTTCATTGACGCCTCGAATGATTTTGACACCCACAGGCAGAGTGCGCAGGCTTGGGTCGACAAGATCGACTACAAGAAAGGTGTCACCAACACCTGGAATCTCCGTGCAGTATTGAGCTTTGGGCTCAATCTGAGGCTGATACGCGCTGAAATGCACCATGCTCCCACCGATTTTGCGGACACAGGGGTCATCTTCAATGCTCACATTTCCGTGAGCAGCAACCGTGGCAGGACTGAATCCCACCATAAGGACTAGTAGAAAGAGGGGTGAACTTATACACCGAGCACATTTGATCATAACGTCATTAACCGTATTGTGTTACTGGCGGTTGAGAACCTATAAAATTTACCACTCTGCAGACCGTTCTTTCAAGTAGCCGGCCAAGGCGGCTTGGTCCAGAAAGAGGCCCTAGCCCATCAGCGAGGAATACTTGCGGAGATTGAGAATTCATGTCATCGAAATTGAGAAGTAACCTCGAAATGAACACATTTTTCGAGTTGACGATGGCGACCAGACGTGCTGATAATGATCAAAAAGTCTTGGGCTCAAATTGAAAGGAGGCCAACAGTCATGAAAGCAAAAGAAGGGGTCATCAATATCTTGAATAAGATTCTGACGGCGGATTTGACGGCCATCAATCAGTACTTTGTTCACGCCAAGATGTGCGCCAATTGGGGGTATGAGCGGCTCCATCATAAGGTGCGAGAGCGGAGCATCGACGAGATGAAAGATGCCGACGAACTCATCGGCCATATCCTATATTTGGAAGGTATGCCTAACGTGCAGCGAATGAACACCGTTCAGGTCGGCGAGACGGTTGCGGAGCAGCTCAAGCTTGACCTGAAAGCTGAGCAAGATATGTTGTCATTGCTCAATGACGGAGTTGTGCACTGTACCACGGTGGCGGATTTTACGACCCGTCACATGCTGGAAGATATGGCAAAAGATGTGGATGGACACATCGACTGGATCGAAACTCAGCTGGAGACTGTCAAACAGGTTGGTTTGGAAAATTACCTCGCCGAACAGATCAAGAAAGAGTCCTGAGAGAGGAGATCATGAAAGCCAGAGAAGGAGTCCTAAAATTCCTGAACCAGGTCCTCAAGGCCGAGTTGACAGCGGTGCATCAGTACCTGTTACACGCAGCCATGTGCAAGAACTGGGGGTATGAACGGCTGCATGACCATTATAGCCATCTGGCGAATGAAGAAGTGCATCACTCTGCTGAACTGATCGATCATATCTTGTATCTGAGCGGTAATCCGGATGTGGGACAGATCGATTCCATAGCACAGGGGAACGAGGTGGAAGCTTTGTTTCGAGCGGATCTGAATTTTGAACGCGAAGATGTCGAATTGCTTCAAACGGCCATCGCGCATTGCGCCAACGTCGGGGATTTCACGACGCGTCATCTACTGGAGCATATGATCCAAGATTCAGAAGAGCATGTCGACTGGTTTGAGACCCGACTGCGGACTATCAGTCAGGTAGGCCTCGACCGATTTCTGTCGGAACAGATCAAAAAGTAAGCGAGATTAACTTCGTACTAACATTTTTTCGACATCGACACTGAATAATGGATGACGGCCGTCCCTAGTTATCGCATGTTCCTCATCGAGTGGGGTCTTTTTTGACAGGCTAAGCGGACAAGCAGGAGCACTTCGTTTGAGCGCTAAATTGCCGGACATATTGTATCTTTTTGTATCTTTGCAATCAGCAGCCAAATCTTATCATGCACCATCAGACAGAGGACAAGGACACAGCATGCGCTCTTGCAGACTGCCCGGCGCTCTCATCGCGGTGGGCGGATGAAGCTGAGTAAACGCGCAGCAGAAAGAGGTGCGGCAAAGAGCTCTTCCGTTCGGCTGTATGGACTACTTGCGGAACAGACGTAGAAACAGATGGATCGGTAGAGACATCTGCTCACTCTCCACCCACTGCGCCTGGTTTCAATCTTAGAAAACCACAGGGCTGAACCGTGTGACACCGGCCCAGCCCTGTTTCTTCCGTCGACTAAATAGAGCGATCACAGATTTTCTGAATCTTAATCGTCATCATCTTCGTCATCGTCCGATTTCTTTTTGACTTCCTTTAAAACCGAACGACCTTGAGCGAGGCTCGCATTGAGGTCATTTTCCGGAACTTTCTTATGGACCAGATTTTGATGGCAATCGATACAGGTTGCCCCTTCGCTTTCCATCTTCGCATGGGCGGCTTTTGCTGAAGCACCCGGCGGCTTGGTGTTTTTGTGGCATGCTCGACAGGTCAGGCTGTCCCACTCCTTCAGCTTGATCCGAGCTCTATAGGCAGCTTCCGGCCGATGTTCATTGAACTTTTCAACGGTTGAATAATCGGTGGTAAATTCCTTGATTAGGAAAGGCACACCGTCAACCACATGTGTGTAGATCGCTTTATGAAAGTTGGCTAGCCCTTGAGGTACATGACAATCCTTACAGCCAGGATCCATACCCAATGCACCCCAATGTGAAGACTTCTTCAGTTCTTCATAGGGGTAGATTTCTGAATGGCAACTTATACAAAACTCAGTTCGTGAAATCGCCGCTTCACCACCAAACACAACGGTGATCAAGCCGATCCCAAGTGCAGCACCAGCAGCTAACGTCCCTATCTTCTTGGCCATTTCTAGTCTTCCCCATCCTTGTCAGCCTTCACGGCAGGTTTGGCTGTCTTTTGAAACTCCTCATGGAACTTCGGCATGGGTGGCCCAGTGAAGGTGCCTTCAAGCTTGAAATGCTCGTGCATCGCCTTGTCGTTTCGAACATACTTTTCGAAATCGAATGCGTACTTCTTATCAACCTTCGGGGTGAACGGGGTATAGGGTTTCTTGACACCTTTCCAGCCTGACCCTTCATAGTTCAAATGGCAGGCATTGCACTTCTCTTGAAATTCAAAATCCTGCCCCGCTTCAACGAGTCTCTCTCGTGCCATCGTCTTCCCTGACTTTTCAAACGCCTCACCCGCTTTCCGATGGATCTTTCGATACGCGCTACCGGCTCCGTGGCAAGATTCACAACCCACATTCGTTACAAACTTGTCAGGTTCTTCGATGACGTAACCGCCCTCTTCGCCGAACCCATCGACGTGGCAACCAACACATTCCTTGTCCTTTGTATAGTCCTTCTTGGGGTCCAGCTTGGCCTTGACCATCGCCTCGTCCTTCTTCTTGCCTCTGGTGGGCTTCAGCGATTCCATCGCCTTGCCGTGGAGCGTCTTTTCCCAGGACTCACCTTCTCCTTTATGGCAGTTGTAACATTTCTTCCTGCCTTCAAACGTTCCTTGAGCTGAGGCGGTTCCAGCTACTGCTAGAAAGACCGCCGCAGCTACGAATGCGAACACCATTCGTTGCTTCACGGCATCTCCTTTCCGATAAATTCCAATAAATGGAGGAACAGTATATTCAGATTTTTTTGCACGTCTTCTGCAAAACCAATTACTCATCTTCTACACTCTGCAACCTTACAAACAGCTGCACTTTACCACGGAGAAGCTCATGACTGCTACCCTCATCATCGATTTCAAAGTAAATAGCCTGGAATGTCTATACGGATGGAATCTTAAAAACCCAATATCCACCCTGCTTATGAACGACTTGCAAGGCCTGGAAATCTACCGGGGTAGAATTCATGAGGGGAAGCATATGAGCTAAGAGGATTTTGCCATATTTACTTTGATTCAAAAAATAGGCTCGCACTGCCTTTTCAGAGAGTGACTGAAGCGTATAGGTATCATAGCCGTTCTCCTTCATCCATGCCTTCACTTGCCCGGCAAGCCCATGGACATTACCGGTCAAAGGAAAGTCCTTGAAGGCCAGATCAATCCGGTCTGGGCGCATAACAGCAAGCTTATAAAGGTCAGCCGCATGAACAATAATGTAAGCCTCGCGCGATCCGACGAGTTCCCTGAGCATCTCCGCACCTTTGGAGGCCTCGGAAGACAATGCCTCAGCAAAGATTTCAAATTGTCGCTGCTCCTCGGCAGACCCTGGCGCACCCCAAAATTGACGTTCGTATTGATTAATCGCCTCTGAGCGATCTTTCCAATACGACGGCACAATAAGCGGTTGTCCAAGATGCGAGGTGAAGAGCGTATCACGTCCAGTCAGGAGTCTCAGCTGTCTCGATGTATCCCACCATCCCAAAATTATTGCCTCTTTTGGCACATGCTTCGTTATATCGCCTGCCAGGGAGGCCAGTTCCGAAATATTTCCGGCCATGGTGACGATTGGTTCGGAGACAAGATTTTCCAAGCTTAGAAGGATAGAGTCACCCGCTCGATCTTTAGTTTGATAAGCAATCGCGACTGGCTTATCGAGAGAGGGGACATGAAGTTCGTATTTACGAATCTTCAAGTCCGGCCAAGCTTCGAATTGAAGATTGGGGAAATTCCCAACCCCACCTTCTTCAACAAGTTGATAGTTGTATGGGGGGGGGAGAGGTTTGAACCAAAGGTAGAAAAACCACACGAGCAGCAAGAGGCCTCCCGTCACCAGGAGAAGACCTAGTGACGGGAGGATGTGAGCCCCTGCCTGTTTTGATCCTGGCGTGCTCAGGGACGGAGCCGAGATCAACGATCCTTCCTTCCGCTCCTCCGCCATCCGGCCATCGCGAGGGTGCCCGCCAGCATCAGCCCCCCACCGAGACTCCCCAGGGAGATCTTGCCGGTCTCGCTCTCCAGATCGAGCAGGCTGTGCTTCCCCTGCCCTTCCAGCTTTGCCACCCGTGCTTGGAGGGCCAGATTCTCTTTGAGCCGCGTATCGTCATCCATGATTTCCACATAGGCTCGATTCATGGCCGCCCAACCCACCGTATACGTATAGCCCCAGTATTGGTGGGCCAAGCTCACATGCAACTGCACCAAGTGATCTTCCGCCATTTCAAACAGCTTCAACTCATTGGCCGCTGGGTTGTTGCCCTTCGACCAATAGATCTGGAAGAATTGCTCAAATCCATCTTGCACTGGCGCTGGCGGGGCCGGCCGGTTGGTTTTCTGTCCGGTTAACAGCCCGGCCTTGTATTGCTCTTCCACCACATGATGGGCTTCATCATACTTGTCGAGCCCTGAGAAGGTCCCATTGTCCATGAACTCCATCCACGCCCTGGCATAGGTCTCCGAGTGACAGTTGGTACACGTCTTCACCCAGGCATCATTGCGCTTTTCAGACCACTCCGTCTTGATGTTCTCACGGATCCCGGGCACGAAGGGATAGTTGGCCCACCGCACCTTGCGCACGACGTTATGGGTCACCTTCCCTTGATACTCCATATGACAGTATTGGCACGTCGGCGCCGTTTCCGCCCCGTTTTTCATCGCTTCCTTGATCGGGACATTGAAGTTCCAATGATCTTTATCGCGCTGGTACTTCAACCCATGCTTGGACAGATTATAGGCTTCCCAGTTATTATGGTCGGCCCCACTGTGGCATTGGGCACAGACTTCCGGCTTGCGGGATTCAGCCACCGAGAACTCATGGCGCGCATGGCAGGTGTCGCACTTGTTTTGATTGACATGACAGCCCGTGCAGCCATCGGCAATTTCACGCTGGGACATCCCGGCGTACACCTCCACCTCAACGTTGGCTTTATAATCCAACGCGTGAGACGGCCGGCCTTTGGGCCATTGATCCTTGGGCCAGGTAATCGTATCGCGCTCCGACTCTCTTTCGGCAAACTCTTGCAAGTGGCAGGTGCCGCACGTATCCGCCGTGGCAAGCTTGATATCCTTCCGATGATCCGCCTTCTGCTTGGTATTGATGTCGAAGTGGCAATCAATACACCCCACTTCTTTCAACTTTTCGTTTTTCCCCAACTTGCCTATCGAACGAAGATTGTCCTCGATGGCTTCCAGCTTGGCCTTCTTGTAATAGGTCACATCCTTTGGCGTCAGCTTGCGGATCTTCTCCAGATTCGCATGGGTACTCTTCTTCCAGGCGACCACCCAGCCGGGCGATTCATCGGCATGGCACTTCACGCACTCCTGCCGACTGGCGACTTCCTTCACCGCCTGCGGGGGCTTGTAAAAGGTATGGGGGTCAAAATACTTACTGAACGAGATGGGTTGCCAGTATTCCCCATACTTCCCCTTCCCGACCCCTTGCTCCGGGTCGAGGTACCGCTTGAGCAACGCCTCGTAGAGTTCCTTGGGGGAGGCCGAGCGATCAATGTTCAAGGCCTCGTACGTCTCCTTCGGAACGGATGGGAAATTCGCATGCACGGGCGCGGCCACCATCAGGCCGCAGACGACCATCGCATACTTCACCATATGCTTAACATTCACAGTTCGACTCCTTCCGTTTGATGGGCAGCGCGCACTGTCCTTCAAAATAAAACCCACAATGGATCGCTCTGGCATTGTTCATGTTCATTGGTTGAAGCATTCCTCGTTACGGGCGCGAAAATATAGCTCAGGCCTGTGAGAGTGTCAAGGAAATTTCTGCTCATCTTTTGATTAAGAGAGCCACTCTCCAAACTTCTGATAACATCAAGCAAGCGACTTCCTTATGCTCCAGCTGTTATGGTCGTTCCCGATCAATGACGACGGTGATGTTCTCTGTCCCAGGTTTGATCGGCTGACTCATGCCTTCGAGATCGCCGCTTTCAGCCATGGCTTTTCCAGATTTCGAGAGTCGCGCAACAATGACAACCGTGTCGATATCCGATAGCTTCCGTGACGGCATCGGACTCGTAGAATCGTCGAGTCTGAACGTAAAGGGTAAGTCTTTGCTTGAGGCCCGTACGATCGATACCGGCATCGGTGGACCAGCAACGTCCTTCGCGAACACGAATAAGGTGTCCGGAAGTGGACCTTTGCCGGCAAGATTTGGACCCAATATTACCTTCCCCGTAATCGCTCGAGATGCCCCTGACTGCTTAGCCGGTTTGACGGGCCTGGCCTCTTCCATCGGCGGATTCGCAACCAACATGTTCATACTGGGACCGCCGCCGAGACGCCGTTTAGCTTCGGCGATGCTGGCCTTCAACTGCTCGGATGATTCTTGATCGTCTGGGGGGAGATAGGCATGGGCATCTTCCCACTCTTTGGCTGCTCGGGCAAAATCCTTTCGGTTGTACGCAATCGTCCCTGACAGCATGAGCGCCTTCACGTTGTGCGGATCGAGCTTCAAGGCCTTTTGAATCAACGCCTCTGGTCTTCCCTCAAGCTTACGTCCCTGGTGAACCCCGAGGGCATCTGCATAGTCTGCCAGAAGACTCGCATTGTCAGGATCAAGTTTCGTCGCCCTTTCAAAGATCGGCACCGCATCGGCATACCGTTCCATCGCCATGTAGGATCGCGCCAAAAGCCCCCACCCTACAGGGTCATTGGGGCTCTGCTCGAGCTTCTTCCTCAACTGCTCGATCAGCACATTGAGGCTATCAGCCATCTGAGCCTCTTCTCCGGTTCCATCTTGAGACGCTGCGGAAAAGACCGCAGGATGTGTCATCGCAGCTGGGTTGCCTAATGTCCAATAGAGCACCCCGCTGGCAGCCGGAATGATCATCCCCAAAGTTAGAGCGACGATCCTGAGGTTCATGACTGCTCCAGTACTCTGGGGTGAGACTTCTGTGGCATCCGTTTCCTCCAAAACACGCCGCTCCAGTTCGCTTCGCGCCGCTCGGTACTGCTCTTCCGTCAATAATCCAGCGGTGCGATCTTGCTCGAGCTCAGAAAACTGTTGCCGATATACCGACAATGTTTTCTCCTGCTCAACTGAAGCAGTCGAAGGGCGCGTCAACAACGGTCTCAACAAAACTCCAAGGATGAACACCGTCATGGCCGACACGATCAACCAAAATGTCACGGTCATGAGCGCTTGCCTCCCTCCGCCAAAAGTTGTTCGACCCGCCGATGTTCTTCATCGGTGACGGGTGCATCGACGACCCTGCGCGCCCGACGCCGCAACGTGATGGCCAGCACCGTCGCACCTACCGTTAACAGAACAAACGGCCCCACCCAGAGCAGCGTCGTCGTCGCCTTGAGCGGCGGGCGGTAGAGGACAAAATCGCCGTACCGCTCCACAAGAAAATCGATGATCTCTTTGTCGGTCATATCCTTGACGATCATTTCTCGAACTTCTCGACGCAAGTCCTCGGCCAGCGGGGCATTGGAGTCGGCGAGCGTTTGATTTTGACAGACCAAACAGCGAAGCTCGACAGCGAGGTGTTTGAGTCGCGCTTCGACGGCAGGGTCGTCCCCCAAGGGTTGAGCCTCGCCGGCCCAAACCGGCCCAGAGACGAATGCCATGATGAATGCCAACCAGATCATTGCGATTCAAGTTGCTGCACAAGGGGAAGAATTTTCTTGGCAACCGTGTCCGGATCCAACGGTCCGATCTGTTTATATCGAATCACGCCCTGTTTATCGATGACATAGGTTTCCGGAACCCCATAGACACCATAGTTGATCCCGACTCGCCCAGCCTCATCCACACCGACCACTGGATACGGATTGCCCCATCGTTGTAACCAGGCCAACGCTTCATCCCGCTGATCCTTGTAATCCATCCCATAGATCGGCACCTGCCCCGACTCGGCCAGCTCCATCAACACCGGGTGTTCCGTCTTGCAGCCGCTGCACCAGGATGCCCAAAAATTGAGCAGCCAGACCTTCCCTTTGAGATCAGCCGGTGAGAGTGTTTTTTCTTGGTCGTACAGTTGAGGTTGAGAGAATTCGGGGGCCGCTTTCCCGATCAAGGGAGATGGAATTTCGCGCGGGTTGAGCGTAAGTCCAATGCCCAGAAACCCGACGACCACAACAAAGATGGACAACGGCAACAGAAAACGATTCATGCCACTTTGCGCCTAGCCGGTCGAGTCGATGGAGCCACAGCAGGTTCTTGCTTGCGCCGCGCGAGTCGATACCGGCGATCACTGATGGCCAACGCACCCCCCAACGCCATGATGAGACACCCGCCCCAAATCCAATCGACGAACGGTTTGTGATAGAGCCGCACGCTCCAAGCCCCATCCTCGAGCGGCTCACCGAGCGACACGTACAGGTCGCGTAAGAGTCCTGGGTCGATCGCGGCTTCGGTCATGACTTGATTCTGAACCGGATACCGCCTCTTCTCCGGATACAGGATGGTCGTATCACGGCCGTCCCGACTCACATGAAAGGTACCACGTGCGGCCGTATAGTTGGGCCCAACGACGTCTTGAGTTCCGTCGAATCGGAATGTATAGCCACCGATCGTCGCCGTCTCTCCGACATTCATCCGCACATCGCTCTCGGTCTCGAACCCCTTCACCATCGTCACCCCGACGATAAACACCGCAACCCCCACGTGTGCGAGCAGCATCCCCCAGTAGGAGCGAGACACCGCGCCCATACGATCAGAAAAATTATCCCCGGTGACATGAGCTAACCGCTCGCGTAACGTGACCACAGCTGTGGTCACGATCCAGATCGCCAGCAACAATCCAAGACTCAGCAACGGAGTCCACTTGCCCATGACAAACGGGAGGACGAGCGCCGTCACCACACTCACCCCCAAGGCCCACTTTAACCGCCTGGCAAGATCGGGCAGATCGGCCTTCTTCCACTGCGCCAACGGACCGACCCCCATCAGAAAAATGGCGGGCGCCATCAACGGGGCGAAGACGGAGTCGAAATACGGAGGGCCGACGGAGATCTTGCCGAGATCCAGCGCATCCAAAAACAGGGGATATAAGGTTCCCAACAGTACCGAACCCATGGCTGCAATCAATAACACGTTGTTGGCCAGGAGCATCCCTTCCCTCGACACCATCGAAAAACTTCCCCCTAATCCGACACGCGGAGCGCGCCAGGCATACAAGGCCAACGATCCTCCGATGACGACGGCCAAGAACATCAGAATAAAGAGACCCCGTTTGGGATCGGTGGCAAAGGCATGCACCGATGTCAAGACACCGGATCGGACGAGAAACGTCCCAAGCAGACTTAAAGAAAACGCCATGATGGCGAGCAAAACCGTCCAGACCTTGAATCCGCCTCGCTTGTCGGTTACGGCCAGTGAATGAATCAATGCCGTTCCCGCCAACCACGGCATAAACGACGCGTTCTCAACCGGATCCCAGAACCACCATCCACCCCACCCCAACTCATAGTAGGCCCAGCCGCTTCCCATGGCAATGCCGACAGTCAAGAAACACCAGGCAACAGTCGTCCACGGGCGAGACCAACGGGCCCAGGCCGCGTCGAGGTTGCCGCCCAACAACGCGGCGATTGCGAATGCAAACGCGACCGAGAAGCCGACATACCCCATGTACAACATCGGGGGATGGATCACCATGCCCGGATCCTGTAGGAGGGGATTCAGGTCGCGCCCGTCAGGAGCAGCAGGGATCAGCCGTTCAAACGGGTTGGAGACAGTCAACATGAACAGAAGAAATCCGACGCTGACAAGGCCCATCACGCCAAGAATCCGGGAACGCATCGTTTCGGGAAGATGTTTCGAGAACAGCGTGACCGCAAACATCCAGAGAGTCAAAATGAAGGTCCACAGGAGGAGAGACCCTTCGTGAGCGCCCCAAATCGCGGCGAGGCGATAATGCAGCGGGAGCTGCGAATTCGACGTGGCCGCCACGTACAGCACGGAGAAATCTTTTTCGGCAAACGCGTAACCGAGGCTGCAAAACGCGATGAGGACCAACAAGAATTGAGCGCGTGCCGCCGGCTTGGCAACAGCCATCAGTGCTGAATTTCCGACTGCGGCGCCATAGATAGGAAGGCTTCCCTGCACGATGGCCACACAGAGTGCCAAAATCAACGCGAAGTGACCGATTTCTGGAATCATAGTGAATCTTTCTTGCTTTCTGGAACAATAAGCGACTTACTTTCTTGAGCACCGGATGCCTTGGCCTTCGCCAACGCTTCCGCCGCTTCAGGCGGCATGTAATTTTCATCGTGCTTTGCCAGCACTTCGCTGGCGACGAACGTTCCATCGGCTCCCAGCTGACCTTGTGCCACAGCACCCTTCCCCTCCTTGAACAGGTCCGGAAGAATTCCCTTATAGGTCACCGGCACGCGTTTCGCGGTGTCCGTGACGATGAAGTGAACGGTGAGCCCGTCACTGTCGCGGACGAGGCTGCCGTCTTCGATCATGCCTCCAATTCGGAAACTCCGCCCCTGGGGAACCTCTCCGCTCGCGACCTGGGTAGGAGTGAAAAAGAACACAAGATTGCTCTGAAATGCATTCAATACCAGCACGGTTGCAACACCCAACGCGAGCAATCCCAGCCCGATAAAGACAAAGCGTTTATGCCGCGGTTTCATCGGTGTCTCCTATCAACATCGCGCGGTGTTCGGCACGCGCCGCCGCACGTCGACGCCACAAAGCCATTACCTCCCACACCATGCACAGCGCCGTGACCACGTACGAGGTCCAGACATAGACGCCGTATCCACCCATCGCAAAAAATTCCGACGCACTATCCCACTGCATCAGCGAGCCTCCGCTATCTTCTGAATCGCAGCCGGTTTTTCTTCCCATACCGGCAATGATTCCCGTTCCACCATGATACATCGCACCCGCGAGAGGATGACCGCGATGCTGTACATCCAAAATGCCAGCGTCATGAGCAGCATGGCGGCAAGCATCGTTGCCGCCATTTTCGACCCGGTCGACATACTGACCGACGCACCTTGGTGTAGCGTATTCCACCATTGCACGGAAAAATAAATGATCGGAACATTGACGACACCGACCAACGCGAATACCGCGCTTGAACGATCCGCCCGACGTACGTCGTCGATCGAAGTCCGCAAGAGCATCACACCCGCGTACTGGAACAATAAGATCAGCTCAGATGTCAGCCTGGCATCCCACACCCACCAGGCACCCCAGGTCGGCTTCCCCCACATCGCTCCCGTCAACAACGCAAGAAACGTGAACATCGCGCCGGTCGGGGCGATTGCCTGGGCCATCATAAAGGAAGGCCGCGCATTGAGCCCTAACCCGATACCAGCCCAGACAGCCATCACCACATACAAGAACATCGACATCCAGGCGGCTGGAACATGGACGAAGATGATCCGATAGGCCTCACCCTGCTGGAAGTCCGTCGGTGCAACAAAAAAACCCATGTAGAGGCCGACACCCATCAGGGCCACCGCCACACAAGCGAACCATGGGATGAGTCGTCCAGCCAGGGGATACAAAGCCTGCGGAGAGGAATATTTGGCCCAATTGATACCGGTGCTCATGAAACTGTTTTACTCCAACGCAATACGCAGCGAGGCCGCCGTGGCCCATGGTGCGAGAAAGAGTGCCAGCACCAGGCAGGCCCCGAGAAGTGACAAATTTGCTTCTCCGCCGATTCCAGCCATACTGCTGGTCACGGCGCCGGCCCCAAAAATCAATACTGGAACGTAGAGTGGAAGCACCAGGAGGGCGACCAGTAGACCACTCCCCCGAACGCCAAGGACCAACGCGGCGCCGATGGCACCAATCATACTCAACGTGGGCGTCCCAAGCAAGAGCGACATCACGAGCACTCCCAGCGATTCTCCGCTCAAACCAAATTGGAGGCCGAGCAGCGGCGACAGCAGGACGATGGGGAGCCCAGAGATCACCCAATGCGCGAATACCTTTCCAACGACCAGGATCGCTAAAGGCTGGGGCACCAAGACCATCTGCTCCAAGGTACCGTCCACATAGTCCGCCGCAAACACACGCGCTAAGGACAATAGACAGGCCAACAAGGCTGCGACCCACAGCACCCCGGGACCAATTGTCCGCAACACCGCCGGCTCCGGTCCAACACCTAAAGGAAAGAGACTGACCACGATGACTAAAAAGAAGACCGACATCGCCGCGTCCGACCGGCGCCGCATAGCCAACAATAGGTCCCGCCTGACGATTTCGCCTATGGCCTCCCACACGCTGGCGCGACTCATCCAGTCAGCCTCAAACGTTGCACCCTGTCTGCGGGGAGATCCACCTCTTGGTGTGTCACAATGGCCCCGAGCCCACCGCGATGCAAATGTGCATGAAGACGTTGTGTCACGATGCCCGTCGAAGCCGCGTCCAGCGATGTGAAGGGTTCGTCCAACAGCCATAAGGGCCTGGTGGAAAGCCACAGACGCGCCAAAGCGACCCGGCGCTTCTGCCCCTGCGACAGCACTTTTGACGGTAACCGGTGAATGGGTCGTTTGAGACCGATCGCTTCCAAGGCCTCTTGCACTTCCGTACGCGAGCAGGCCTCACCCGCTAGAGTCATGGCACTCATCAGATTTTCAAGTGGCGTGAGATCGTCTTTAATCCCATTGAGATGACCGATATATGTCAATTGACCTGAATACAGTTCCTTGAGTTGATGAATGTCTTCGCCTTCCCAGAGGACAGAGCCTTCCTCCGGTGGCAATAGACTCGAAAAGATGCGAAGCAGACTGGTTTTCCCACTGCCATTTTCACCTACAACCGCCAGGAGTGTTCCCGGCTCGATCTTCACGGTGAGGTCGGAAAATAGGCGGCGCTCTCCACGCCGACAACTCAGTGTCACGGCTTGCAACATGACGGGCAACTCCAAATAGAGCGGGTCGAGAGTAAGGGAACAAGGCGTGGAAAAACAAGGGGCGAAGAGCATGGAGGGGGCGATGGTTATTCGTTCAAAACCCTTCCGAGAACCATCTTGCTCTGAAGGCAATCCTACTGTTAAGTAGTGCCTGCACTCCATGGTGGATCGGCAGTCCGTTACGAAATCCATGTTGATAGGCAACGCTTATCTACCAGACTGACATATCTAGCCTTCAAGGAGCGGAATTATGAGCGAACTCGTCTGTATTGCATTCAAAGATTCGAGTACGGCGGATCGGGTGTTGAACGAACTCCGGGCGATGGAAACCGAGTATGTCCTGGATCTGGAAGACGCGGTCATCGTGGTTCGTGATATGGATGGCAAAGTTCATTTGAAACAGTGTGTTGATGTGTTCGGAGGAGCTACGACTCAGGGCGTGGCGCTGGGCATATTATGGGGAGGATTGATGGGGCTCCTCTTTATGAATCCCCTGGCCGGTCTACTGGGCAGTCTCGCGGGTGGGGCGGGTGGCGGGGCCATAACCGTCGCCGCCAGCGAGTTCGGCCTCCTTAGCGATTATGGGATCCCGGACAATTTCATTCGGTCTTTGGGGAGCACTATCGTACGGGGCACCTCGGCGATCTTTCTCCTGATTCGCAAGGCTGACCAAGAGAAGTTATTGAGCAGGATCTCGCGATATGAGGGGACGATTCTAAAGACCTCCCTCAGTAGCGAGCAGGAGGAAAAACTACGAACGGCTCTCGCGCGCCAGCGCGACCAAAAGATGAACAAGAAATAGTCTGTTTGTTAACAGACTTATCGAAGTCGAAAAACGCCGTACACACCGCGAAGCGTCGCGACCGACCAAGGATGCTTCAAACGAACCAAAGAAGAAGGGAAACAGGTATTCGTCATCAGTACTCCATCGGGCTCAGATTCCATGAGATGTATCGTGACGGACACAAGCTGTCACAAACAGGTCAAAGCACCGGGCAAGGAGGTTAAGATCGTGGGAAAAGCAGACCTGGATATCCTTCGCTGCTCTGTATCCAATGGAGATAGTCTTAGCGCGCAAAGTCTTTAGGTAAAAGGCTGATATCGTTGATTGGGCGAACCGGCCAATAGTCTTTATAGAGGCTCGTCGCATCAACCCTTCTTCTGACGTGAGATCCTCGAACGATTTTCAGCGGCAAGCACCTGGTTGGCTTTTTCAATCGCATCCCGCAACGCCGTAAGGCTCCGGCCCGGTCTCCTGACTTTCGGCTGCCCCCTCAGGAATCGAGCGGCCGCATTGACCAGTGTCTGCAGCATCTCTTTCATATCTCCTGCTTCAGTCGAGTTTTCCAACGCCGCTGCCCGAGCCATCGCCAATCGTCGGCGTGGCCCCACGTACGGTTCCGGGGCAATTGGATTGTCTTTTTCAAGTTCAGGCCGTCTGAATATCATTTCCCCCTCCAAAGACGCTGGCACGATACCATAGACCGTAAGGGTTTGCAGCGCATCTTCCCAGCTGACTCACGCCGAAGTTCATGGCCACTCAGCGCGTGGCCACAGGATAAATCGGGGATCCAACACTCAAAGAGGATGAATTAGGAAACGGCTCTTAATTGACCTAGCCGGCGATGTCCGGCTCAACGTAACGAAAGGCTCGGAGCATGCAAATGATCGGTATCAAGTCTTTACAGCTTGCAGGCGTCCTCTGTGATTTCCGGACCAGGGATGGGATGTTGGCGAACCTGCTTCACATAGTTTCGACAGTCCATCTCGGCCCCTTCCTTCGACGCTTTCCCCTCGCCGACCAACCGCCGCCATTGGATCATGCGATCGGCAAACGGGTCATATCGGCACACATCCGTCCCGGATGGCTGCCCAGCCAGCTGTTGGCACTTGATCACCCAGAGCTCGGTTGTCAGCGCACCGCTCTCGACAGACCTGGTCAACTCATAGCGCTTGTCGGGAAACGACCCGAACTCACAAATGGCGGGATCCACCGGTGGCGGCGCCGCATGATTTCGATCGACTGTATTCAACATCTGCCGGCAGTTCGTCTCACCGGCCTCTTTCGAGATCAGTCCTTTCTCAACCTGTTGTTTGGTTTCCGTTCGACGTTCATCGAACTCGGATTTTGACAGGAGTGCCGGGGCTCCGACCATCAGCGCCGTCGTAGTTGGACAACCAGCTAGAGCCAAGGGTAACAGGGTAAGGAGGAATCGTCGCATCGGCAACCTCACTTTCGAGACTGAACAGTTATCACGGAGCGCTTGCGCGCGGGATCATACGGGCAACGCCCACCGAGATCAAGAAGCTGCCTGAGATCTACAAGCGTGAAGTTTTCCCTTCGAACTGCCTCATTGACAGTGACGCGTATCAAGGTGCAACATGCGTATATCGTTGTTCTATTGATCTAGGCATGGGTACATCAGGCCGTTTGATTGCCATATTCATTGTGCCTAAGGGGATGGATGTTATGATCTCCTGTCCACACTGAGATCTTTTCAACTCTCAGTGGAACCCTTTGACAGATCGTGACGAACCAGTCAGCCGAGTGCTCGCCGTTGCGTTGAGAGACAGTGCGGAAGATGAGAAGAAATTCCTGATTTATGGTGCATGGCGGGAAATACGATAAAGAGGCTGTGCGACGCCATGCTAAATCATACAGAATAAGGAGGCCAGGATCATGGCATTGCTGATTACCGATGAATGCATCAACTGTGGGGCCTGTCTGCCGGAATGTCCGAACGAGGCCATCTTCGAAACCCGCAGCGACGCGGAGGGGAAGGGACATCATGTGGGCGACGGCCAGGGAGTAGGCGACAATATTTACGTGATCACCCATGAGCGGTGTACCGAATGCGTCGGCCATTATGACGAACCTCAATGCGCGGCAGTCTGTCCGGTCGATGATTGTTGTATTTCTGATCCGGCTTATCCGGAAGGGACCGATGTCCTGCTGGAAAGGGCAAAAAACCTTAATCCAGACAAGCCGATCGATCCGGCAAAAGTTTGGAGCGGCGTGCGGAACTGATCCGTCCCGCCTCCAGGCTCCGTCCCAGTTGAGGACGCTGAGAATGTCACCGGTACGGCTTGGTTAGGCCTTGGCATGACCGAAACGATGAGTCATGGCTGATAAAGTTCCACGATTCATGACCAATGCAACCGTCATTAAGGTTTTGGCGAAAGTTTTTGCCTTCCAAGCTATCGAGATCAACCTCTTGCGTTCGCATGCTGGAATATCCGACGCGGATTGGGAAACCCTCAAGACGGAGGCATTTAAAAAAACCTACGCCAAGCAACGCGCATTTTATGAAGATCGTTTGAGGGGCGCGTTCGCGTTGGAGCACATTTCTCAGTCTGAACGCGAGACAAGACTGCTTGAACTCTGGCTCAAACAGAGCGAGGAATCCTCCAAAGAGGAATCGTAAGCCAAACCTTATCGGCCTCCTGAAGCACGCAGGATGCCGCCAGAGAACCCCTACGAAGCGACGGCGTCGACTGAAACGTGAGGTCCTCTTGCCAGCCACTTGTACATGACCAGCGCATCCACGTAGCCTTTTGATGGATGGCGGAATGCCTTGGGTAAACGCCCCACAGTCGTGAAGCCAAGCTTCTTCCACAGCATGACTGCGCCTTCATTGGTGGACGCGACGAAATTGAACTGCATGGCCTTGTATCCGATCTCTCGTGCGATTTCTTGAGAGTGCTCGCACATCGCTGTGGCTATTCCTCGCCCTCTGGCGGCTGATGAAACCATGTACCCACAATTACAAACATGGTCTCCTGGACCTAATTGGTTGGTCCTGATGTAGTAGGTTCCCAAGACTTGCCCGTTCTCCTCGAACACATACGTTTTTCTTGGAACCTCGATCCAAAGATTGAGCGCCTGCTCTTGAGTGATATCTCGCGGATATCCATAGGTTTCGCCGGCGGCCACAATTTCATGAACGATCGGCCAAATCTGTTCAAAATCGTCTCGTGTGGCTTCCCGGATACTCATGCCGCTTCTAATCTGCTTGCTCGGAAAAGCTTGTGCGCAGTCGTTGTCTGTGCGAGGCCTTCTTCATAGTCGATTTCGAAGCCGATCATAGCCCTTCTTCAATTCGTCGATCGCCATGCCCAATGCGGCACCGACGGATTCCGCTGTCTTCCCAACCTCTTCGCGCGCTGCCTCCAGCCTGGGTTTTATTGCATCCCACTGAGCCTCTAGGCGTGCCCATTCATCTTTCGCATCCGCCTTGGCCAGGTGAAGCTGGACCTGAAGTTCATCGCGCTGTTGCTTGAGATGCTCCAACGCTTTCGTCATCTGCTCTTTAACGTCTGACATGAAGGTGTGCTCCTTTGTTGAACATGGCCGTATATACTTAGGAACTTCTGCTCGCCATAACGTGGTTGGTCGCTCTAATAAATTCAATGCCTTGCGATCGGACCCCGGTGCTTATTCTATCCCGTAGAAATGCACAGGACTAGACCCTCTACCCGGGAACCTCCACCAGGTCAGCGCACGTCCTAAGTTAAGGGCGTTGCTCTCGTAAAGTCACCGTTGCAGAGGGCAGCAAACTCGGCGATACTATCGGGGTGTGACCATGATTGAGCGATTTCCACTCAAGCCAGTGAGCGGACAGGTGAGCCGGGTAGAAGAGTACAGGCATCCCACAACCAACAGCAAACGACCGGTAGTGGCAGGAGAACCAGCAGTGAAGCAAAACCTCAGAATGGGAATCAGGGTGACGGCGGGTGCGCTCGTGGTGTTGACAGCCTGCTTGAGCGCCGAGGCCTGGGCCTATGAAGTGGGGCCTGTCAAGGAGGGGGCCACCGTGCGCGGGTCAGTGACTGTCAGCGGAACCGTACCGGCGCCCAAAGAATTCGAGTTGCGTCGCTATCCAGACCATGAGTATTGCAGCAAACTGTCCGATGGCCGTGGATACCGACGCCTGAGGGAAGTCACCTTCAGACCGGATGGCGCCCTCAAAGATGTCGTGGTGGCGGTGGAAGGCGTGAAACGTGGCAAGCCCTTCATCGATGCCGAAGTGGAAGCGGATCTCTGTCAGTTTCTGCCGTTCGTCACTGTGATCGGCGACACACGACAAGTCACGGTGTTCAATCGGGACCCAGTCCCCCACGACATCCAAGGGTTGGCGTCCGATCAAACCGGAAACGACATGGTCTTCTACCGGCCCTCCGTAGAGACCAGTGGGACCACCGATCTCGTGCAGCTGGCCCAAGGACAAAAAACGTTTACCATGCAATGCAGCCTGCACCCCTACATGCAGAACTGGGGCTATGCTGTCGATAATCCCTACTATGCCGTGACGGATGCGACGGGCGCCTTCTCCATCGAGGATCTCCCGCCAGGGACCTATCGCCTTACGGCCTGGCATCCCATTCTCGGCACACAAGAACAGAAGCTCACGGTGGCCCCCAATGAGGTGGTCTCACTGGAGCTGTCGTTTGCAGCTAACTTCTGATTTACCGACAGCAGACCATACATCCTTCGGTACGTTGAGTCTCTAAACGATGCGAGAACGCAGCAGGAGGTCAGTTCAACATTCTTCATGCGGGGCTATCCCCGCATGACGTGATGGACCATCGCGTCCCCGCATCTCGCACCTGCCTCATCCAATTCCATAACCTTTTAACTTTCCTCGCGGTTTTCAAAATCTGGTAGCGATCTTTTGCCGGCATTCCCATTGCTCAAGCAATTCTCCGTCGGCGCAATAAACCAACGGCAAGGAAGGAGGTGAGGAAATCCAGACCGCAGCTGACGAGATACGCTTCACACTTCACTTTTCACTTTTGAAGAAAGAAGGAGGATTGCCATCATGTCACAGGGTTCATCACAAGTATCGTCAGGAAGTATCGCCCCCAAGGTGATGGGGCCACAGAAAGAAACGAAAGAGGGCATTGTCCTGGCCGGAGTCGTTCTCTTCATGGGAGGATTGCTTGCCGCAGTCTGGCTCTATAGCCAAGCCAGCAACCAGGTGAAGGCCTCCGCCACAAACAAGATCCAGCATGCCGAGGTGACGGATCTTCTCAAGAAGACCGCAGCCGTGAACCAGGCCGAGGCATCGACCACCCACCTCCCTCAGGTGGGGACTCCGGTCGCCTCAATACCGGACATTATCCATGCCGATATCTACTTCGAAGTCGGTCGAAAGGGGCTGACTGATGAAGGGAAGGTCCAGCTCTCGGCTCAAGCCGCCATGTTGAACCAGCATGAAGATTACGGCGTGCTGATCCAAGGCTATACCGACCAGCAGGGGTCTGCAAGCTACAACAAGCAGCTGGGTATGAAGCGGGCGGAAGCGGTCAAAGCGGAACTAGTCGGCGCTGGCATCGCGGAACACCGGATGAAGACCGTGAGTCTAGGCGAAGAAGGGGCATTATGTGTCGATGGCAGCGACATCTGCCGGTACATGAATCGCCGGGTCCATCTGGAGGTCCGTAAGATCGGTCAGGAGCACATGGTGCTCCCACCCGCCCCTGTCACCACCTCCGAGCCTTCGGGGTCATCGATCGATCCCTCATCCATTATGGAAGATGGCGACTCGACGACCGAAAGTATTCCACCCGCCCCGTCCGATCCGACGACGACATTGGAGTCGGTCACCGGGAGTTGATGCTCCTCTCCTAACTCTCCAAGACTCCGGATGGGCGCATCCCCATCCGGAGTCTCAACTGTAGGGAGATTTCGATGCGTGGTCCTGAGATCAGCCATTCGGCTCCAGCCTTGAGAAGGTGATCCGTAGATCTTTTTCGCGATGCGATGGAGCCGTCTTTTCTCCTTTGAACCCCTTGACAGATACGAAACTCGCCCCTGACGCTGAGAGCCGCCATCCCCAGAAAAGTCTTGAACCTGTGGATAGTGATTCAAATGGTGGCAATATCATATTACCTGAGTGGATGCCACTGGCCATGTCAAGAGCATTTTTCTAGGAATATGCAGGAACGTAGGAACTCCAGGCCTGTATAACTATTACTTGGGGGTCGTACTTGCTATGGCAGATGCCTAAAAAATAGGCGATTCGATGAATAGACGCGCCATTCGCGCCAGATTTTCTGAAAAATGAGATTTGCACACAGGGTTATCAACAGAAGATGGGGAGTGAAAATTTTCATGCCAATCTCTCCCGACGGGATGGCTTCTGTCGACCCTCTGGGATTCTTAGACTCCTGAACGATCGGGACTGTCTCGGAGTTGTTGAACGACGAGGGATGATGCAGCTACATGCGGGAGACAGGAGAGTCCGAGAGTGTACCCTTCAACGATCGTGACGGGCAGGCTTCGTTGGTTTCCACTGCCACGGTGGAACGGGATTAGGGTCCGACCACAGCCCTTTTCCGGAAGCTCGGGCCAATTCCTCCATGTCTTTGAGGCTCTGATCCGAAGATCCTCCGGGTTGCACCCAGGCCAGCCCTTCTTTGACTAGCTCACGGGCAACCTGACGTCCATCTCGAAGCAGGATATCGGCAACCATCCGACCCCGCCGATCCTGCTGCAGTTCCCGCACGACGACTTCACGATTCGCGATATAGGCAGCCGTCGCATGCTTCGCCTGTTTTCCATAAAGCTGTTTCAACTCTGGACAATCCACATTGCGGAGATACACCATATCTTTTCTGCCTTGATGGTGGATTGTCAGGCGATCTCCCTCGTGGACCGCAATGACCCGTGCGACGAACTCTGCTCCAGCCACTGCCGGACTTGGCACAGCAACCATCATGCCCAAAAGGAGATACGAGATCTTCATGGTTTCCTATGCTACCCATCTCGGATCGTCTCGACAATTTTTTCTTGATTTGATGCAGTGATGACCGGTGTTCTCGGATGATTGCGAGCCCCTTGACCACCCTGCTCGTGGGGCGTAGAGTAAAAACTTGAGGCCGCCTCATCTTCTCAGGAGGTGGTGCCATGTTCGTCATTGGGAGGCAGCCTTCACCCGAGCGACACGGTATGTGCGGCCTTCTCTCCAGTTCGCCCTTTCTCAATCCTCTCATTTTGGTGTCGTGGAGAGCCGTCACCGAGCTGTTCAGTCTGACGGCTCCTTCTCGATGCGGCACGTCGCCAGACGCGCGATTGCCCATGTGGCAAGGAGGTCGATATGTCTTACCGCTATAATACCATTGACATTTTCGTGGGTGTCGGAATGTGCGCCACTATCTTTGGTGCACTTCTCTTATTTATCGCGGTCAACGGAACCTATCAGGTGAGCTCTCATCAATCCCTTCCGTTGGAGTCCACAGACGTGGAGGGTGGCATACGGACGCTCCAACCGGTTCTCGGCCAAGCCATCGTGGACCAAGCGCTTTTCGACCGCCACACCAATCACACCATGGCTCAATCAGTCTCTGAATGGAATCGCGCAACGATGTCATATCATGACTGGCAATCGGGCTCTCGCGGCCTGCTCGGATCGGTCCTCAGCCGCGCAGAGGCTGTCCCGGCCGATCATAGGGCTCGCGTCGAGGGAGTCATGGGACGGGCGATCGTTAACTTCACGATGCGTGGCGTCCGGAACGGCCTCTTGTCGGCGGATCAGGATGGCACCATGTATAACATGAACATGATCAGCGCGATCGACGCTCATGGGCAGCGCCTGCGTGACGGATTCGCTTCTACCTGGCCCGCCACGATCGGACGCCGCATCGTCGAGGCTGCCCAACACGACTGGCTGAAGGCAGGCGCCATTCAGGAGCGACTCGGATCGGCTCTGGTCCATGTGGTTCGGGCACAAATGAGCTCCGAACAAGGGCGGGCGGTGCACCAAGAGCAGCTCGCTGGGTTGATATTCGCTGCCGTACGCCACGAGGTTCTCCCTGATCGCACGATGCAGCCGACTGTGGCGATACCAGCGGTGGTGCCATCGGACGATATCGCTGTAGCATCTACCGAACCGTCGTCGTGGCCGGAGATTCCGGTGAGCTACGTGATTGCCGCCGGACTATTGTTAGCCACCGTCTTTTTAGGCGCTCTTTCCATGGCGGTGCAGAACCGAGAGGCGAAGGCGCTTGCTCAGCTGAGGCAGGATGCCGACCGCTGGACATTTCGCATGGCAGCCTGAGAGAAGCATGAATGGTGACACCGGTACCTGAGAAAATCAGGAAGCACGCAATCGAGCGCCGTCGAGGTCAGAAGTATGGCACGCGCGGCGCATCGAACTGATCGCAGAGCCCAAGTCAGGCCCATCCGACTGCTTATTGTCGAAGCGCAACGACTGTTTCGACAGAGCTTGCGGCTGCTGTTAGAACGGGAGCAGGATGTCGCCACCGTTCTGGAAGCGACAGATGGGCACGAGGTCTATCAATTGGCGATTGAACACAAGCCCAATATCGTTCTCCTGGACGTCGATCTCCCGAACCTTGAGGTCGAATCGCTCACCACGTTCATCCATCAGCACTTACCCGATACCCGAGTGCTGCTGTTGGCCAGGTATGATGAAGACACCAGGATTGTCGCCGCCATGCAAGGCGGCGCATTCGGCTATGTCTTGAAGGACACCGATCAGACGGATTTCTTGCGCATCATCCGCGCGACGGCTCGAGGAGAGCACGTCCTGGCGCCGGTCATACCCGGCCATTTCGTTCAAACCGTTCCCGGCGCAGTGCGACAGCGCCCTGAGGAACACACCACCCTGCTCTCCAGCCTGACCGATCGAGAACGAGAAATCCTGGCGTGCGCCGCCGCCGGTCGGAGCAACAAAGAAATTGCCGATCAGTTGTGCGTCTCGATCGATACGGTGAAGACGCATCTGCATCATATTTATCAAAAACTCTCCGTCAGCGGGCGTGTTGAGGCTATTCTGACCTACCTGAAACCCCATTGATCCGTCCTGTGCGTACCGATTCCATCACCCATTCGGTGTAGCCGAAAATTCAATCTTCTGGGCGATGGCGAAGGAACGTTCCGATGATTAGCATGTAACCAGCATAGAGAACGGTCCAGACACCCCTATACGGAAAACAGGAGGTTTCAAACAAGGAGGTAACTGGCTATGAGTGATGTACACTTAAAGGATGTAAAGGACGACATAACACACGAGCCAGCATGGGTGTATTTGTATGGCGTGATTTTTATCGGGATCGTTGCATTTGCGCTTTTTATGGGCGGTTTTATGTGATGCGTAGTTTGTAGCTGATCGCCGCAAACTGGAGTGTGATGAAGTGAGTGCCTGCGGCGAGGACGGGAATGTGAGCCGGAGCCGTCCTCAAACGGTTCCGGCGGTCCAACCCACTCATGAGACGCTGAGCTTCCTACCAGGCATTTCCTTTCGTTCGCAATATGCAGCTCTATTGTGGTAGAGTCGTCCAGCCCAAATTTCTGATCCTCGCGCTCTCCCCTTCCGTTCCGTCCCTGCGCGATTGAAATGATCAGTAGAGGTTGGCTTCCGACACAGATCCGGTTGCCTACGGCAATACAAGCAACGGCCGCGTCGTTCATATCAGAGTGTGCAGAATTGCTTTCACTGGAGTAAATGTCCATGAGTACCGATAAATCGAATCGATCGATATCGATTGAGCAGTGGGTCCGTATTCCAAATGGTACGAAAGTCCGCCATCGTACCGAGGCCTATGAAGGTATCATTGACGGTCTGACCGAGATTGTATCGGGCGCAGATCGCAATCCGGACGGGAAAACACAGTATCGCGTGAATGTGGGTGACAGCACTCGGCTCCTCGTCTCGGAAGATCACCTCAATATCCTCCTCGACAACAACAACCTGGTCCTAGTCGGTCGCGAGTCTGAGCTCTATCGCCGATCCGTCACCACCCGCCTCCGAGCTGTATTTTCTGAAGACCGGTTCGTCACGACTGCAAGTAAACGGCGCGCCTCTTCGGACAACACGTAAGAATCGCCGGGTTAACCTCCGCAGGGATGTGCTCTGCCCCCAAGACTTCACTCATGCCACCCGACAGCCATCTCTACCGCACATCAAGAGATGAGGACCCGCTGTGGATCGTCCCGGTATCTTTTCCCTGCGCTAGCAGGGGCATTGAATACCATTAAACCAATAGAAAAACCATAGCCCCGCTGCAATGGTCAGATAAAAGACAGCTTTCCCTGCCTTGATCTCCCAGGGCTCAATTTCTCGTCCGCTTTCACCAAGAATACGTTCGGATTGAGCCTTATTGCGCGCGTCCATGCTGACCTCCCCTCCAGAATTTGTTGTGCTTGGTCTACATACGTTATTCGGCTCAGGACACCTTCTCGGAATCACAGCGGAAGGTTGTCCGTGTTGATGCGGGAGACGCACTTGACGTTCCTCACTCGATGGCAACCACTTTCAAATCGAAGAGCAGCGTCTTTCCAGCAAGCGGATGATTAAAGTCCAAGAGTGCCGTGCGTTCGTTAATCTGTGTGACCATGGATCGATGGTCTCGACCATCTTTATCTTTCACACTGAGCTGTGTTCCGACCTGGACGTCCCTCGGAAGCCTTCTCTTGTTCACCTCCTGGACTGCGTTCGGATAGTGCTCGCCAAAACCGTCCACAGGAGGAACAACGACCTGCTTGGTCTCTCCTATCATCATCCCTTCAACCGCTGACTCAAGGCCTGAGATCACTTGATTGGCTCCCTGTGTGTAGACGAAGGGAGCTTTTCCGACGTTGGAGTCGACGACCCGGTTGTCCTCGGACCTGAAGGAATATTCCAGAGCGATCAGTTTGCCTTTCATTGCCGTCGCAGCCATCACGCACCCTCCTTTCATTCTGGTGTTTCAAGCGCTTGCTCAATTCCCCTTCACACAACAGTACATGTGAGTAGCATGTCGTCATACTAGGGAGAACCAGAGAGCGGTAGTGAAACTCCAGAGATATGAGGGACGCTGGGGTTGCGCGCGGACGGGTCTGTGGATCAGTGAAAGGACGGCAAGTCACGACACCATAACGGCAAGATCGTTGTTTAGTGGGGCGGCCTCCACAAGGTTCGGTGTGGAAAAGATAAACCACTGAAGGCTCTTACCCCGTCGCGCCAATTGGTAAAACTCCGGGTCAAGCAAACGTGGTTCTGGAGAAGATAAGATACTGGAGGTGTTTATCCGCTCGCGGTTGAGACAAGCATTGTATGGAGCCAGCGACCAGGATTGAACGGGCGACCTGCGGTTTACGAATGGCTTAAGCGATTATACTACTTATACTACAAGGCTCGTGTTTCAATTGGGCCGGTCCTTCATCTTTTAGTTTGCAGCTCCACGTTGATGAGTTTTATTTCTGAGAGATCCGAGAGCCGCGGACACCAACGTGTGCCGGCACGCCACAAGGCCGATTCCAGTTGGTCGTAGATCGTCCCTGGGTGCTCATAGTGAATGCCATAGGCATGTGTGGCCGCACGTCGACACGGGAATACGAACGATTTTGGAAAGTCGTCGGACTCCACCTCGAATCGTGTCACGCTCAGGTCAAGTGTGAGCCGGATCTTGAACCAACAATGTGCATGATGGTCGTCGACCTGCATCGATTGCTGATAGCACTGCAGCACATCACGGACGGTCACCATGGTCAACGACGTATTTCCCCATAAGACCTCGGCTCGCTTGTCGAGCACCAGGGCCTTTGCCAGGGACAAGGCGTGTCCTACTTGAATCGGGTTCAGGAGGTCGAAAGTCGACTCATAAATGGGGATATTGGGATCTACCTTGTATTCGCGTAGGGATCCCCGCTTGGCCAACTCGAGGTTCCAATAAAAGTCTACGGCCGGGGACTGGCGGAAACGAAAGGTCACCAGGTTCATAATTCACCTCCCGTCACTAAGAGCGCGTAACAAAATGACCTCATAGGTTCCGCTGGCAGATGAGGCAGGCCGCCAGTTTGATCAGCGCTTCGTAGTTCTCGGCTCGCCTCTCGGTGCGGATCCGGATCTTCCCGTAGCGCTTGAACCAGGCCAGGGTTCTCTCGACATACCAGCGTGTCTTGCCGAGCCCGGAGCCATGCTCGGTCCGCCGCTTCGCAAGTTGTGGCTCGATCCCGCGGCTTCGGAGCTGATCTCGATGAGGCTCGGAGTCATAGCCGCGATCTCCTTGCACCCTGTCCGGCCTTTGTCTTGGCCGGCCTTTTTTTCCCCCGAACCTTCGGCACCCCGTCCACAAGCGGGATCACCTGGGTAACATCATGGGTATTGGCGCTGGTCACCTGGATAGCCAGCGGAATGCCCGTGGCATCGACCAGAACGTGAACCTTCGAGCCCCGCTTGCGACGATCTGTGGGATTTGGGCCTGTTTTCTCACCGCCGCTCGGCGCCGTTGTGGTCGCGCTGTCAACCAGAGCGCGGGACCCGTCGATCTTGTCGGCGCCGTTGAGCTCAGCCAACAGAACCTCGTAGAGCCTCTGGAACACACCGTTCCGATACCACCACTTGAGCCGACGAAGGCAGGTCATCCCGGAGCCACACCCCAGCTCGGCGGGCATCTCCCGCCATGGGATGCCGGTGCGCAGCACGAAGATGATGCCAGTGAGCACGATGCGATCGTTCAGGGGCTTGCGGCCCGGATGACGTCGCGGCTTGGGCAGCAGCGGGCTGACTCGCTCCCAGAGGTCGTCGGGGAGCCATTTTGAAACCTTGCCTGGCATTCGGTCCTCCGTGAATGCCAGTATGCTCCATCACGTGCCGAAATACCGCCAGCTCCTCGACGGTCATTTTGTTACGCGCTCTTAATAAGAAAAGTCTGGCATGCAAACATCGGGAAGAAAGTCAGTTATCTTGTTTTTGACCTTGATAAGTGCCTGTGACTGGTCTTGTGGCAATGGTCTCGGCTCACTTGCCTTCCTATTTCTTTCTTGAGTCCTTCCCTCCCAGTAGAAACCATTATCTAAAGCGACATTAACGAAATGAAGCAGGCGTAGAGTATCGGCAATGTACATATCTGATTCCATGCGCTCCAGGGTTGTACAATTCAACGCATGGTAGTATTCAAAGATATGAACCATGAGGACTGGATTTACGCCTGACCGAATTAGTGTATCTGCCGCCCACCCATCTGCTTCCAATTCCTTTCCTATGGCGGGGAGGGCCTCCTTTAGCTCTGGTGATAGAGATGATTCCTGGTCCAAAGCAGACTCAAATGGACGACCTTCCTTGATTATCTTTAAAACCTCTAATGGCCTATGAGGCTGTGACAATGTGTGGGTATGTCCCAATAAATGATGGGCAGCTTCATGAGCAAGAGCAAACATCATCATTGCATCAAATTGCTCTCGCATTACGTAGCGATTATTTTCCCATATCTCAATCTGTGATCTGTCAGCAGCAATCCATTCCAATGCGCTTTTTATCTCATCAGACTGTCTGGCCTGTCCCCTTTTGCCTTGCTTTAGTCTTTCGGCAACATATTTAAGGTAACGTTTCTTGGCATATATTAGACCTTTCGGGTCAAGGTCCATCCCTAGAGGGACAGCGAAGAAAGTAAATGACCGCACATCGACAAGCGCCATCATCATTACTGTAAACTCCCATGGCACCATGATGGTGGGCTCGCCATTCTTAAAAATGGCATACGGTGAAGTGATAATACCGCTGTGTTCGAATGCCAGCTTAATTTGACGGCCAATTCGCCGTTCACGAGTTGGCACTGTTAGAAGTACCCTTTCCCATTCCTCTTCTATAGATGCAGGGAAAGAAAATCCAAACTTATCTGATAGGTCTCGTGCTTGTGCGTCATGTATTGGTATAAGTAGAGTCGCGATCCATAATATGACAAAACCATTTATGGTGCGATTCATGGCGTTGACTTATTGCGAGTAAACAGCGATTCAACATTTAACATTTTTTGGAACTTAGGAAGGATGACTTGCAACTGCGACTTCCTGTTTGAGTGTTTTAGTGCAGCTTCCAACTCTTTGACTGTTTCTACGGCAACAAGAATGCTCCATACTGACCGCTCTTTGATAACGAAAAAGTATAAGCCGTCTACTTCTTTTTTTGAATTAGGCAAGGAGATAACACCAGTTGGAATTAGAAAATAGTCACCAGACGAGTCCTTATGCACTTGCAATGCATTGTTCAGGTAAGGCCTAAAACGAAATCCTCTAAGTAACGCCTGACGGTAAAGCGGGGCTCCATTTTCATCGAAAGTTTGGACGTCCCACTGCCCTTTAAGAAGATCTACTTCAGCGTTATTCAGAGCTTTTTCCATGTTATTGTATAAATGCTGTATAGCAATAAGTGATGTCTCGTCGTTGACTATTGGAAAGGGCTGTTGAGACCACGCCATGGTCGAGAATGGAAACACGCTAAGTGCAAACATATAAAAAGCACAGCATTTAGGCACATTCGGGATTCCGATCTTAGAGAGTATGCTTGTCATGTTGATTTTAAAGGCATATCCTCGAGTGGAGAATCATGGCTTAGTTGGTACCTCACCCGTCAGTCGTAGCTCTCCTGGCGCTGCCGGCGTAAGTTTAAAATTTACTGCTTGGTCGCGACCAAAAGCATAAGTTTTCTCAAATTCAATCCGTTCAGGTTTATACCAAATGCGGAGTGGTTGGCCGAACGACTGGCTTAGTGTTAATGCATCGCCTACCTTCCAACGCAAGGACGACTGTCCTTTAAGGAGTCCAACAACGCCTTCGTAGATCCCGAGATCAATAAGTGAGGCTTTGTTAATCCCATAGGAGATGTTATCCGTCGCAATTGTTTCTCGTATAAGATAATAGCGATTGGTTGGGCGTATTGTAATGTTCTGTTCACGGATAGTTCGCGGCAAATTGTCATCGATGGCAGTATCATCTAAGTACTCTCGCGTTCCGTTGACCGATTCCACATAAAACCGCTGAACGTATGAAACCTTTGCTTCTCCAAGCGCATAGATGCGATCTTGTGGAAGTCCAACAGCCTCAAGGACTTGTCTTATTGAGAGTTCTATGGAAGATGAAAGGGCAGGTAAGACTTCTCTGCCGGAAGAGGGTAAAACGTTTAGCGTCAGTACCGAGTAGATATTGCCAGATGAATCAACCCGGAAGACTTGTCCTGGCTTGTCAAAGGTACGTGCTGATGGAAAGGGTCTAAAACCTTCAATTGCGACTGAACTAGGTGGCCCTGACGGGAGTGGTGAACATGCAACAGTTAGTGAGAAACCCACTATAGCAACCGCTACCAGCCTTAGCAGAGCAGCAGTCATAAATTCTCCTTTCGTTACCTGTTCTTCCCAGTATTTCAGGAATCTTCCTAACAGCGTACTAGGCCGTCAAAAGCCTTCTTTTGTCCTTTCTAATGAAGAACCCCGCCCTTCCAGGCGGGGTCTCCTTACAATTCAAGCTGCGCTTGACCCGTCTCCTGCTCGCCTTGGTGCTGGACATAGTGCCGAATCGTGGCTTCGTTGATGCCCACCAGTGGAGGCGAAAAATCCTCGTGTCCAAACCCCGCCACCATCCCAATACACTTTGCGCAACATGTGCGGGAATTTCTCTTTCAGCCGCCGACTCGTGACACTTTTCAACGTCTCCACGACCTTTGACACCGCATACTTCGGCGGAATCACCGTGTGCAGATGACCATGGTCCCGTTCCACTCCAATCTCCTCCAGAAACCAATCGGGGTGAAATTCCCGCACGCCTCCGAGAACCTTCTTCACATATTCTGCTACCCCAGGCACGAGAATTTTCCGCCGATACCGCGTCACCCACACCACATGGTACTGGGTCTTGTACACCACATGCGCCTGTCGATGGAGTTTCATCGACGGCCATCATAGCACCAGGCGAGCAACAGACGGC
>JAHBWT010000044.1 GCA_019636815.1 Nitrospira sp.
AAGGATGGAAAGGCGGATTAAGAATGGAGGGTTGTGAGGGCGAAGACTGTGACCGATAGGGAAGAAGGCTCGCCACGCATCACGCCGGCTTGCGCGACGTGTTGTGCCGGAGAGTCCGAGACTGGGCGGGGCATCTCGTACACCCGGCTGACGGTCAGGATTCTTAGCAGCCGTCTAAGACCATTCCTTCCTGAGCAGGTATGCCGTGCATTGGCTCAGTGCGTCCGGCTTCCGGAACGTGAAGAAGACCGTTGTCGTCTAAACGTCAAGTCATGAGAGAAAGCTCAATGAATTCACAGGTCGGCCACAGACGTCATCAGTCCTGGCCCAGCGTCCACGAACCGACCAGGAATCCGCCCGCGCCGGAAAAAGCAGCTACGCCGTAGGCCGGATCAGCCTTGAGGCAATTCCAAATATGGTGGACTGGATCTCCCACAGAGCCGGGCCGATGGAACGAGCGGTGTTGTCGAACAGGGCTTGCCACCTCAAGTGACGGAGGACGGGAATCATTCCCCTCTCTGCAGATCGGCCATCAATCGCTGAAATTCCTGGTCCTTGCGGATCAGCTGGGAAGCCGCGATCAGAAGCCGGTCGATCTGCTGGTCCGTCAAGTACAGCGTCGTGGGAATCTTCATGAGATACTCCTGTTCATCCGTATCATCGACGGCCCCCAGGCTGACGTCGATGAAGTAGATGTCGGCGTCCGGCGCGAAGGGACTGTCTTCCTCCATCGATTGAATGCGAAGCTTCGCCCGCAAGGCCTCGACGCCGAAGCGTAAGAGCAACAGCGTATCCGCCGAATACCGGTTGATCGGGATGTCGACCAAAGCGCTGAAGACGCGTGTGAACACAGGAACCTCGTCACTCCGGTAATCCTTCACATCCGGGCTCGTCTCGGCGTTGACCGAAATGAACACCAGCTTCTTAATCGCGTTCACTCCTGCATTTCTGAGATGGTTCTCGAAACCTCCGGAGACGCTCGCCACTTCCAAGACACCTCTCAACGCAAGGTTGTCCGACAGTCCGCCGTCCAGCAGGTGAATATGGGGCCGCTTGTGGGCGTCAAGATAGGACAGCAATTCTTTCGCCCGTTGCCTCTGAGCCTGCTTGGGGGACTTGCCGGCTTCCATCAACCAGGACGGCGGCTGGTATCCACATTGTCCGGCATAGCTCTTGAGCGTGATGGGGCTGAGCACCAACGGGAGGGCGGCGGACGCGGCGGACGCACGGGCAATCGGCAATTTTCCAAGGTCCGAACAGATCAGGTCGAACTGTGTTTGACCGAACTCGAATCGCGAGAGCGTGGCCATGTCCGAGGCATGAATCACGAGACCGGGTCTGGTTTTCTGGTTGATCAGATCGTCGTAGGTCTTGCCCTCGAACAATGCTTCGTCCAGAAGGTCGGCAAGGATGTGCGCGCGACCGTAGTAGGGAGACCAGAGGCGAAACCAGTTGGCCGGCGACCGGAGGATTCGTCCCCTGATTTCGCTGTCCCAATCCTTCCTCAGAAAGCGGTATTCGAAGTCGTGAAAGATCCGGTCTCCGAACAGGGTGTAATAGGCGCCGGTAAAGGTGCCCCCCGACAACGCATTGATCACGTCGAGTTCGTCCAACAGGCGCTTCTGCTTGCCTTCCCATGTGATCTGCTGACGCGCCATTTCACGCAACGCGCCGAACGCCAACGCGGACGCCCTCGTTCCGCCTCCGGAAAACGACGCGACGATGAACAGGCTGTCCGAGTTGCCCTCTTCAGGCGGGGCCAGATTCCGCCATCGATAGCCGGCTGCGGGATCCCACTGTGTTATGGGTTCATTCAGAGTCGGGCGCACATACTCGCATCCCATCAGCAGGGTCAATACGATGATCGCCATCTTCCACCGGACAATCACTGGCATCTATACACTCCCGTCTCTAGACATCTATGCCTATGCCAGCCGCTTGTCGGCGTCACGCTCGAGCCGTTCGATACGTTCCACATCTTTGGCCGGTGGCGCACACCACCGATCTTTCGGAACGACCTTGGGATGATCGGGGTCGCCTTCGTAGGCCGGCGTCATGATCTGCACGCCGTGCTCATTGAAGAGATCAAGGATGTTGCGATGGAGCGCGTTGTACAACGTGTGGCTCACTTGCGGCTGATTGCAGGAAAAACACAGGGTATATTTCACCGCGAAATCATCCAACGACCGGAGCATCACGAACGGTGGCGGGTCGCGCAGCAACCCCGGGGTACGATCGGCCGCCTCCAGCAGCAGGGATTCGACTTGCCGCCAGGGCACGTCATATCCGACCCCTATCGTGGTATTGAGTCCCAACCCTCGCTCGCGCGCCAGGACGCTGAGATTCGTGACGCTGCTGTTTTGGATGGTGGAATTCGGAACCGTGATTTCTTCATTGCTCAACGAACGCAAGTGCGTGACCTGCAGGCGGATTTCGGTCACATCGCCGACGAGATTCTCGACCTTGATGCGATCCCCGACTTTGAAGGCCCTGCGATAGATCATCGTATAGCCCGCGATCATGTTGGCCACGGCGGACGATGACCCGAGCGAGAAGATGACGCCCAAGAGGATCGACAGCCCCTTGAACGCTTCAGATTGAGACCCGGGGATGTATGGATACGCCGCCACCAGCGCAAACGCGACCACCAGCAGACGGACGAGTCGGAACGTGGGGATGGCCCACTCCGGGTCGAATCCCGAGATGGTGATGGTTTTCTGTTGAAGGCCCATAAAGTATATTTTCAGCAGCCGTATGATGTACCGGGTGACGAAGGCGAGGATAATCAAGAAGATCACGTTTGGTACGGCATCGACCACGGCCAGCCCGATGGTGCGGAGAGGATCGAGCACCAGGGCCAAGAGTTGCCCTGAAAGAGACCGCGTCCAAGGGTAGAGGCCGAGCACCAATTGGATGTAGAAGAGGGCGAGCACCAGCAACACCAGGTTCCGCGCCATTCTCGCGGATGACCGCATGACCTCCCACAGCTGTTCGCCGTCCACGACCGGAAACACTCTCGATCCGAGTGCTTCGACCTTGGCTCGGTATCGCGCTTCCGCACCGCGTTCGAGCCGCCGGAATGCGCGCACGATCAGAAATATGGTCAGCGCCACGGCAGCTGTAGCGCCCAACGCGTACAGCGTGTCGATCATGAGATCGTGTGGGCTGCGGTCGCGTCGGTACTTCGTGACAGCCTCCTTGATGCGGCCCGCGTAGGATTCGGCCAACAGTTGGCGCGAGACGCCTTCTATCTCGGCATCCGGATCGAACACCTGGGCAATCGCCTCTCCGGACAGTTTGATGATCGACCGGTCCGGAGCCTCCTCGACGTGGAGTCCTTCAAGTGAACGTGTCTCATTCGACGCCAGCGCTTCGATGCGACGGCTGATGAAGTCCGCTCGCCGCTCCGCCGGGAAAGCGGTCACTCCTCTGACTTTGAACAGAATCTGCCCATCAAGCATCACATCGGCGGTTTGCGCGACATCGACTGCCGAAATCCGACCTTGGTTCTCCTTCCGGTCCTCTGCACCGGCCTCATGGATCATGCAAAATTCGCATGCGATGAGGAGAAGCGCCGCCAAAAGGAGCGCACTTCGGAAGAAAGAACAGACCGGTTGGGGATGCCGTCGTAGGAACAGACGAGCGTTCATGCCATTCGCCATTGAGACACTCTGAGGCAGGTTGAACGGCGTTTTGTCAGGGCGTGATTCTTGCGCTTGTCCCATCGGTTGTCAACCTGACCTGTTGCCACGGTGGTCTCTTGATCCTGCTGGTGAGGCGAGCACCGGCTTTCGCCGGCTTCTTTGCTGTTACGGTCGCCAAAGGCAAGCAGCCGATTCAATGAAGCGGTGGGGGCGGATTCTAGAGAAGATTAGGTTCGACTGGCTTCGAGGCGATCCATGCAGGATTTGAGCGCGGGCATGTCCGATTCGAGTGTGTGAGCCGTTGGTCGAGCTGTGAAAATGACAACCTCATCAGCGTCCGCATTTCCTTGAATTCGTCCCTGAACTCATCAGGCAAGCCCTGTCGCTCATGTCGGATCGTCGCGTGACCGTCGGCGATTTGCCGAATATCGCTTCGGAGTGAGTCAGCGACAATGCCAAAGTGGCGCGTGATCTCTTCCATCTGTTCAGAATTCATGGGCCGATTGTTATAGATGGAATTCCACGAAAATGCAGCGGATTCCCTATCTGACCGTGAGCGCGACGTGCCGGAGCATCAGTCTAGCACAGGTGGACATATGTGGCCGATGCCACCCAAAAGACTGGCCGGCAGGAGAAGGACCGCGCGTCTCGGTCCATTATTCAGTGATGCCTGCGCCGCAATCTGGCCCTTATCGTTAATGGCGAGAGCGCCGATCAGCTTCCAGCCGGCGGCTCCTGAGAGTCGCGTGTTCAAATCAATCATAGTGGACCCATCGTACAGGAAGGCGGTGATTTCCGCGCCGGTCTGCGCAACGCCAACCACCCGGGCGGAAGCGTTGATCGCCTCCGCCACGCTGAACCACTCCGGATGCGCCGGGTCGAGCGTCCCCAGATCTTGTGTGGGCTCGAAGTGGTTCCGTGAGAGAAATGCATGTGGGACTGCACTGCCGATGGTGCCGGTCACGTTTCCGTGGACATTGATTGCTCGAGGCTGCATGACGCGGTCAACGTCGGCCAGCAGCGGGTGCGGGGAAGGCGGGCGAATCTGAAACCACCGGTTCAGGTTCGGGAAAAATTTCATCCCCAGTATCGAGCCTCCGGAAGCCCGGAGTGGCCCTGTCACCTCACCGGAGTCACTGATGCCGGTCGCCCTGATCACAGGGGCAGTTCCGCTGGGTGGAATCACGACAAAGGTTGGGAAGGTGACGGCTTGGCCGTTGCTGTACGTCACCGCTTCTTCCGTGGAAAGCCCGGGCACGGACTGAAACCCGACGATCTTCCCGCTCTTATTCACGGCAAGCGCATGTTGGTTCAGCTGGTCACCGCCGCCGAGATCCTGGAATACCCCCTGATAAAACGAGAAGGCTCGCGATCTCTCGCCCGGACGCCGGAAGGTGCCCACCACCATGGCGCCATCGTTGATTGCCGTCGCTTCCGATGAGGCTTGGGGCACCCTGGCGCCGACATCGACCATCGCGCAGCCCGGCCTATCGTAGATGAACGCGCGCCGGAAGGTGTCGTTGTTTCTGGACCAGAAACCGGACACTTGACCGAAACTATTGATACCAGTGGGCTCGGATGTCTCAAAGTCCGGGTGCACTCCCAGGTCTATCACGTGATAAGTCTGCGCACACGACACAAATGTCACTGACAGTCAAGGGCGAGAATCATAATTCGATTCATGACGACCTCCTTTATGTCCTGCCTTACGCTTGGCCGTTCGGTCACGTTGTGCATTCTCGCTGAATTGTGGATTATATAGATAAACCCACGGTTGCATTCTGTGGTGTGGAGTTTACTCTTAATGTGGGAGAACGCGTAGGGAATGGTTACACGCTATGGTGCTACGGCACAACAGTAATAGTCTGAGTTGGCCTGACGTTCTTCCGAAAACGAGACCAGCGAGAACCGGCAACGTGTGCGAGCCTGACCCTTCTTCTTGGGCCGCTTGTGTAGATGGGATTCCACGAAAATGCAACGGTGAATTCCCTTCAGCAAAGGAGAGCAACTCTTTATTCAACTGTCTGTGAAACGGTGGAGAATCCGTTGAAGTGGCTCGGATTTGACAGACACCTTTGAGCGAGGGCAGGATTCTCCAAGGAGTCATACTTGAGAAGTAGAAAAATCCGTAGTATCGAGATTGTCGACGTTGGCTGCGATCGACAAACTGCTGTGAAAGGGGAAAAGATGAACATGGAAAACAGACGATTGTTTCCGTTCCGTATCTCCGCCATCGTGTGGATTGTGAGCGTCGTAGTCGTTTCAACAGCCGTCTCCTCCTCGTACGGACAAGTGGTCACGTCCAGCGATGCCCCACCACCGCCAAGCAGTCCATCGAACCGTTTGGTCGTGCAGAGCAAACAAAGCATCGAATGGATGGAACCGTCCATTCCTCGTCCGGAACAGGAGAGAGCCGCAGCCGAGAAACTGGCGGCACTCGAGCAGAAGACCGGTCGCAAACCCAACATCCTGCTGTTGCTGGTGGACGACATGGGCTGGGGCGATCCTGGCAGCTACGGCGGGGGCGTAGCACTGGGTGCCGCGACACCTAATATCGACGCGCTGGCAGCCAACGGATTGAAGCTGACATCGGTCTACTCCCAGCCGACTTGCACGCCCACGCGCTCGGCGATCCTTACCGGCCGGCTGCCCGTACGCACTGGCCTGACACGCCCGGTCCTGGCCAACGAGCCGTTCTCCGTCAATCCGTGGAAAGGCGAACACTCGCTGGGCAAGCTTCTCTCCCAAGCCGGCTATCGCACGGCGCTCGCGGGCAAGTGGCACATCGGCGAAGCCGAAGGGATGCTCCCGCACGAGGTTGGCTTCGATGAGTTCTATGGCGTCGGCTCGGTCGTGTCGTTTCACACCACGGGCCTGTCGCGCCGCACGATGATCACGCCGGAGTTCACGAACGATCCAGCGCGCATCGATGACTACTACAACAGCGGCGCGATCTTCGATCTCATCCACGGAAAGAAAGGGCAGGGTCGCAATTTCCAGCGTGTCAAACCGCTCACGACCGCCGCGGTGATCGGTGAACTCGACCAGGACTTCGCCAGGTATTCCATCGATTTCATCAAGAAGGCCGCGGCCGAGAACAAACCATTCTTCCTCAAACACGCGTTCCTGAAGGTGCATTACGACAACATTCCCGCCAGGGGGTTCGTCGGCACGAGTGTCGCCAAGACGCATTACCGCGATTCGGTGGTCGAAGTCGACCACATCGTCGGCAGGCTGGTTGCGGCGCTGCGCGAAGCGGGTCAGCTCGACAACACGTTCATCTTTTTCACTTCCGACAACGGCCCGGAACTGGATGCCTGGCCCGACAACGGCGCAACGCCGTTCCGGGGCGGCAAGGGGACGACCTGGGAAGGCGGCGTGCGCGTGCCCGGCATTGCGTCATGGAACGGCATGATCAGACCCGGCCGCATCAGCAACGGCATGTTCGATTTGACCGATTTCTTCGTCACCGCGCTCGCACTGGCCGGCACGCTGGACAAACTGCCGAAGGACAATTATATCGACGGCATCGACCAGAGCTCCTTCCTGCTCGCCGATGACGGACAGACCAAGCGGCACACGACGTTCTTCTGGAGCGCCTACGAATTCAGTGCGATGCGTATGGGCGAATTCAAGATCTACTTCAAGCCCGTGCTCCAGGCGCAGCCGATGACCGGCGTCGGCGGCGCATACATCCTGCAAACCGGCCAGACGCCGTGGGTCTTCAATCTGCACGTGGACCCGCAGGAACAGAAGATCGGCACCAACTACCACTTCGACCTGATGTTCGAGCCGGGCGTCGAAGAATCGAAGAGACACCTGGCCACGTTCAAGAAGTGGCCCATGAAGGATCTCGGCTTGACGGCGGGAAAGTAGACAGAACTTTCGGGGCAAATGCTCTCTGTTTTTACGGAGACCGTTCCCCCTTCAAGACAGGGTCGTGCAGGGTGGATGCGCTCTTCAAACAGAAGACTGCTGTTCACTTGAGCGGACGACCATTAGCACGGGAGCATCGGCTCAGCGTCGCCCAGAACGGGTGCACACGACTGCAGGACACGGTGAAAGATACGCTGGAGTTGCGTTGGTGGTCGCTGGGGTTCGGGGATAAGGTCAAGGTCTTGGCGTCGAAGACCCTGCGCAAAGCGCTTGCCGCGACCGCTGAAAAATTTGAATTGACAAGTCGCACTATACGATGTACGGTTTCAATGTGTACATGAGTTAAGGGAGAGTGCCATGCCAAGAGTAGCCGTTAAAAATAATCGTCGGATGTCCTTACGAATCCACTCAGCGGATAAGGCACTGTTGCTGCGTGCGGTTGCCTACGCCCATACCGACCTCACTGATTTTGTAGTACGGAACGCCCTCCAAGCCGCAAAAGCGGTGATTGCCCAGGCTGAACGGGTTTCCCTATCCGAGCGGGATAGCCTGCGCGTATTAGATGTCCTAGAAAATCCCCCACCGCCGAACGCAAAGCTACTGGCGGCAGCCCGTGCCTTACCTAGATGACCGTTCCTCCATGGCACGAAGAGCCGATTGCGAAACAGCATAATCGGGAGGCGTTTGATTGCGGCGACGCAGCCCTCAATGATTTTCTGCGACGTCATGCCCGTCAAACGCATGAGGGGGGCGGGGCGAAAATCTTTCTCGCGGTAAGGGATGATGACGCGACTCTGGTGCTAGGTTTCTACTGCCTCAGTCCTGCCTCGATAGAATTTTCCCGCGCACCTGATGTGGTGAAGCGTGGACTGGCGCGGCATGATGTTCCCGTGTTCCGCCTCGGTCGGCTGGCTGTCGCCCAATCCATGCAAAGGAATGGGCTGGGAGGCCAATTGCTTCTAGCTGCTGGTCGTCGGTGTCTTCGTGCCTCTCAGGAAGTCGGCGGCGTGGCCTTGCTGATTGATGCCAAGAATGAAGGCGTCGCACAGTGGTATGCCAGCTATGGCGCATTGCCCCTTCTGGACACGCCTCTCTCCCTGCTTCTGCCTCTGGCAACCATCCAAAAGGTCTTAGAAGCTGCCAACAAACTATAGTTCGGTCGTGTCGCACAAAAGAAATTCCAGAGCGGGCATTCGCCCGCTCTTAGGTCGGAGCTTTTGTTAGTTCACACACTTCATACAACCGTACAACCCCGCCAGCAATAAGGACACGCTCGAACTGCGGTGGTGGCTGTTGGGATTCGGAGATATGGTCGAGGTCTTGGGGCCAAAGACCCTGCGCAAAGAGTTTGCCGCAACCGCGAAACGCTTATCATGATCCCGTGTAACCTTTTCAATGCTCGCGACGACTAGAGAACAGAAGGAAGGAACTGGGGTTGGTCCCAGGCCTCGACTAACCACTTATCGAAGGAGGGTATCATGAGATCGAGTACACCGTTGATGTTGGGCATTGTATTAGGCAGCGCGCTGATCGCTTCACCGCCGACATGGGCTGACGGTGGGGGCCGTTGTTCAGGCGGCAAGGGCCAAGCCACGTCATATCAGAAGGGACATGGTTACGGAGGTGCGACCGGCCACCTGTTACGCTATCTGATGAAGAACAAGCAGGAGATCGGTCTGACCGATGAGCAGATCGCCAAGCTGCGGACGGTGACGCTCGATTCCGATCGGGACAGGATTCGGGTAAAGGCGGATATGATGGTCAGCGAACGGGAGCTCCGCTCATTGCTGTGGGATCAAAAAGCGGAATTGCCTGCGATCGAAGCGAAGATCAGGGAGAAGGAATCGCTGGTCGCCGCGGGCCAGATCATCGGCATCAAGGCCAAGCGGGAGCTGCTCGGCGTCTTGACGGCCGAGCAGAGGACCAAACTCAAAGCCCTGCGGGAACAGCACCGGCAGGAGCGGCGCCACATGATGCGCGCCGAGGCCGGTGAACCGGCGAATGGACTCCATGCCGGGGCGTTCACCGAAGTTTTCGAGGTCGAGGCGGCCGACGTGGATGGTGAATTCTCGGCCGGCTGATCTTGGATGTGTTCGACACTCGACAGAATCTTGCGCGGTGCTATGATGGGCGACGGTTCGGTTCTGGCGAATACGGCGACCGTGTGGGGACTCCTTCTGCCGATGACCGATGAGTCGTTGACGATTCAGGAGCGCACGTCGGAAGATCGGGACCTTCTCCGGCTGATTCAAGGGGGAGAGACCGACCGATTTGCGGCGATCATCGGCCGATATCAACAACACGTCGCCCGTATCGTCGGCCGGCGGGTGCCGGCGGATCATCTCGAAGAGATCGTGCACGACGTATTCGTGAGAGCGTACTTCGGGTTGGCCCAATACTCGGAATCGGTTTCTCTCGACCATTGGTTGTCCGGCATCGCCGTCCGTACCTGCTACGACTTCTGGAGAGCGAGAAAACGCGAGGAAGTTCCGGCCAGTTCGCTGACCAACGAGCATCATCGATGGATTGAACGGGTGCTGGCCCCGCAGTCTGACGAGGAGTTCCACGACCAGGTCCGGCGGCGCGAGGCGGCGGACGTGCTGGAATGGGCGCTCGGACAACTTTCGCCGGAGCATCGCGCTGTGCTGACGCTGGTTCACCTCGACGGCTATTCGGTGCGAGAGGCCGCGCAGTTGTTGGGATGGAGCGCCATCAACGTCAAAGTACGGGCGTATCGGGCGCGACAGGCGCTTCGGAGGATTCTGGAGGCGGTTCACGAAGGAGACCATGATGCAACGGTCTGACGACAGGATTCATACGGTTGAGCGCGCCTTGACCGAGGCCTATCGCGCGAGCGCAATCGGCGAAGTCGACGTGACGCAGGCCGTCATGCGGGACATTCGCCGCTCGGTGGACGACGGCAGCCGGTGGGGGCCCTCCGTCGTACTGGATCAGCTGGTCTGGCGGGCGGCGACCATCACCGCCGCGGTCGTGCTCGTCGTGACGGTGCTGACGATCGGGATGTTTCGGACGACGCCGGGGGAGAGCGCCTGGTTGTTGGTTGAGGAGTTCGAATCGGCTCCGTTGTTCGGGGATTAGCCTGAGAGGGTGAATCTCCCGGCGAGGCGAGCATCGAGCCGGCCGGCGTGTTACCGTGTTGCTCGTGAATCAGGATGAGGAGGAATGTGGCATGTCACGATTCAAATTATGGGCGGGCCTGATCATCCTGTTCGGAGCCGGGGTGTTGACCGGCACCGTCGTCGCCTCGCTCTATGCCGACTCGGAGCGGGCGCATCGCGGCGCGCGCGGCCCGGCCGCCCAGCACGAGCGGATCATGAAACGCCTCACACAGGAGTTGTCGCTGACCGCGCAGCAACAAGCCGAGGTCGAACCGATCGTGACCCGCACCCATGTGGCGATCCTCTCCCTTCGCTTTTCGCATCAGCCCGAGGTTGAACAGATCCTGACCAGGGGAATGGCGGAGCTCAAAGAGAAATTGTCTTCGGCGCAACAGTCAGAATTGGAACGGATGTATGCCGACCTGCAGCAGCGCTGGCAGGTCTCGAGAGACTATCTGGAAACGACCAAACGTGGAATGACGCCGCCGTAACACGCCGCCTCCACTTCGAGCCACTCACAAAAGGACATCATGGCAGAATCCATGCACTTTGCGACGACGGTGAAACGGTGGCTGCTCGGGCTCTTTGCGGCCTGCCTCCTCGCGCTGGGCGGGTACGCGTTCCTGGAGAAATCGGGTGAAGAATCGTCGCGCGCCGGCCAAGCACCCGGCGGCCCACGCGCCGTGCCGGTGCAGGCCGCCGCGGCGAAGACGGGCGACGTCGGCATCTATTTGAACGGGCTCGGCTCGGTCGTGCCGCTCCATACCGTCAAGGTCAGGAGTCGCGTCGACGGGCAACTCATGAACGTGCTGTTTCAAGAAGGGCAGATCGTCGAGCGCGGCGAGCTGTTGGCCAAGATTGATCCGCGACCGTTCGAAGTGCAACTGACTCAGGCCGAAGGGCAGATGGCCCGCGATCAGGCGCAGTTGAGGAACGCCCGCTTGGACCTGGAGCGGTACAAAGACCTTTTCAAACAGGGCTTTGTTCCCAAACAACAGGTCGACACCCAGGACGCGATGGTGCGCCAATTCGAGGGGGTCGTGAAGACCGATCAAAGCCAAATCGACAATGCCAAGCTCCAACTCGCCTATAGCCGCATCACGGCCCCCATCAGCGGTCGGGTGGGATTGCGGCTCGTGGATCCCGGGAACATCGTGCATGCCAACGACACGAACGGGCTGGTCGTCATCACGCAGCTCATGCCCATCACGGTCGTCTTCACCATTCCGGAGGACAGTCTGCCGCCCGTGCTCGAGCGGCTCAACGCGGGACAACAGTTGACGGTCGATGCGTTCGACCGGGAGCAAAAGAAAAAACTCGCCAGCGGCACGCTCCTGACGGTGGACAATCAAATCGATCCCAACACCGGTACGATCCGGCTCAGGGCGGTGTTTCCGAACGAAGACGGCGCATTGTTTCCCAACCAGTTCGTCAATGCGCGATTGCTGCTGGAGGTGAAGCAGGGCGTCACGATCGTGCCGTCCGCCGCCGTCCAGCGGGGAGTGAAGGGTCCCTTCGTGTACGTCGTGAACAGCGACCGGACGGTCGCCGTCCGAAGCGTCGGCGTCGGCGCCGCGCAGGGCGAGGACGTGTCGATCACCGCGGGGCTTTCTCCGGACGAGCTGGTCGTCGTGGACGGAACCGAGAGACTGAGGGAAGGCAGCCGAGTCGAGATCCGAAATCGGGACGACCGGCAGCCCGCCGCTCCGCCGTCCGAATCCGAGAAACCGCAACAAGGAACGCAATTGTGAACCCGTCCCGCCTCTTTATCATGCGGCCGGTGGCGACCGCCTTGCTCATGATCGCCATCATGCTGGCAGGGACCTTGGCCTATCGGCAGTTGCCGGTTTCAGCTCTTCCCCAGATCGATTATCCGACGATCCAGGTCCTGACGTTCTATCCCGGCGCGAGCCCCGACGTGATGGCCTCTTCCGTGACGGCCCCGCTGGAGCGGCAGTTCGGGCAGCTGCCCGGGCTGAATCAAATGACGTCGACGAGTTCCAGCGGCTGTTCGGTCGTGACGCTGCAATTCAGCCTCGATTTGAGCTTGGATGTGGCCGAACAGCAAGTGCAGGCGGCGATCAACGCCGCCTCCACCTTTCTTCCGCGCGACCTGCCGAATCCGCCGATCTACAACAAGGTCAACCCGGCCGATGCCCCGATCCTGACGTTGGCCATGACCTCGACGACGTTGCCCCTGTCCCGAGTCCAAGACCTTGCGGAAACCCGGTTCGCGCAGAAAATCTCCCAGCTCTCCGGCGTGGGGCTTGTCAGCATCAGCGGCGGCCAGCGGCCGGCCGTACGCATTCAGGCCAACCCGCGCGCGCTGTCGGCCTACGGGCTCACGCTGGAGGATCTGCGGGTGGCCGTGGCCGCCGCGAACGTGAATCAAGCCAAGGGGGCGTTCGACGGGCCGCGGAGGTCTTCGATCATCAACGCGACCGATCAACTGCTGTCGAGCCACGAGTATCGGCCGTTGATCGTGGCCTATCGCAACGGCGCGCCCGTCCATTTGTCCGACGTGGCCGACGTCATCGACGACGTAGAAAACATCCGGCAAGCCGCCTGGATGGATCGGACGCCGGCGGTGCTCGTCAATATTCAACGGCAGCCGGGGGCGAACGTCATCGAGGTGGTGGATCGCGTCACACAACTGCTGCCACAACTTCAGAGCACGTTGCCGTCCGCCGTGCGCGTCACGGTCTTGACCGATCGGACCACGTCCATCCGCGCCTCGGTGCGGGACGTGCAGTTCGAGCTGATGTTCGCCGTGGCGCTGGTCATCATGGTCATTTTTCTCTTCCTTCGGACGCTATCAGCCACCGTCATCCCCGCGGCGGCGGTTCCGCTGTCCATCGTGGGCACGTTCGGCGCCATGTATTTGATGGGGTTCAGTCTGAACAATCTGACGCTGATGGCCCTCACCATTTCGGCGGGATTCGTCGTGGACGACGCCATCGTCATGATCGAAAACATCTCGCGGTACATCGAACGGGGCGATCCGCCGCTCCGGGCCGCCCTCAAAGGGTCCAAGCAGATCGCGTTTACCATTCTCTCGCTGTCCATCTCGCTGATCGCGGTGTTGATCCCGTTGCTCTTCATGGGCGACGTCGTGGGCCGGCTGTTCCACGAGTTCGCCGTCACGCTGAGCGTTACCATCGCCATTTCAGCGGTCGTCTCGCTCACGCTGACGCCGATGATGTGCGCGAGGCTGTTGCGCCGCCGTGACGACGCGGAGCAGGAACGGTTCTATACCGTATCTCAACGGGTGTTCGACCGGATCATCGCCGCCTACGGCAGGACGCTCCGGTGGGTGTTGAACCGCCAATCCGCAACGCTGGCCGTGGCGATCGGGACGCTCCTGTTCACCATCCTGCTGTATGTGGTCGTGCCCAAGGGTTTCTTTCCCGTCCAGGACACGGGAGCGATTCTGGGCATTTCCGAGGCGGACCAATCGATCTCGTTCGGTGCCATGGCCGACCGCCAGCAGGCGCTGGCCGACGCCATCCTGGCCGATCCGGCCGTCGCCAGCCTGTCTTCGTTCATCGGAATCGATGGGACCAACACGACGCTCAACAGCGGGCGCATACATATCAATTTGAAGCCCCTCGCCGAGCGCAACATCAGCGCGCCGGACTTGATTCCCCGGCTGCAGGCCCGGGCGGCCGGCGTCGACGGCATCACGCTGTTTCTCCAGCCGATACAGGGCCTCACGATCGAGGATCGAATCAGCCGGACGCAGTACCAATATACGCTGGAAGATGCGGATCCCGAGGAGTTGAGCCGATGGGCGCCGGCATTCGTCGAGGCGCTCCAGGCCCTGCCCGAGTTACGGGACGTGGGCAGCGATCAGCAGGACCGGGGGCTCTCCTCCCTGCTGCACATCGACCGCAGCACGGCCGCGCGGCTGGGCATCACGCCCCAACTGATCGCCGAGACGCTCTATGACGCGTTCGGGCAGCGGCAGGTCTCTACGATGTTCACGCAACTGAACCAGTACCGTGTCGTGCTCGAGGTGATGCCGGAATTCCAGAGTGGGCCGCAGGCGCTCCAGTTCCTCGACATCCGATCGTCGACCGGCGGGCAGGTTCCGCTGAACGTCTTCACGAAATTTTCAGAGACGACCACTCCGTTGGCCATCAACCGGCAGGGGCAATTCCCCGCGGTCACGCTCTCGTTCAACCTGGCGCCGGGGAAATCACTCGGTGATGCCGTGACGGCGATCGAGCGGGCGGCGGCGGCCATCGGCCTTCCGGCCAGCATCAGGGGGAGCTTTCAAGGCGCCGCTCAGGCGTTCCAGGCCTCGCTTGCGAACCAAACGTGGCTGATTTTGGCCGCGCTGGTTACCGTCTACATCGTGCTCGGCATTCTCTACGAGAGCTATATCCATCCTCTCACTATCCTCTCGACGCTCCCGTCCGCCGGCGTCGGCGCCTTGCTCGCGCTCATGCTGTTCCGTATCGAATTCAGCGTGATCGCATTGATCGGCATCATTCTGCTGATCGGAATCGTCAAGAAGAATGCGATCATGATGATCGACTTTGCGCTCGATGCGGAGCGCAAAGAAGGCAAGGATCCGGCAGAGGCGATTTACGAAGCCTGCCTCTTGCGCTTCCGTCCGATCATGATGACCACCATGGCCGCGCTGTTCGGCGCTCTCCCTTTGGCAATCGGGTCCGGGGTCGGGTCGGAATTGCGGCACCCGCTCGGGATCACGATTATCGGCGGCCTGATTCTGAGTCAGGTCCTGACGCTGTACACCACGCCGGTCGTGTATCTCGCCTTCGACCGGTTGGCGCGCCGTATGGCTTCCCGTCGCGCTCCGGCCGCGCAGGCTGAGATTATGAACCCCGGTCCGTTATGAATGTGTCGGCTCCGTTCATCCATCGTCCCGTGGCCACCACCCTGCTGACCGTCGGCGTCACCCTCGTCGGCCTCGTCGCGTTCCAATTTCTCCCGGTCGCCGCTCTCCCGCAAGTGGAATTTCCGACCATCAGCGTGTCGGCCTATCTTCCGGGGGGAAGCCCGGAAACCATGGCGACCTCCGTCGCGGCGCCGCTCGAACGCCAGTTCGCGCGCATCGCCGGCGTGACGGAGATGACTTCCACCAGCACGCTCGGCTCCACCGGCATCACGCTCCAATTCGAGCTGGACCGTAACATCGACGGTGCCGCCCGCGACGTCCAGGCGGCAATCATGGCGGCGCGCGGCGATCTCCCGTCCACCCTCCCGAGCAGTCCGCGGTACCGCAAGATCAACCCGGCCGACGCGCCGATTCTCATCCTCGCGCTGACGTCGGATATCGTGAGCCGGGGCCGCATGTACGATGTCGCCTCCACGATTCTTCAACAGAAGCTGTCACAAATTGACGGTGTGGGGCAGGTGACGGTGGGAGGCGGCTCGCTGCCAGCGGTCCGCGTCGATCTGAATCTCACGGCGTTGAACAAGTACGGGATCGGCCTCGGCGACGTTCGCCGGCTGTTGGGCGACACGAACGTCAACCGCCCGAAGGGGCAGCTCACTGACGGGCCGCGCATATGGGAGCTCAGGGCCAACGACCAGCTGCATGACGCGGAGGAGTATCTCCCGCTGATCGTGAGTTACCGGGACGGGCGGGCCGTCCGGTTGTCGGACGTCGCGACCGTGGAGCATTCGGTCGAGGATCTGCGGACGACCGGTCTGGCGAACGGTTCACCGGCGGTCCTGATCATCATCAACCGTCAGCCGGAAGCGAACATCATCGCGACCGCCGATCGTATACGGGCGATGCTGCCGCAACTGGAAGCCTCCATTCCCGGCAGTATGACCCTCTCCGTCGTGGTCGATCGCACGCCGGCCATCCGCGCGTCGTTGCACGACGTCGAGCGCACGCTCGCGATCTCGGTGCTGCTGGTGATCCTGGTCGTGTTTCTGTTTCTCCGGGACGTTCGCGCCACGCTCATTCCCTGCGTGGCGGTACCGGTCTCGTTGATCAGCACGTTCGGCGTCATGTACCTCTTCGACTACAGCCTGGACAATCTCTCGTTGATGGCGCTGACCATCGCGACCGGGTTCGTGGTGGACGATGCGATCGTCGTCCTGGAAAACATCAGCCGGTATCGCGAACAGGGGATGGCGCCGTTCCAAGCCGCCCTCCGCGGAGCGCGGGAGGTCACGTTCACCGTCCTGTCGATGACGTTGTCGCTCGTCGCGGTCTTTCTCCCGATCCTCCTCATGGGCGGCATGATGGGCCGGTTGTTCCGGGAATTCGCCGTCACCCTCTCCGTCGCGATTTTGGTCTCGCTCGTGGTGTCGCTCACCGCGACTCCCATGATGTGCGCGAGAATTCTCAAGCCTCACCGCGCGGAGGCTCGCGGCCGGTGGTATCGATTCAGCGAGCGGGTATTCGAAGGCATGCGCGGCGGATATGCCCGGAGCCTCACCTGGGTTCTGCGGCATCAGCGAAGCATGCTCGCCTTGACCCTCGCGACGATGGCTGTCAGCGCGTATTTCTACACCATCGTACCCAAGGGATTTTTCCCTCAGCAGGACACCGGCCGCATGTTCGGGAACATTCATGCGGCGCAGGACATCTCGTTCCAAGCGATGCGCCAGAAGCTTACGGAGGTGGCGGACATCATCCGGAGCGACCCGGCCGTCGAGACGGTCACGGGGTTCAGCGGCGGCAGCGGCAACACGAACACCGCCCGCCTGTTCATCGGGTTGAAACCGCTTCACGAGCGGCGGATCAGCGTGGATCAGGTGATCGCCCGGCTGCGGCCCAAGCTGGCGACGGTTCCCGGTGCACCGACGGTGCTGCAAGCCATTCAAGATCTGCGGATCGGAGGGCGGGCGAGCAGCGCGCAGTATCAATATACGCTTCAAGGGGTGGACCTGGCCGAGCTGAACAACTGGGCGCTCCGAGTGGAGCACCGGTTGCGTACGCTTCCCGAGATCGCGGATGTCAACAGCGACCTGCAGGACAAGGGACTGCAGTCGCTGGTGGTGTTCGACCGCAGCACGGCCTCGCGCCTCGGTCTCAGCCCCCAGCTGATCGACGACACGCTGTACGACGCGTTCGGCCAGCGGCAGGTTTCGATCCTGTATACCCCCCTGAACCAGTATCGCGTGGTGATGGGAGTTGCGCCGCAGTACTGGCAAGATCCCGCCACGCTTCGTGAGATCTATGTGCGCTCTGCGGCCGGAGCTCAGGTGCCGTTAAGCGCCGTGGCGCGTTTCGAACCCACGAATACCCTGCTCCTCGTCAATCATCATGGGCAATTTCCTGGGGTGACGCTGTCGTTCAATATGGCTTCCGGGGTTTCGTTGGGGCAAGCCGTGCACGCGATCGAGGAATCCATGCGGGAAATCGGGTTGCCGGCCGGCATCAGAGGGAGTTTTCAAGGGGCAGCCAAAGCCTTTCAGGCGTCGGTCGAGAGCCAGCCGCTGTTGATCCTCGCCGCGCTCGTCACCATGTACATCGTGTTGGGCATCCTCTACGAAAGCTACGTCCATCCGCTCACGATTCTTTCAACGTTGCCGTCGGCCGGCGTCGGGGCGCTGCTCGCACTGCTCCTGTTCAAGATCGAACTGAGCATGATCGCGCTGATCGGGATCATTCTGCTGATCGGGATCGTGAAAAAGAACGCCATCATCATGATCGATTTCGCCTTGGACACGGAACGAAAGGAAGGCAAGCCTCCGGAGGACGCAATTTATGAGGCCTGCCTGTTGCGCTTCCGGCCGATCATGATGACGACGACGGCGGCTTTGTTCGGCGCCTTGCCGTTGGCGCTTGGAACGGGTGTGGGGTCGGAATTGCGCCAACCGCTCGGCGTCGCCATCGTCGGCGGACTCCTCGTCAGTCAACTCCTTACGCTGTATACGACACCCGTGGTGTACCTCTACCTCGACCGGATGCGGTTGCGCTTCCTGCGGATGCGGGGGAGGGCCATGACGACGAAGCCGCTTCCTCAATGACCTTCGACAACCGGCTGGAGAAGTCTCCCGCCCTCATGGATCAGGATCACAAAGGGGAGCCTGGAGAGCAAGCTGCCGCACGGGGTTGCATGCGGTCCGCATTGAACTCCCGGATAAATACGTGCCGATCCGCTGCGGCGGATATGCGGTGCGGGCTGCGCATCGCCTTCGGCCTCTAGGTCACGACACTTCGTGCTGTACCGCACAAGGCCGGGAACGGGATGGAAGAGCAAAGATTGGAGAAAGTATATAGATCATGGGCAGTGTCCGTGACGCATATTGCTTCATCTACAAGCGAGGTCCTGGGGATTTGTGCCCCATATCGGCAATGCACTCATCGAGTCTGGCAGTTTCAAGTCTTTGTTTCCCCAAACCATGTGGTCGTAGACCTCCAGAAAACCTTGAGAGGCATCAGAATCGCACAGAGGAAGGTATTGCGCCTGTCATGGCAAAGGACCTCAACCGTCTGACGGCTGAGTATGTAATGGCCAAGGATCGCATCTCCGTGACTGAAGATACGAGCAGCAATGAAGCTGTAAAGCTCATGGAGGACAAACGGCTCCTCAACCTTCCGGTCATGAAGAACGGCAAAGTCGCGTACTCGATCACGCGGCATGATATCCTGCGGGCATGGATTGGTCTTGGCGTATCTATTGAAGATCGGTCTGCCTGAAGGCGCGGGGGCGGATTCGTGGGTGGTCATTGGTTGTATTTCTCAAAACGCGTACAGGCGAGCCGATCAAGTTCGAGATGCCGAAGTCGCCGAAGTAGAATAAGGCCGATTGAATTCTCAGATTTCAGAATGGAGGTAGAGGGTAATGGTTATGATGAGGAGCTTACGTTTTGGATTTGGGGCAGTCGCATTGACTGTCGCGATGACCGTGTTCCCTGTTTTTGCCGGTGAAGGCCATGGGAAGATGGGACATGGTGGTCACGATCAGGAAGACCAACATGATGATGGCGGGCACTATCTGAAACATCTGTTGAAGCATGCCAAAGAGTTTGAATTGACACAGGAGCAGATCGGCAAGCTCAAGGCCATCCAGCTGGACTTCAAACGCTCGGAGGCCAGGTTGGAGGCTGACACCAAGGTGGCGAAGCTCGAACTGCACGCGCTGTTGGAGGAGGAGCAGGCTGACCTTAATGCGATCAAAGCAAAAGTTGAGGAACTGAAAAAGGCGGAAGGGGCCTACCTGTTCGAGGGGATCAAAAGTACGCGCACAGCCACGGCCCTATTGACTCTCGATCAACGGGAAAAAGACCGTGCCCATCGTGAACAAATGAAGAGTAAAAGCGAAGGACAGCGCGGAGGCAGAATGGGCGGTATGGGTAGAGGTGGGATGATGGATGGGAGAGGCGAAATGGGCGGCATGATGGGGAGCATGGGAGGTAGCGGGCGTGGGCAGGGTGGACACGACGGTGGCGATCATGGGAGTGGAGGATCCGACGGAGGTCAGCAACATCAGCATTGATAATCGACGTCAATTTGCGACAGGGCGCGCCTGCTTGAGCCCAGAAGTTTCCCAGCACATGCCGTTGTCGATCGAGTATCAATGGCGTAAGATCTCATCAAGCGACGAGAATCTGAAAACGGTTGCCGAGTTTCCTTGGCATAGACCTGGCTTTTCAGAAAGAAGAACATTCTTCACCCACGGAGGGATTCACCATGGCAAATCGGGACGGGAGAAGCTCACCTGAAACGGTTTTCCTCGCATTTCTCGGCGGGGCAATCGGGGGCATGATCGCCGGCATCCTTCTCGCGCCGAAATCCGGCGAGGAAACACGTCGTGTGCTAAAAGGCCATGCTCAACGGACGGAAGAAGAGATCATCGAGAAAGCCAAAGAAGCGCGAGCGGCGCTTGACGAGGTGATTGAGCGGGGCAAGCATTTTGTGGAGGAGAGGCGTGCGGACGTGGAAGCGGCGGTGAAGGCCGGTCGAGACGCGATGAAAGAAAGAGTGGAAAAATACCGTGGCTGATGGCGATCAGGCTATCCATTCGCCGTCTCGTTCAATGGAGCATTCGGTTGTGACGAAGCGGAAGGCCGCCACGGAGTACCCATTTGCGTAGGACACTAATTTAACTTATCCAAGGATAAAGCCATGAGTGAATCTCAGACCATCACGACATTCTATGAAAAAGACCACGACCGCCTGGACGACTTGTTTAAGACCTTTCAAACAATGAAGCGGTCGGACTTTCCCAAGGCGAAGGAAGCATTCAAGGACTTTAAGACCGGCCTGCAGCGCCATATCGTGTGGGAAGAGGAGCTGCTGTTTCCGATGTGGGAAGAGAAAACCGGGATGGTCGAGGACGGGCCGACGCCCATGATGCGATTTGAACATGACCAAATCAAGCAACTGCTTGACGCCATTCACCAAAAGGTGGAGGCCCAGAATCTCGATACCGACCAGGACGAGCAGGCGCTGTCAAACCTCTTGAGTTCTCACAATAGGAAGGAAGAACGGGCGCTGTATCCCGCAATCGATAACGTCATCAGCCCGGACGAGTGCGCCAGAGTCTTCAGCGACATGAAAACTATTCCGGAGGACCGGTCCAATGCCTGTTGCAGTGAGCATTGACAGTGATCGAATAAAAAGGGGAGGCGGCGTGGTGGAACAAGCTGCGAGTGAGAGTGGGCAGAGATCTCTATCTTTGCTCTTTGCTCGCAACCTCCATCTCTTGGCCCCAGTGATGGTCTCGCTCAGCCTGCTCTTCACGAGTAGCCTGGGAATGGAGCTGCTGTCGCCGTCGCTCTCCGCATGGGCTGAATCCCCCACCGCACAACCGACCGGAAAACTAAAAGGTAATATCATGCGGGGCCGGGAGATTTTCAACGGGAAAGGTGTCTGTTACTACTGTCATGGCATCGATGGGTATATCGGGAAAAGACCTCGATTGGAAGCGGACACCGCTACACTCATCGCGAAACTGAATCCTCCCCCGACCGATTTGCGGAACCCCGAGGTTCAGCGCCTGAAGACCAATAAGGAACGTGCCCGTGCCATTCGGGAAGGCCATCCCGGCACCGGTATGTTTCCCGACACCACCATGACCGATCAGGACCTCGCCGATACGTTGCTCTACCTCGCGCTCATCAGAAGGGACCCTCATCCGGAGCAGTAGGATCGGGAGTTGGCGTAAGAAGCCTCGTCTTTGGTTGGAGCACATGGTGGGTAAAACAACAACTCGCTACGATGTTGCCGCGCATCTTCGCACCCAAGCGGCTTAGTACCTTTTCGATTTTTAGCGATGCGGAAGTGCTATGACTTCTCCAAGATGAAAAAGCGTAAGAACCCGTACGCCAAATATTTGAAACAGCCGGTCACGATGCGGTTGGATCGTGATACGGTCGCCTATTTCAAGTCCATCGCTGAAGAAATGGGAATCCCATATCAAAGCTTGATCAATCTCTACCTTCGCGACTGCGCCATGCATCACCGCAAGTTACACATAAAGTGGGCATCGTAGATCTCTGAGGAAACAATTTAGGGCATCCGTGAATACGAACATGACCAAATCAAGCGGCAATGCTTTTTATTGATATCGGCTTTGATCAGGATGAAGCAGTGGTGTTCCAGATGCGCGCCAGTCTCATGAGTGACCTTCGGCTCTACATTGAAAAACAGGTTGGAAACGCTCAGAGTGAAGGGGAAATGTGATAAGAGATTTAACCTGTTAACTTCGAGATATGGCTTGTATCTATCCAGGCCCACACAGCTCGATGTCTGAGGAGCATTACTTGCCAGCTGCTCTCGGAAGGTTCAAGGGGTATGAGCCGCTACTGGATAGACTTTGTCGCGATTGCAATAAACAAATAGGTAACACGTGTGAAGAGCCCTTTCTCCGAGCTGGACCTATTGCATTTTTAGATGGTTGGTTGGAAACGAAGGCAGAGATGGTCCTCCACCATCTCCTTTTTACCGAGGAGCAGGTGGTGCACGATCGCTTTATATGACAGGTCGTCTGGACGGTTTTGACTTTGACGTACTGTTTGAGGTCAAACCAGGCACTGAAGACGTATACCCTCTCCGCCAAGTCGTCTTCGACCATCCGATCGCGGGCCGCCAACCTGTTCCGATTTTGGACCGGATGAAAGACAATCCCACTGCTCTTAGTGAGTATCTAAGAGAGCAGGGCATTGAGGGTGCTAAGCCTGTCCACGTATTCGCAACACCTGATGAAATCCCGTGGTTGACCAATCTGCTACTCAGTGCGGTGGGAACCACACCAGGTGGAAAATGGCAAACATTAGACGTTCATGCCCAGCGCATCGGCCTTGTGGTCCGAGCAGGTGTCAACGAAACCCACTTCCGGGCGGTTGCCAAGATTGCGTTCCACTACGCACTCAAGGTGCTCCCAGACCTGACGGGCTTTGAACCTGAATTTAATGCAATTAAGCAGTTCATCTGGGAAGGCGGGCATTCAAACCGCTTCGTTCACAAGCAGGGTGAACAATTTGTCCTTAACTTCCGCCAAGGCTATAGGCCATCCTGTTGGTCACACATTCTGGCAGTAACCTGCAACTACAACGAAATCGTAGGATATACTCAATTCTTTGCAGGTCCGAGATCGCTACCACTGCCATATAGGATCAGGATTGGATCAAACCCTTCCAGGATTATTAGCCGAACCATACAGCATGCACATCAGTTCATAATTCTTCCTCAAACCGAAAAATCAGGTTACATCGGTGTGATGGAAGATCTCCAGACTGCCAACTATGTGTCAGTTGGAATCAGATAAGTAATTTTCGATAAAATACGTTCATTTAAGGAGAGTTTGCATTTGGAGAAGGGGGATGGAGCGATTTCTTACATGGTGTGTCGTGGTGATTCGATTCGTATTCTCGCATCCACGATCCGGCAGCCTTGGCCGGGTGGGAGGGAAAAAATCGGATTCAAGTCGAGTTCGCTGATCTCGGAAAGCGCTTCGGCAAGCTGAGCGATACGGAGCAAGACATCTCCAGCTGCCTTCAGATCGGCGGTCGGTTGATCACGGCCGCCATTGCAACAACGCGAACTTTCGCCTGCCATTGACCACTATTGAGGCCTATTACGGGTGCCGTTATAATGGAGCCCGTGATACGCTCGTTCGGGAATCGAGGCACCGAGGAAATATTTGACGGCGTCGATTCCGAAATAGTCAGAAAAACATGTCCCCGAAATCTGTGGAAGGTTGCCAGAAGGAAACTGGATCAGATTAATCGCGTGAAAGATCTTACTGAGCTCGCTGTGCCGCCAGGAAATCGCCTCGAACGGTTGCGGGCGGACCGGAGCGGACAGCACAGCATTAGGATCAACGATCAATACAGGGTCTGTTTTCGATGGGAGGCTGGAGATGTCTACGAGGTTGAGATCACGGATTATCACTAAGAGACCGGTGACCACTGATTTGCAGAGCCGCTCGCAAGATCTTGTTGCACGCCGGCTGCCTTGTCGGCGGCCACCTACCCGTCCGGGCGAAATGTTGCTGGAGGAGTTCGTCAAGCCGCTGGGCATAACCCAATCGGAGTTGGCGGTCCGCCTGGGCATCTCGTTCCCCCGGCTCAATGAAATCATCCGGGGCAAGCGTTCGATCACGTCAGATACCGCGCTCCGGCTGGCGCGTGTCCTAGGGATGTCTGCTGACTTCTGGCTGGGGCTACAGGTGGACTGGGATCTCTGGCACGCTATGCACGGCTCGAAGGCCAGCGAAATCCACCGTCTTGAGCCCCTTCGCCCTTCAGCCTGACCAGGCTTCCCGCATGACACTGTTAGCTGAGTTGAGGATAAGGGGTCTACCCTAATCCAACCCGTATTCTCGCATCCACGATCCGGCAGCCTTGGCCGGGTGGGAGCGCGAAGATCGGATTCAAATCGAGTTCGCTGATCTCTGGAATTTCTTCAACGAGACGAGATACTCGCAGCAACGTTTCTTCCAAGGCATCAAGATCGGCCGGTGGGTGCCCGCGATAGCCGGTGAGCAAACGATAGCCTTTGATTCCGCGGACCATCTCTGCGGCGTCACGGTCGGTGAGTGGCGTGATGCGGAACTGAACATCTCCAAGGATCTCGACATGAATTCCACCAAGTCCAAAAGCCATCAGAGGGCCGAAGAGGGGATCATCCGCGACTCCGATCATGACCTCCACGCCGCCGGTGAGCATCGGCTGCACGAGCACGCCTTCCATGGCGTCGAGCTGATTGGTCTCGGCGAGTCGCGTTCTCACCGAGTCAAACGCTTTGCGAACCGCCTCTTCGTTCGTGAGATTCAATTGCACGCCGCCGATCTCAGTTTTGTGCACAATCTGATGTGAAGCCAGTTTGACGGCGACCGGATAACCGACTTGCCTTGCCACGGCCGCTGCTTCATCGGCGGTTCCAGCCACTCCTCCTGGCTGAACAGGAAGTCGGAGCGCACTCATGACATTTCGTGTCTCTTCCACCGACAACCAGCCCGCACCGCGACGCGAGAGAACGTCGGTACAGATTTTCTTAACGGCTGGAAGATTCAGATCATCGAAGTCGGGAACCATGCCAGCCGGCTGTTGCCGCCACTCTGCGTAAGTCGCCGCTTTGCCGAGCACGAGCGCGGGGGTCTCCGGCAAATGGTAGGCGGGAATGGTTTCTGTTTGGGAATTAAACGTACGGTCCATGTCACCCTCCGCCATCCAGCCAATGAGCACAGGCTTGGCCTTCGCCCCAGCCTTTCGCCCATTCTCAATTCCAGCCATGATGCCACGGGCGATCTCTGGCGTATCTGTCACGGTCACAGCCATATAGAGGATGATCAGCGCATCGATCTCACCAGCCAAGAGGAGAGTTTCAATCCCCTTGGCGTACTGATCCGGTGTGGCAGAAGCAATCAAATCGACGGGGTTGCTTAGCGCGGCGGCCAAGGGGAGAAAGGATGAGAGCGTTGCCCTGGTTCGGGCAGACAATTCCGGAACAACCAACTCGCTTTCCTCGCAGGCGTCAGTACAAAGAACGGCAGGCCCTCCCGCGTTCGTGATGATGCCCACTCGCCGACCCAGCGGGAGGGGTTGATTTGATAGGCCAGAAGCCAGGGCCAATAAGTCTTCGAGCGATTCCGCGCGAATGACGCCGGCTTGATGAAATAAGGCATCGATGGCAACATCGCTGGCTGCAAGCGCCGCTGTGTGAGAACTTGCCGCACGCCGCCCCGATTGTGAGCGTCCAGCTTTGACCGCAATGATCGGTTTGCGACGGCTCACGCGCCGGGCGATGCGGGCGAATTTTCGAGGATTGCCGAAGGACTCCACGTAAAGGAGGACGACATTCGTGGAAGGGTCTTCTTCCCAATATTGCAACAGATCGTTGGTGGACACATCGGCCTTGTTTCCCACACTCACAAAGGAAGAGATGCCCAAGTGAAATCGCCGCGCGCCGGCAAGAGTCGCAATCCCGATGGCGCCGCTTTGCGACGACATGGCGGCACGGCCCCGAGGGGGAAACAGCGTGGTGAAGGTGGCATTCAGCTGTACGTCGCGGTCCGTGTTCAAGATTCCGAAGCAATTGGGCCCGATCATGCGCATGCCGTATTGCCGGATCTTTTTGGCCAGCTGGCTCTGGAGCTCCGTTCCTTCGGCTCCCACTTCCGCAAAGCCTGCCGTAATGACCACCAACGCCCGGACACCTTTGTCCGCACAATCATCGACGACGGACAACACGTGCTGTCGGGGCACAGCGATGATGGCGAGATCCACTGATCCGGGAATCGTGCGTACTGAGGAATGGACAGGAACTCCGGCGATCTCTGAGGCATGTGGGTTGACCGGATAAATGGCACCACGAAACTGATTGGTTCGGAGTGCATCGAAAAGTCGATAGCCGATGCTCTTTGGATCGCGCGATGCACCGACCATGGTCACGGATCGGGGGTGGAAAAACGGGCGGAGTGAAGCGGTTGTGGCGAGCCGTTCACGGACCTCGGCACGAGTGACGGTCGTTTCCGAGGGAATCAGCGACAACTCGACTTCCATCTCGTCGCCTCCGTAGGCTTCATGGGCCGTAAACCCCGATTCGCGGAATACTTCCCGCATGGCCAGATTGTCCGCATGAGTGACCGCCCATAGTCGGGTGAATCCATGCCGGATGGCCAGCAAGGCGAGCCGTTCAAGGAGCAGGGTTCCCAGACCTTTCCCATGAAACTCGTCGATCACGGCCATCGCCACCTCCGCGGTGTGCGCATCCCTCGCCCAGTAGGACCCCGCGGCAATAATGTGCAGTGCGTCTTCCCATGACCGCATGACGATCAACGTCAACTGCGAACGGGGGGCTGAAGAGTCGCACAATCCCGCGATGAAATCGTCCGGCGGTCTACCTTCCGAGAAAAACCGGCGCCGCTTCGATTCCGGCGACAGACGGTCGACAAATTGCTGCATCAAAGCCGTGTCCGACGGTTCGGACAGACGAATCGCTGCGGTCGTGCCGTCGCGAAGAATCAGCGATCCAGAGTCGGCATGATCGGCTTTCCATGGCGGGGTGTAGAGCGGACGAACCTGTTTCATCGCGGCTATATCTACGGTACCAGCCGATCCGGTTTCAACGTCAGAACGATTCTGAGCGCAGGCTTGACGGGTTCGAAAAGTCCGCAGCCGATATCGTCTCTCTGTTCGAGTCTTTTCACCGTAGCACGAGCACCGGACAAGTCACATGATGAACCACGGCATGTGACACACTCCCTAAGAGGAAGCGAGAAAATCCCTTGCGTCCATGAGAGGTAACGACGACGAGATCCATGGGCTTCGCCTCATGTTCAATCATCGCGGCGGGATTGCCGGTGGCGACTTTCGTGCTGACCGTATAGTGTGAGTTCAAGAGTTTGCCGGCGGTCGACGTGACCAGCTCTTCCGCATAGCGCTCGGCTCCTTCCCACCATGCTTTAGTTCCCATTGCATCGTAGGGGTCATCCACTCCGATCGGAACGACGACGTGGAGGATACAGAGGTCGGCGGGATCGGCGAACGGATGCTGCATCAACCATTTTACGATGTGATCAGCGTCTTCTCGGCACTCGATCGCGATGAGTACCCGCTGAACTTTTCGCGCGGCACCTCTCACGATCATGGTTGGACGGGAACCGTGCAAGAGCACTCGATGGGATACGCTTCCGAGGACCATCTCCGAGAGCCGGTTTCGTCCACGAACGCCGACGGCCACGAGATCGGCCGAGAGGTTGTCGGCGCTGTCGAGGATGAGCTGAGCGGGACTGCCGACTTCATTGACCTTCCTGATGGACTGGATCTCCGGCGGAACCATGGTCGCGGCGTGATCCAGAGCCTCGTGCCCGGCATCGACCATCGCATTACGGAAATCATCATATCCTTGCACGTTGCCCGCCTGGGCGATGATCGGATTTTGTAAAATCCCTAAATCAACACCATGGACCAGCGCGACGTCCGTCGGATGATAGAGTTGGAAGGTTTGAATAACCGCCGCGAAAGCCTGATCTGACCAATCGACGCCGATGACGACTCTCATGCGATGACCTTTCCCACTATATTATGGCGGCGAGGCCGTTGAAGACTGCGTCCGCTCCTTCCATCCCAACAGCGATTCCTCCGCCAGGGTTAAATACTCCGCCACATCGTAATCGCTGACCTGGGCGAAGTCGATATAGTGATGACCCACGGCCCGGAATGGGTCCGGTGTGGCAAGGACTATGAATTCATCCACCTGTACGCGTGCCTCTTGTATGGTGTCCAATGGGCCGACCGGAATAGCTCCGATCAGCCGGCGAGGTTTGAGGTGTCTGATGGACTGGACAGCTGCGAAGAACGTGGAGCCGGTGGCGATCCCATCATCCACCAGAATCACGCTGTGCTCGGCAAGCGGGGGCATCTGCCGACCTTGGCGGTACATACCCTGCCGTCGAGCGATCTCTTGTTGCTGCATATGAGCCAGACCATCGATCTCAGTTCGAGAAAGACCGTACGCCGCCATTGCCTCAGGGTTCAGATAGACTGTGCCTGTTTCTCCCACCGCTCCGAGCGCATACTCGGGATTATCCGGCGCTCCCAGCTTGCGGGTAATAAATACGTCCAGCGGAAGATGCAGCCCCACACTCAGCTGATAACCGACGGCGACCCCACCGCGTGGGAGTGCCAAGATGATGGCTGTTGGATCATCACGGTACTGGATGAGTCGATCCACGAGCCGACGACCGGCCTCTTCGCGATTCTTGAACGTCACGCGTGTCCCTTCCGTCCGGTAAATTCACATCAGACCGCTTGGCAATCTCGACTCCGATCAACAACATCGCCAATAGGACCACGAGGAGCGTGAGTAGGGGATGGTGCTGCGTCCCACCCTCATTTTCTTATCCCAGTGCCCATCCCAGGGAATTTCGAGGTAACGAGGATGCCCAAACATGATCTCCTCTTTCCTCTCACGCGATTTTCACTTCGATTGCTTTTGGCTTGGCCTTCTCAGACTTTGGAAGATGGACTTTCAATATCCCATCTTTGTACTCTGCATTGATCTTGGATCCGTCGGCATCTTCGGGAAGGGTAAAGCTCCGCACGAAACTGCCGTACGCCCGCTCGACGCGATGATATTTCTTCCCTTTTTCTTCCTTTTCGTACCTCCGCTCTCCGCTGATCGAGAGGACGTCGTCATGGACGTTGATCTTGATCTCTTCTTTTTTCATTTCAGGTACTTCAGCTTTGATGACATACTCGTTCTCGTCTTCCGAGATATCCACGAGCGGCGACCATTCGGCGACAGTGATGGCTTCCTTCTTATCGCCTCCGGTGGGAACGGGTGTACGGCCAAATAAGGTCGAGAGTCGTTTTTCCATCTCTTCGAGCTCCTTGAACGGATTCCATCGCGTCGTCGGTTCCCATCGTGTCAATGCGCTCATGATCAGTGCCTCCTTGTGTGATTGATGGGGGCTGGATGCCCTGCTGCTAACTTTGCATTGACGGTGCCAACGTCCAGGATTCGAAGGATCCACAAGAAAATGCGCGGTTCTATATAACCAGGTGGGTTGGGTTCATCTAAGAAGGAGAAGGGCCTGTGGCAATACGGGACAGTGATACAGAAGGGACTGTTGCCTCTTTCGACATTGATAGAAAGGCGGGGTTCCTTAAGATCGGCATTGAGGACACCAGGCAAGAATGGATCTGAGTCTAGGTCGTGCACGACTGAGATTACTCATAGACAAAGCAGAGGAATGATCGGATTCTGGAGTCGAAAGAAAGTACGATGAAACAACGCTTGTCGTTTAAGAATTTGCCCAAGATCCAGGCAAAGCGGTTCAAGAAGCTGATACTGGAAAAGGAACGGGAGCGAGCCAAACAAACGAGGGTTCAGCCGGCCGGGAAACGGTCTCCACATAGAGGTAGAGGCTGAGGCTGAAAGCCGCGTGAGGATGTCTTCTGTCAGGTGTTCAAGGAAAGGGTCGGACCTGCTCTTGTGTAGCCAACGAGCGGAGGCCGGTCCTGAGAGCTGTTTGTGAAAGGTGGAGGTCTTCGAGGGGTTTAGGCTTCCCGCTTGGTACCGGCGGGCCTGCTCACTGCCCCAGCGCTCGACCTCGATTCTCTTGAGTGTTCCTCTCACCGAGGCCTCCACTCAGTTATAAGATAACCGCTTTTCTCGGGAAATCAACCGGCAGAGTTGGTTCACACGAGTTCCCTCTTTCCACTGGAGCGGGAGACGCTGTTCCGCAATGCCGTTCACGGCTTCCTGAAATGCACACGCCGGTTTGATTGCCAGCACGCCTCGCTGTGCTCGGTGCAGAAAGGGCGTTCTTTTCCATAACTGGTGACTTGGATTTGCGACGCGGCCATACCGTGTTTCTCCAGATGTCGTTTGGCGGCCTGAGCGCGCCGTTCTCCCAGGACGAGGTTGTAGGCACTGGTGCCTCGCTCGTCGCAGTGGCCTTCGATCACGAGCCCTTGATTCAGTTCCGACTTAAGCAGGTCCGCAAGACGCTCCAACGTCGATTGGGCGTCTACGCGGATCGCATACCGATCGAAATCAAAATACACGTCCGAGAGTTCGGCCAGCGGTTCGACTGGTGGAGCCAACGATGTTTCCGGAACCGGCGCAACAGGCTCTTCCTCAACGCGCAGCTCCGGCTCTTCCGGCTTTGTTGGGGGGACGACCTTCGTTGCCTCAGCCACGGGTGCAGGAGGGGGATCGGCCTGGAATGATTGATCCTCTGCCGAGGTCACGATTCTCTGCCCGCTACAGCCTGACACGATCATGACCATGATCAACCAGAGAACAAGGCTGTCGCGCTGACGCGGAATCTGGGGCGACATTATTCCTCCTCCTTATCGAATGTGAATGGATCGAGCGATCAAACCGTCAGGCGTCTTCAGGTACGTGATAGTTGCCTTCTCACCGGCTTGGATATCAGCTAACCCAGCGGCCTGTTTCCCCTTCATAATCTTCGTATCTGTGGCCAGACGAGCGCCGACGACGAGCTCTTCCTCATTAGGAAGCACGACTTCCACCACGATGATCTGTGGATCAACGTCGACATTCGTAGCGACCACTGTCCCATGGACCGTCCGCTGTATTGTCTCTCCCCAAGAACTCGTGACGGAAATCGTGGTACCCACCAATCCACATGCTAAAGCCACAGCGAGCAGGTACGCATTCGTTCTCATAAAAACCACCTTACTCTTCAGTCCGGATGATTCGGTGCAGGACTTCACCAATCGTACCTGGCATCGTGGCAAGAAGAGCGCCACGCCACGCAATGAAGATGAATCGCGCAACTCATTGAAAACACTAAATGTTGAATCGAGTAGTTAGTGTCGGAAAAGAACAGCGCTGAGGAAATCCGCTACAAAGCTCCTCTCACTGATGTTGCGAAAGGACACATGGATTCTCAGAACGGTGAGAGCTCGGCAATTCTCTACTCCAACAATTCTCTATCCTGTGGGCCATCCGAAGTCGGCGAGTTTGTTCCTCAAAACAATTGAGCGAGGTCACACAAGCGGTCATCAAACAATTGTCGGCACTCCAATTGCTCCTTCACATGGCAACACGCGTCGCCGGACCTTGACCTGACGTCTACTCTCTTGCGGATCTTTCCTTCAGCGCGTTATGGGACGAACGGGCCGACAAGGCGGAGCGAGAATGGCTCTAATCATGGAGGAGCGGGAGCCGGATCGATTGGTGGTCTGGGAGGCGTTTCCCTCCTGGGCACAGTTCGCTTGGCTCTACCTCATGAGCGCTCTCTCCGCCCTCCGTGCGGCGCTGTTTCATAGATTCGGCGTGGATGGATGGGAGATGTGGGTGATAGGGGCCGTGATCCTGATTGCCTGCGCCGCAGTCCTGCGGCACTGGGGGCACTACGAACTCACGAGGGATCGGATCATGGTGCGCAACGGCTACACGAGACGCGTGATTCAGTCCATTCTTCTGAGAGATGTCCGCGAAGTGACGATACGGCAAGGCTTCGTCGCGCAGTTCTTCGGAATCGGTAGGCTGATCATTCACTCACGGACACCCGATCGAATGATCTCATTACGGGGAGTATGCGATCCAGAAGAGGTAAAAACTCGCATCGAAGCCCTTGCCTGGAAGCATCAGCGAACGACTGTGAACTCACAGCCGGCTGGTACGTGATTCGGATGCTGAGTCACCAGACTCAATGCGAAACATTTAGAGTGGAGATTGCCTTCAAGGATCATGTAGGAATGGTCGCGATCACGTGATGTGGAAATGCGAGACAAAGGAGGTGTTTTATGGGGAGGCATTGCTGCTGAACTTCAGAGAGAGGACCGACTATGCAGTCCACGAGTTCCGAGATGATACATGACAAGACTTGGGAACATTTCCCGCATGAGGCCGATATCGGTGTGCGAGGGTTGGGTTCAACCAAAGAGGAGGCTTTTGAATGGGCAGGGTTGGCACTGACCGCCGTGATCACGGATCCGGCCTCTGTCTTTCCTCGGGAAGCCGTGGTTATCGTCTGCGAGGCGCCTGACGATGAGTTGCTGTTGGTTGATTGGTTGAATGCGTTGGTCTACGAGATGGCGACGCGCAACATGCTGTTTAGTCGATTCACCGTTCGTTTCAACACCCGTTCATTGCACGCGACGGCCTGGGGAGAGAAGGTCGATGTGGCGCGGCATCAACCGGCTGTCGAAGTCAAAGGCGCGACCTACACAGAGTTGTCCGTGAAGCGAGATGAGCAGGGGGCCTGGATTGCCCAGTGCGTGGTCGACGTATGACCGACCGTAAAAATTGAGTGGCGAGGTTGTGATGGATCTTCATCTCCTGAAACGCCGCGGACGCGACGAATGGCACATTTCTCCTCGTGGCAAGATGCGAGTGCCGGGAGTCATCTACGCCACCGAAGCGTTGATTCACCATATGGACGAGAAAGTGTACGAACAAGTGACCAACGTGGCCACGTTGCCCGGCATCGTTCAAGCATCCTATGCGATGCCGGATGCCCATTGGGGCTATGGGTTTCCCATCGGCGGGGTCGCCGCATTCGATCCCGATCTCGGCGGCGTGGTGTCGGCCGGCGGCGTGGGCTTCGACATTTCCTGCGGAGTCCGTCTGCTTCGCACCGGACTTACGGTCGAGGATGTCCGACCGGTGAAAGAACTGCTGGCCGACTCCTTGTATCACCGCATTCCTGCCGGTGTGGGAAGCACGGGTACGGTTCGTTTGGATAAGCATGAAATGGACGCCATGCTCGCCGGAGGAGCGAAATGGGCCGTGAGAAAGGGCTATGGGGCACATGAGGATCTAGAGTTTATCGAAGAGCACGGCTGCATGGCCGGCGCCAAACCTGAGCATGTCTCAAACCATGCCAAGAAGCGCCAGCAGGATGAAATGGGGACGCTCGGCTCCGGGAATCACTATCTCGAAGTGCAACAGGTTGTGACGGTGCATGATGCGGAGGTTGGTGCGGTCTTCGGAGTTCGTGAAGGCGATGTTGTCGTGAGCATCCATTGTGGCTCGCGAGGGCTCGGACATCAGATCGGCACCGAGTTTCTGAAGAGTATGGCCGTCAGCGCGGCTCGATACCGGGTCGAATTGCCGGATCGTGAGTTGGCCTGTGCCCCGATCAATTCCGAGATAGGCCAGGAATACCTCGGGGCGATGCGAGCGGCGATCAACTGCGCCCTTGCCAATCGGCAGATCATCACGCATCTCGTCAGAGAAGTATTTGCGGACGTGCTGCCGCAGGCCCAGCTCTCGCTGCTGTATGACGTGTCCCACAATACCTGCAAGGTCGAGGACCATGTCGTGGACGGGACACCGACCCGTCTGTTCGTCCATCGCAA
>JAHBWT010000045.1 GCA_019636815.1 Nitrospira sp.
GCCTGAAAACAAAAGGAAAATACGCTGGCGCCTGCGGCAGGATAAAACCGTCGCGTCGGAGCGCCCTTCACCGCGCGCCTGACCCGCGCCCGCTGCCGAGTTGCTCGGCTTCCGCGAAATTGAGAAAAATGACGCTACGGACGGGTTGTTCATGGCGATGTTTCACAGGTTCAGCCTGACTCATTTACCTATTCATGCGGGCCGACCCCGCTCCGGCCCAAGGCACGCAACGTCATTGCTTCACCAGCAAGACTGCTCTTTCGCAAATAGCCGACATCTCCCAGAATGCTTTTTTCTATTTTTGGATTGGGAAGGCATGCCCCGGCGGAACGTGCTCCACGTACCAGAACCGCGTCCTCGCGTTCGCAAATGGAATCGCGAGGCAAGGGAAGAACGTCTGAAGAGCGCGGTATTTGCTGCCATGACGGAGGGCCGTGCAAATCCTCTCAGCCCTTCCGACATTGCGAGACACGCCGGGGTATCGAAAGCTCTCATTTACAAGCATTTCGGCTCTGTAGATGCGCTGGTCGACGATGCGATCCGCTCCCGCCTTCAACTTCTGGATCTCGATGCTCCAGCGGAACACGAAGACAAGGCGGAGGTCTTGGAGCGTATATTGAGGGTCGTGTCCAAACTCCGCGAGGAGATTCAAAATCAACCTGAGCTTATCGATCTCATCGGCTGGAGCTTGGGAAATCCCCATCCGCAAGCGCTGAGTGTGACTGAGGCTGTTCGGAGGTTCTGTGAGGAATCAGCCGCAAGAGCCGGTGCCGGCGCTGAAGCCGCGGTCTTCTTTCTGGGGGCGTTCGCGAGTGTGTTGTGCGATCAACAAGATCGCGTTTCCGAGGAAATTCAGGGAGATAAATCGTGACGCCCAATTAGAAGCAGCATTCAGCCAATTCCGAGCCTTTGGGGAAGTGGACGACCCGGAGGCGATGCCTGACTACAACACGAACAGCCCAAGACCTTCCACAACCTCCCGCTTCGTAACCTCGGTTCGACTGCGCGCCTTTTCAGTCCCGCTGCGAATCACGTCGAGCACGTAGGCATGGTCTTCGGCCAGTTCGGCGCGCCGTGTTCGGATTGGCCCAATGAGCGCCTGCAAAATGTCGTCGAGGCGACGCTTGATCTTGCCATCTCCCAATCCGCCACGCCGGTACTGCGCCTTCAACTCTTCGAGAGTGGCAGGGTCTTCGTCGAAAGCATCAAGGCAGGCAAAGACAACATTGCCCTCCACCTGTCCGGGGTCTTCGATCCGCAGATGGGTGGGGTCGGTAAACATCGCTTTCACCGCCGCCGAGATCGCCTCGGGCGAGGCTGACAGCGCGATCGCGTTGCCGCTGGATTTCGACATTTTCGCTTTCCCGTCCACACCCGGCAGGCGACCGACTTGCGGAATGACAGCTTGCGCTTCCGGCAGGATCGTCTTTCCGGCGGTGGCATTGATGCGGCGCACGATTTCGTTGGTCTGCTCGATCAACGCGGTCTGGTCCTCACCGACCGGCACCACTGTCGCCTTGAAGGCGGTAATATCGGCGGCTTGCGCCGCCGGGTAGCACAGGAAGCCCGCCGGAATGTCGCGTCCGAAACCGCGGGCCCGGATTTCATCCTTGATCGTTGGATTCCGTTCCAGCCGGGCGACGGTCACGAAGTTCAGGTAGAGCATCGAAAGCTCGGCCAGGGCCGGAAGGCCCGATTGCAGGCAGATCGTTGTTTTCGCGGGATCTATCCCTATCGCGAGATAATCCAGCGCGACTTCGATCACGCTGCGCCGCACTTTGTCCGGGTCATGGGCGTTGTCGGTGAGGGCCTGCGTATCGGCCAGAAGCAGGAATTGTTCGTGGCTGTCCTGAAACCGCAGGCGGTTGCGCAACGACCCCGCCAAGTGGCCGATGTGTAGCGGGCCGGTGGTGCGGTCGCCAGTCAGTATTACGGGTTTGGTCATGGGGTTTCATCCTCTTGAGATGAGGGGGACGCCGCATGGAAGGATCATCAAAATAAAAGGCCGCCCAATACGGCGGCCCCGGGAATGCAAAGAAACGTCCGGCCGCCCTGTCAGCAGGCCAGCCACCAAAGCTTGGCAATGTCCATTTTGCGTTTCATGGATCTCCTCGTAAGCATGATACGGATGCAAGTCAACTGAGGTCGGGCTCCGATCCGGGATTACCACCCAGATGACGGTGCGGACAAGTATGGCCGCTATGCGCCAGGAGCAGCCATACTTTCATACGACTGGATGGGTATTGTGGTGGGTTCCGTGCGCTCTTCTGGTCGTATTGCATCGAAATAAAAATTCGAGTCCCGCATGTACCAAATCGCGACGGGGATCCATTCGGGGCGAGACGGCCACTTCCGGGGGCGTTCTCTGTGAGGGTATGGCTGTTTTACCACATGACGAGCCCGCGGTGCTTCGGGCGATCACGCTGGCTTGGCTCCCCCAATTAGGAACAGGGGTGGCCTGAAATTGTTGACTAACTAGATTGTCGAGAACTACTGACCGCCACTCAAGTACGTTCGACCAGTTCAATCTTATGGCCTTCGGGGTCACGAATAACACAGCGTCGTCCCCATTTTGTGTCGCTGGGCAGTAGCAGGAAATCCGACGCAGGATCTAATCCCGCTGTGGCCATGTCGATTGATGGCACCTGAAACCCAAGTCGGACACCAATCGATTTTTCACCCTCATCAAGGAGAGGGTAAATTTCCAGAACTGAGTTATCCATAACGCAAGCTTGGTGCTCGGGACCTCTTCCGTGTTGTTCGAGCGCAAAACGCAATCCGAAGCGACTATAGAATTTGGCGAGTGCCGCAGGGTCGGAGGCTTTTAATACAAGCAGATTCAGGTTCGTACCAACCATTACCCCTCCTCCTTTGGACTGTTGAGATTCATTCGAACCTCCATATCATCAAATACCACATTCACTTCAAGGCGCCCCCCCATCGCGCCGACATAACCAGCAAGGGTGTCGAGGCGAAGATTTTGACGTTTTTCGAAGCGTTGGACAGATGGTTGTTTGATATCCAGCCTTGACGCAATCTGAGATTGCGTCACTCCTATAAGCGCACGCATCTCTGGCAGGGTAAGTCCGTGCGGCTCATCTCCCATTGCCGTTTGTTCCAGCAATTGCCTTACTCTAACCGCGGACTTCTCTGGGTTTCGATATAACTCCTCAGGCCGACTGCCATAGGCACCCTCTGAGATAGAAAAACCAAACCCTACTTTGGGGTGATACGAGACGCTTGTGCTGAAGTTGGTGCTCGCGATGTCGAGAAAAATTTCTCCATCTGGATCCTTTGGCGAGTCAATATAAACTTTCAGCTTCGGAGCACACTCTTGAAGCTTCTGGCAAAATCTTTCCAACTTTTCATCCATCATACATTCTCCACGCGCTTCCCATTCATTCCGGGCTTGTCGAGAAATACCTTGTTCTTCAAGTCACGAATGTGAATCGCACCATTTTCACCAATCCAAGTGTTGTGACCTCTCGAGCGATACCTCACTACATCAGAGCGGCCAGAGACGTCTCGTCGGCTATCTGGTCGCGGAGGATAAAGCCGTCCGTCGATAGGAAAAGGATTTGGATCAAACGGAATGTCAGTCATCGCGTCTTCCACTTGATTCAATGTATTTTCTATCAGAGCAAAAGCTTCATCGTGACTTGATGCAGCAGGCGCACACATCATGCGGCGAATAAACTCTTCTATGCGCTCGGCTTTGGCAATCACCCTAACACCTTATAAGGTATATACCCTTGGAGGTATATTTCAAGATCAAAAACATGAGGGATTCAAAAATCTTCTCTATCGGATAGGGTCGCGGGCAGCAAAATCCAAGGGTTTATAAGCCCTTGTCGGGCTAGGGACCGATGCGGCCTTATGAATTGTGAAGAGGCGGCTACCCAATTTTTGTTGTCGCCTGGATATACCCTCGTGCGCATATTCTGTTGATTGGTACGACTGCCAATCACTTTAATGTCCGCCTTGCGCCAGAAGCTGCCCTTGCCGAGCTAATCTCGAAATGTTGCCTTTGGGGCTGTAACCGGATTAGCAGATTTAGGCCAGGAGCTGATGACAGCAGACGTTTTGCGTGTAGAGGCTTGGTTCCCAATCAAGAGCCGGTATCGCAAAATGATGGTCTTTGACGGGGACTTCCTATCTGCGGGGATTATTCCCACAAACTGGCCTGGTCGACGCCGCGTCTGGCGCGGCGTGCGCGCTCCGTATAGGTGAGCAGCGCAGGCCAGGCGGCGGGCGCGGGTACGTTGCTTTGCGTATGAAGCATTTCCCTGCGTCCAGGGTGGTGGACCCAGCGGTCCACTACGGCAACGAATGTATTACTGCCGACCTCGGTTTCCTGCAGGGTCTCCACGTCAAACCATGTCCCCCTGCGGCGCGGCTTGGCATTTTCGTATATTGACGCGACCCGCGCCCGGTCGTTCCAGTCCCGGAAATAGAGATTGGTATGGCCACGGACCGCCTGCAGGTCGTTGAAGGCGGTCACGTCCGAAGCACGGTCGATGACGCCGAGCTCCCTCAGCCGTTTATCGAGGCGGTAAATAGCCGGGTCGAATGACAATAGCAGGAGGCTGGGTGTCAGCGGCATCAGGAGCATAGCACCTGGACTACGAATGCCCGCCCCGCCCAGCACGTCCTTTTGTAGGTGGAAGCGGTTGGTGTAGACCACAGGATCATCGGACGTGAAGAACGGCGTTGCCGTTCGATTGAGTACAATCCGCGTCTGGAGACGGGCTGTACTTTCGATGCTGTCCCTGAAGGCGCTCAGGGCCAGCTGAAGGGCCATTTCGTGAGTCACAACCAGGCTTTCCAGCAATTCTGGTGTGGCCTCATCGGCCACCGTCGCGCGTTGCGCCTCTGCTAGTCGGATTTGGCCCTCGACCCACGCGGCGCTCCTGTAGGACTGCAACAGCATAAAGTTGCGTAGGGTCGAGATGTCTTGCCTTGTCGCTGCATGGGGATCATCGACGACGCGCCGCATGATCTCGCCGTATTTACCTTCGGGCTCCTGCAGCGCCCGTTCCAGTTCGCCGTCGCGCCCGTAGAAATAAGGCTTAGCGCACTGTCCCTTCGCGGGTGCCGCCTCTATCTGCAACTCGTGGGCCATGTTGAACACGTTGATGGCCGCGCCTTTACCGTCCGCGCAGAAGGCACGGAGATAGCAACGGGGTACGAAGTGTTGGGACTTGTTGGCGGGCATGGTGGGTGGATGATGTGTTGCTTCGGCGACTGACACAACGTGTTGTCGGATTCTGGTGCGGGCGAGGGCAAACCCGTAATCCGTACGGGCCTAAGCTGACACGATTAGAGACTAATCAGACTGGCAGCTTCAGGAAACCGACAAAGCGCCCGAACGGCCAGAAGCGCCAAGAGCGGATATCAGCTATTCGCTTTTGTCTCGGGCAGGTGGATAGAAGGCTGATATCCACTCGTACTTCAATTGGGCGAACGCAACACGGGCGGGCGAGACCTGCATCCAGTCCGGGGGAAGAAAAGCGTTGATCTGCTCACCGACCTGCACGGCAAGGCGGCCCATTTCGGAGACAACCGCTTCGAGAGCCGTCGCCTCCATAAACGGGCCGATGACAGCATCGCCTTCCTTTTGCGGTCGCATCATCCAAGCCGATTTCATGGTGGGATGGCCGGCCACCTCGGAAAAAAGTTCGTATATTTCAGCGCGCCGTTTTGAGGTAAAACCGTCGCGGGCGTCCAGCGCCTTGCGAACCTTTACCGGCGAGAAATCCTTCATTCGGATTTTCCTGTCTGCATTGCGCCACCGCTCTATCAGAGTACGGTCGCCGGCGAAAAGGTTGAGAAGGAACACCGTCTCAAGCACATCGCGGAGGATGAGGGCGCTGTTCTGGTGGTAGCCGGAAAGCGCCAACTTCAGGCTTGCGGCAAGCGCGTTGAATGTCCGCATGCCGAGGATCTGGGCCACTTTCAGATCTTCATCGCTGGTGTCGAACTGACGGAAGAGGTCGGCGAGATCCATGGCGGCTTCTACGACGGCGAGGTGCAATTGCAGCCGCTGGTCACCCGCAATGATGCTGAGAGCCTTCTCACGGAGTTGCTCTTCACCACCGTGTAGATTCTTGAGATTTTTCGGGATGATGTCTTGGCGCGTGGTCATAAATCGCGACCGCCTCATTTCCACAGGGTGACGTCCCGGTTCTTGACGACCGAGAACGTACCGAATGCTGGTCGGGCCTTGAATGCGACCACCTTCGAGGCCTGATCGCCAAGAGCGGCCGCGAGTTCCGCGCGGGTGATTGTCGACTGGTAGCCGACGATGACCTCGGCGAGCTTGAGGTTCGGCGAGAACGGCTCAAAATAGATACCGTTCGCGTGGATGCTCTCGTCGAGACGACAGAAGCAGCGATACTCAGATTCGTATCGCCAAGCGCTGAATTTGATCAGCAACAAGCCGTCCATGTCAGCGCCTACCAGCTCGCGGCCCACGGGCGTGGGCAGGCGGGTACGGCGATACTTCACCGGGCTGTAGAGATCGTTGTCAGGCACGTCGAAGCCAATCGCCATACCCCTATGCTTATCGGCGTAGTGGCCCCAGAGCAGCGAATTCGACCACTTGCTGCTCAAACACAGAATGCCGAGTTCGGCGTTCCGGTCCGCTTTCCACTGCCGCATCTTGGCTCGCGTCCCGGGATCCCGAAGATTCCACCCAAGGAATTCGAATGGATCATTCAATTCGTTGATGCGTGCGATCTTGAGACGGCGATCCTTGATCGCAAGCAGTCCGAATTTCTGGGATGTGAAATGATAGAGACGCATGATGAAATGAAGTCGACTCCTTTTAAAGATAGCGATCATACCTGAAATCTTGTGTCTGTACCTTGTTCAAGCCGTCGTAGCTGTAGGGATGATAAGGGTTCGGCTGTACACCGCCTTGGAGGTACCCCGAGTGGCGCGAACGTCCGCTTCGGGTCAGAAGCTGCTTTTAAACGATGTGTCCGGACGATTCGCCAGCTTCGCACCAAAAATGGCTATCCGGTTGTGCCGAAGAATGTGGAATTAGTCGATGCTAGACCGTCGTGTGGTATCCAGCCGACCTCTTTCGACGTGTTGTCAATCATCGACGCCTGCTTGCCCAGATTTCCGTGGAGAGCGGAGATACCAGCTCGCTGTGAGAAACAACAATAAGTACCACGGCTTAGGTGGCGCAGCCGATGGTTCTGTGTTTCTCGCCAACGACTGAGCAATAGGATAAGTTTGAGCATAACCTTCGGCTGTTCATGCGTGCCGCTCTACCCGACTTGTAGTGAGAAAGAGGGGTTCGAGGATTTGAGTGTCAGGTTTCTGCATACGGCCGATCTCCAAATTGGAAAGGGTTTCGGCCAGCTTCCTTCCGAGATTTCTGTCGTTCTACGCAACGCACGACTTGAGACACTGAAAAAGATCGCAGTTCTTGCCCGTGAGCGCCGCGTTGACGCGGTCCTCGTGGCCGGGGATTGCTTCGATGATATTGCGGTTGGTGATGAGACTTTGCGTCGCTTCAAAGTAGCTTTGGAGCCATTCGGGGGAACTTGGGTGCTGCTACCGGGCAACCATGACCCTGCCACAGCTGAATCTCCTTGGAGTCGGCTCAAGCGGTTGACTCTGCCTGACAATGTAATTGTCGCCGACGAACCGATTCCAATCGCACTCGGCGACAAAGCCATGATCCTGCCGGCACCACTGAAGCGTCGCCGTGACGCGGCTGACCTCACGGAGTGGTTCGATACGGCAGAGACAGATGATCACCTGATCCGTATCGGGCTTGCTCACGGCTCGGTGCGGGAGTTCCTGCCCGAAGCCAGCGAGGCGGCGAACCCGGTTGCGATGGATCGCGATATACGAGCCCGGCTTGACTACCTGGCTCTCGGCGACTGGCACGGCAAGCTCCAAGTGACAGATCGCACTTGGTATGCGGGTACGCCGGAACCGGATCGGTTCCGGGCCAACGAGCCCGGCTACATTCTCAACGTCGCCATCGAGGCTCCGGGAGCCAAGCCGACCATCGAGCCGGTAGCTGTCGCTGAATATCGGTGGATGGAACAGACCAGAGACATTATGCCCGGCGGCACTGACGATGTGTCTCAGGGGTTGGATATCCCAGCAGCTGAGTTGTCGCGCCTTATTGTTCGGCTCGAGTTGCAAGGAACGATCGATCTCAGCACGCACGCTGCTCTCGACGAAGACCTCGGAGACCTGAGGGCGCGCGTGCAGTATCTTGAAGTCGACGACGCCGGATTGGTGGTCGAACCGACCGAAGATGATCTCGACATGATCGACACCACCGGATTTGTTCGGACCGGGATGGAACGGCTGCGCGAACAGCTGAACGGGCCCGACGCGGAGACGGCGCGCCGCGCGCTTGCGCTGTTGTATGGCCTTCATCACCAGACCGGCGGTTGAATTATGCTCTTTCGCCGCATTGCCATCCGGAATTTTCGCAAACACCTGTCACCGGTGGTGATTGACGAGCTTGGCGAAGGTGTGACGGTGATTGCCGGCGACAATGAAGAAGGCAAGAGCACGTTGCTCGATGCGATCCGTACAGGACTCTTCGAACGTCAGAATCTCGGCGGCAAAGCTGCAGACACCATGCAACCGTTCGGATCAACAGTTCGCCCGGAAGTCCGGATAGATTTCGAGGTCGATGGTTCGCTCTACTCGATCACTAAGGGATTTATCCAAAAGGCATCAGCGCGCCTGACGACGCCAGCCGGTACATTCGAAGGTGCTGCGGCCGAAGAACGGCTCGCCGAACTTCTTACGTTCCGGCTATCGCAGCGTGGGGAATCCAAGCCGGATGATCGGGGCATTCTGGGGCTGTTCTGGCTGGAGCAGGGCCGTGTGCTTGATGGCCTCGGACTTGGCGAGACCGGAAGGTCGACGCTACGTGGTTCGCTGGAAGACGAAGTGGGAAATGTTCTCGGTGGCACCCGCGGCCGCAAACTTCTGGAAGCAGCGAGAGCACAGCGTGACGCCCTTCTGACCTCTACCGGCAGACCGCGTGGTGATCTCTCGGCTGCCAATGACGAAGCCGAGAAGGCGACGGCGCGTGCCTTGGAATTGGAAGCAGAGCGAGCCGAGTATGATCAGGAGATCGATCACCTGACGCAAGTCCGCCGCGACCTTGCGCAGATCTCGCATGATCGCGTGCTCGAGAAAGCCGAAGAGGCTCTGAGCAAGGCTGAAAGCGAGGCCAGGTCGATCGAGCTGCTCATCCAGCGACACGAAGCGGCGGAGCAGGCGGTCGCATTGACTAAGGCCCAGCTGGACAATGCAGCGGACCATTCCGATCGTCGGCAGGCGCTGATCCAAGCAGTGGAAGGACGGGAGCGTGACCTGATAGATAAACGGGACGCGCACACGCGATTGAGCGATGAGGCAGGCCCCATCGCGGACCGCCAACAAGCGGCCGAAATCGAGATGATGGCAAAAACTGAGGCCAGGGAGACGGCGGAAACTCGCGTTGTTGTCGCCCAAGGCCGCTCCCGGATCGAGTCTCTGGACAAGCAGATCGCCGAGCTACACCGGAAAATCTCGGAGATCGAGAAGCTGGCTTCACAACGCAAGGCCGACCAAGATCGTATTGCCCAGATCGCGATCGACCAGCGCGGCTACGAGAAACTTCAGACCCTTGAGAGCGATATTCGAGCGGCCAAGGCAGCGCTCGGGGCTGTAGCCACGCGCGTGCGCTTCGCACCGATCGGCGGCCAAAGAGTGAAGAGAAACGGCGTGGAACTCACGACTGGCGAGACGGTGCAGGTTACCGACAGATCGCATTTTGAGTTGGATGGGTTCGGTGAGATCGACATCGAACCCGGCACGTCGGAGTTGGCCGATCGGCGTGCGCGGCTAAAAAAGGCCGAAGATGCGCTCGACAAGGGACTGACCGCGGTGGGTATGGCAGATATCGCCGCCGCCAAAATCCAACTCGAACAACGCACGTCGCTAGACGCACAAGTCAAGGAAGCTAAACGGTTGATTGATGCCTTGGCGCCAGAGGGCGCTGAGGCACTAGCAACGGTACTTGGAGAACAAAAGGCCGAGCGAAGTCGCCTCAGCGACACGACAAGTGCTCTCATGCTCGCCGATACTGCCGATCCGGAGACGGAAAGCCGCGTATTGACCGCAGCCAAAGATGCCGAGAAGGAGGCAAGAACAGCGCTAGATTTAGCTCAGAAGGAACATCAGGAACACGTCATTCAACTAACTGTTGCTGTCACAGCTTTAGAAGCGGCCGCTGAGGCGGTCACGACGGCCAAGGCCGATCTCCAGAAGGCGCGTGACTACGCAAGCGATACTGAACTTACAACCAAGCTGGAGAGCGCGAAGGACGCGCTGACAAAGGCACAGAATACCCACGCTGAATCTACAAAGCGGCTGAATGCGGCGAATCCCGAAGAGGTAGAGCTGCGGCGAGAGCGGGCTCAATCAACTCTCGCGACCGTTGACGCCGAGCGGCGCCAGTTGCGCGAGGAGCAAATCGGATTGCAAAGTCGTCTGACGGCACTTGGCAAGAACGGGATCAGCGAGCTACTCGAAGAAGCCCGAGGCCGTGAGACACGAACCCTTGCGCGTCGAGATCGCTTGCAGCGGGATGCTGCGGCCTGGAACCGGCTGGTGTCCACCCTTGTTGACGCTGAACGCGATGCGAAAGAGGCCTTCCTGGAGCCGGTTCTGAAGCGGGTCGATCCGTTTCTGCGCCTTTTGTTTCCTGACGCTCGGGTCACACTCAATGAAGAAACATTGGAGATCACGGGTGTTGTTCGTGGGGGCCGCGAGGAACCTTATCCATTGCTGAGCATTGGGACACGGGAGCAGCTTTCGATCCTCGTTCGACTTGCCTTCGCCGTCTATCTGCGAGAGAAAGGATTTCCTGCCGCCGTCATCCTCGACGATGCTCTGGTGTACGCAGACGACGACCGCTTCGAGCGAATGCAACTTGCGTTACGAAAGGCAGCGGAAACCGTGCAGGTCCTGATTCTGACCTGTCGTCCCCGGGATTGGCGCGAGTTTGGAGCTCCGATTCGTCGCTTGGGTGATGGGAAGACGAAGAAATTTGAACCGCTTCAATAGACCGCTTCAATAGAAAGACTACGACTAGCAAATATGTGCCATCGGGTCCTTAATTTCTGGCTGACGGTTCATGTCTCCCTGCCGTTGTCTCCCACTCTGAACACCGTGACATCTCCCGCTCCCGCAGGTTCGCGATGATCTGCTCTTCCGTGAATCTCGATCGCTTCATCGTCCGCCCCCTTCAGTTGCCGGACTCTACTCAAATCGGGAGGAAGTTCAGGAACTCAGGTCAGTCCTAGCCACGTGGCAGAACGACCGCTCTTGGCGCATTAATCTCATTTTCGATAATGGAATTGAGAGTCCTCCTGCATCATCCGCCAAGGATATTGGCGCAAATCCGAGGAAGAGACTGCTGATCCAGCTTAGACGATACGACGTCCAACCGAAGAAGATCGTCTGTCAAATAAGGATGGAACTTCTCGGATATCAAATTCGGGTCGGATGAGAACAAGTCAATATTTTCTCCTCGCGCGATGGCCTTCAATGTATCGATTGGCGATGATTGCGCGTCGCCGAATGTCCCCTCGATAAAGCCGTCATGAACATGAACGCGATATCCTTGCGAGCGGAGAGCAAGCGCAAGTGTTTCAGTTTTGACGGTTCCGAGGCGGGTTGCGATGAGGAATTCGCTGTCCGCGGTCTGAACAATGCCGCCAGTATCGAAGCGGATCTGGGCATAATTACCGCGCGCCTCATCGAGAAGGCCGAGCGCGGTGAGGTCCATATAAACCGGCCGTTCCCGAGACTCCAGAACCTCGAACATCCGTTCGACGACCCGGTCGTGAATGATGCCGGGGTCGCCGCCAAATCTTGGCGGTACGCCTGCTTTCGCGGGTATGACGACTATAACACGTTCCCGATCGTGGATTTCCTGAACATGCCATCGCCGCCCGGAAAATATCAACAGCATGCCGGGCGCCAGGATATTGTCGATTGAAACCGATCCGAGCGTCTTGCCATTTGCCACAATACGGTATTCTTCCGGCGTCTTGAAAACGGCGAAGAAGCTGTAATGGTCCGTCAATTTCTCGCCGGCCTCGCCAAGCAGCAAAATACCCTCCTCACCTTGTTCGATGAGCGCTATATCCGGACGCCCGATTGCGCGGAGCACATCGAGAAACATTGCCGACGAAACCGATCGGAAGGGGCCGTGTTGGCAAAGGGTCTTGTAGATATCGGGAGCCTTTGCGCCACCCCGCCCGGATATCACCGAAAGAATTTGATGAACCAGGGTGGAAAGATGAAGCGCGCCAGGCCGCGGCGGCTCACACCATCCCTCGAGGAGAAGCTCGATCATCGCAACGGCGCGCACGAGGCCAAGACGAAGCCTGTCCAGAACATTGCTGTCCGCGCGCAGTCCGGTTTCGATAGCGTATTGTCGCAGTATCGCGGGATTGCCCTCTCTTCGCCCGGAACGTCCCAATCGCTGACGAAGAGAGGCAACGCTGAACGGGGCACCTATCTGCGCGACACAGGTCACGTCTCCGATGTCGATCCCCAACTCGAGCGTCGATGTGCAAATGGCAGTGGTCGGCACGGAGCCTTCCTTCAACCTGCGCTCCACGAACTCGCGGTGTTCGCGGGAGAGGTTCGCGTGGTGGGGATAGAACTCCTGCGGGAGATGCGCTTCCTCGCACAGCGTTCGTAGCCTGTCGGCGTAAATCTCGACGGACTGGCGCGTGCCGGCGAAAACGAGGTTGTCGCTCCCGCGCAGATGCGTAAAGAGATGGTCCGAAATAGCCCTGACCGGTGCCGGAACATCCTCATCCTTGTCGCTGGAAACATATCCGCGCAGCTGAATCCGCAGTTCCGAGCCGCCCTTGTCCGCCTCGATGATATGGACGTCGTCAGGCGCGTCGGGGCGCAAATATTGGCGGGCGAGACCCATATCGCCAAGGGTCGCCGAAAGGCCGATGCGGCGGATGGGTCTCCCGACGGCAAGCTCCAAGCGGGCAAGCAAGGAACGAACCTGGATACCACGCTCAGTATCGAGAAGGCTGTGGAGCTCGTCGATGACGACCGCACGGGCATTCTTGAAGAGACGCGGAATTTCCAGACCGCGCCGGACGAACAGGGCTTCCAGCGATTCTGGTGTAATAAGCAGGATACCGCGCGGATTTTTGACCGCCCTCGATTTTGACGAGGCGGCGATATCGCCGTGCCAAGGTACGATGGGCAGTTCTGCTTCCTGGCAGATATCCTCGAGTCTTCGCGCCTGGTCGGATATCAGCGCCTTGAGAGGGCCGATATAGAGGAGGTCGAAGCCGGCGCCCGTCGCCGGATCATCAAGCACTTGCGAGATGAGCGGCAAAAATGCTGCCTCTGTTTTCCCGCCGGCCGTTGACGCCGCAATGATGAGGTCCCCCTTGTCGTCGGCCAGGATATGAATGGCGCGAGCCTGTATGTCGCGCAATTCTCGCCAGCCTTGCGCGCGAATCCATTTCTGAACGGGCCTGGCAAGCTTGTCGAACGCTGGCGTCACAAGCGAAAGCTCGCCATTTCGTCACCTTCCGGCGGCGCTCCGCCAACGCTCTCATCGACATCGCTCATGTCTTCGCCGCCATCCGCCCCGACATCGACATCCGACACCATATCCGTCCATTTGACGTCGGGGTTCTGCTCGAGAACGGCCAGGAGATTGACGAAGGCGGTAATGGTATTTCTTGGTGTCCGGAAATACGCCTCGCCAATGCGCTCGGCGCAATGGGACATGAAGGCTTCGAGTGCCGCGTCGGGCAGCGTATCGCCACTACTCTGCATTATCGCTCTTATGTTCGAGAGCAGAATGAACAGGTCTTCCGGCGTGAGGTTCGCGAGGCGAATGACCGGCCCTGACAGATCGACCAGTCCATCGCGGGCGAAGCTGTTGGCGGCAAGCCGCGTCTGAAGCGCCTCGTAGCTGTAGAGCCCGCGCCTCGTATTCATCAGGAACTCCGGTGTCCCTCCCATGAGAAAACCGAGATGGCCGGCACTGCCCTGAAGCACGTCGTTCAGAATGCGGAGGATCTGCTCGTAGTTCGCGTTTCGCGCCTGCGCCGAACTGAGCTTGTAGAGATTGACCATTTCATCCAGGCCAACCAGCAGGCCCTTATAGCCTGCGGCTTTGACGAATGACGACATGAGCTTCAGGTGGTCATAGACGTTGGCGTCATCGACAATCGTTCGCACGCCGAGCGCCTTGCGCGCATCCGTGCGGGTCGAAAACTCGCCCCGTAGCCATCGCAGAGCAGAGGTCTGGAGCTCCTCGTCTCCAGCTTCGTGGCCTTCCCAGTAGCGCTTGATGACGGTAGCGAAATCAAAGCCACCCGTCAGTTCCTGGATATGGGATAGCCGCTCGTGGATGACTGCTCCGGTCGCGAGGTCCCCTTTTTCAGCGTCATGATGTGCTTGGCTGACGAAGCGCTCGACAACGCTGGAAAGGGCGCCGCCATCCGCCTTTGTTCTCGTTGCCATGTTTCTTGCCATTTCGGCATAGAGACTTCGTGCCTGTCCGCCGGAGGCGTGAATGCGCCGGTCCGGGGCGAGATCGGCGAACATCGCAACGAGCCCCTTTTCCAGAGCGACGAGCCGGATGAGGTTCATGAAGAAGGTTTTGCCGGATCCGTATTCGCCGATAATGAAGCGAATAGTCGCCCCGCCATCCGCGATATGGTCGATATCCTTGACGAGTTGCTCGATTTCCATGGCTCGACCGACCTGGATGTGCCGCAAGCCCTGTTTCGGAACGACGCCCGCGCGCAGAGCCTGTACAATTGCGTCGCGCTCTCGCGGTTTAATGTTGACCATGTTCACGCCCCTATTTCTTTCTTCAGCGCCGCCGATATGTTCGGCGACACGTCATATCCGTCATATTCATCAAGCAGGGCTTCGTCGTATTTCTCGAAAGCCCATTCATTGAGTGCTTCGAGGGTGCCGGACGGCATAAGTTCGTGCCTTCCGGAAAGCTTCAGAAATTCCTCTTCCGACCAGTGTTGCCGTTCGATGATCTCGACGACAAGGCCAGCATGTTTCACGCTCAATCCCGCAAGGGCCGATGACAAAGCGGGCGGTTCGTCCCCGTTGGTATCATTGGGTTCATCGGTCGAGAATATATCGCCCAAAACCGAGGAAACGCGCTTTGTATCTGACCTGATGGCGGCAATACGCTCCGGGTCTAGCCTGGACATCGCCGAGGAGGGGGCTGTCGGGATGGCTTCTCCGGGTGCGCCCGGTTCAGCGCCCCGCATGGCAACGGGTCCATCGAGGACGCGCCCGGCATGCAAGTCGCTATAAGCGGCCTTCGGGTCGATGCCCAGGGCTTTGTAAATTTTCTCTATTTCGGCCACTTCATCGGACTGAACAACGGTATCCGCATGAGCGATGGCAACCACCGCTGCCCGAATTGAAGCTTGTTGTTCGGGGCTGGCATCTTTCAATTTCTGGCGCAGAAGCGACATGTTGGGCGGCACTGCGATGAGCCAATCGAGATTGGCGAGAAGTCTTTTCTGCTCCTGTTCGCTCAGCCCTCCCGTGCTGACGATGCGGTTGCGCAACGCAAGGTGTTCGGCGTCGGTGACATCTCCGTCGGCATGGGCGACGAATGTGCCAAGGGCAAGTTCCATCAAAGCATCGTGGAACCGGTCGGACACCTCTTCGAGTTGTTCGACCGGTGCGCCAAAATCGAAAATTACGACCGGCTCGCCTACTTTCGGAGCCCGCAAGGAGAAGCGCGGATCGGGCGCCATACCGAATCCGACGCGAGCAAGCGCATCGGCGGCATCCGTCAGTTGACGCTTGCCTATCTTGCCGCTCTCTCCGCCCTCGAGTCTGGCGATGACGTCGGTCACCGGCGTAAGTCCGCCTCCTTTAACCCTGGAGCGTGCCCAGGCCTTGAGGTTTTCCAGTTCAGCGGAAGGGAAGAGTTGACGGAGATCTGCGGGCAGCAGTGCCTGCGCTTCGAGGCTTCCTCTTCCATCCGGCTTGCGCCCGATGAAACGCGAGAATTTGTCCAGCTCGTCCATCACCTGGTCAGCGATCTTCTGGGCGATATTGACGGGCTTTTTCAGATTGGAGATGTCGGGTATCGGCTGGCCATCGAGTACGGGACTAAGATCAACATGAAACTCGCCAGATGCTGCTCGGTAGCTTTCCTTGAGGATTTTCTTCGGTGTCTGAACCTTCAATCCACCGGGGAATTTCTCGTCGAAACGCAGCTTGAACAGAGCTTTGAATTCTTCGGGGCATCTCGTCGCGGGGGTGCGGAGATTGTGCTCCGGGTGACACATCAGCCAACTGAGCGCCCAATCAGATGAAAGCGTTTCGCCTGCTGCGACACTGGCGCCCAACGCTACCTTGAGCGAGAGGGGAATTTCCCACCCCGGATTCTTGAAAATTGGTTCCTGAAGAGATTTGTCGTTCAGGTCCAGCTTCGCGACCTCAATGAAGCTTCCGAGATATCGTCGGGCCGAACCGCTACTCTCATAGAGTTTCTGAAGCCGGAGAACCTCGTCGAGAATTTCTCTCTTTTCATCATCAGAGGGACGGTCGACCAGGAATCGCCGCTCGAGACCATAGAAATAAAGGAACATGTATCCAGGATTGTACGAGGCATCCGCGCGCCCTCCTGCCAACCAGTCGAGATAGGTGGCACGGCATTCCGCAGGGATGTCAGAGTATCCCGGCCAGTAGGGCATCGAATTCCCGGCCGCGTCTGTTCCTGCGTTGGCCACGGGCAGTGAAGGATCTATGTATGCCCGGCACTTGCTGTATCCGCCGGGGCTCAGAAGAGGAGGCGCGCCAACATAGATCATGCCGCCAAGACTGCGGCCGCCGATATTGACGACCTCACTTTTTGGCATCCAACCCTTCGGATACTTGTGCTCCATCCAGCCGACATTCCTTCCAACAGCCCCACGGGTCAGCGGATGAGATCCGCCGCCAGGCACTCTTTCCGGCGAAGGCTTCGGTTCATGCGGCTTTGGATTTTTCCTTGCCGATCGCCGACGTTCACCTGCCCAAACCAGCAATCCAGGAACAACAAAGGCAAACAGCGCCTGTATCCCATCAGACCAATCTTGAAGGACGGTCACAACGGCAAACATGCAAGCAAAGAAATAGAGGCCGTATAGCGATGCAAGGCGTATGAATGTCACGGTGAAATCCAAATAGAGCCGACAAAGAGTAAGCTACTATGCAACGCCCCTAAGCTATCCGTACACAAAGCTACTTTCTATGCAAAACCTCCTCTCGTGATGCGGGGTGGGCCACCCGACCCACCAAAATCCCATCCCGTTCATATCTTCGTGTAGCCGACGTCGGCGCGGTGTTATTTTTTTGCCGGGTATGAAAATGGAAAGACGGGCCGCGGCCGCTTACAGTTGTTAGCGGCGTGAAGCCGTTTGCCCATCGTCTAGGCTACCGCATCACGGAATCCCAATCGTGCCGGAACGGTGTCTGCCGTTTGTTGATATCCGCCGGCGGCGCATATTGCGCCAAGAGCGGACACTTAGAACTTGTCCGGGTCGAGCGTAACCTCGCCAATTCCTAGTAGATCGGATACGGTCCAAAAGACCCGGAAAGACGGTCAGCGCGAGCTAGTGGACGTATGGCTTTCCCTCTCCGAACGAAGCCTGCGCTCATGAGAACGTGGAACTGTTGGACGTCCTGCACCTGCGGCAGCAAAGCCTCGGCCAAAACCGCTTCGTCTCAGTTGTTCAACGCCTACTTATCTGCACCTGCCGTGGTGACGATTCGCTTGAAGGCGCGCGATACCGGGCGGATCGTGATGCGCCTCGGGCGAAATGGCCGGCCGTTGATGCTGCGAGGCAAGCTGAGGACAGTTGGCAGGCATCATTCACACCAGACGATCTTCCCTCCTTTGACCCAGAAGTGGGACTTACACCCTTCGCGCAGCCACACGGACGGATGCAGCGATACATGACCTTTCGGATCGACCGAGATATCCCATCGCGGCTTTACTCCTTTCAGCAACATCATTTCGAGGCGCTGGCCGCAGCCGCAGGGACAGCGCAAGCCTACGGACCAATCCTCGCAGTCATCGCGCGCCATGACGAGACTCCAGAAGGGCAGTCGCTTGGGCAGCATGTCGCCTTCGACAACAATCAGTGATCGGCGCGGCGTGAGCCGCACGATCAATCGACGCCACCAGAGAGGCTTGCGGCTCATGCTACCCTCCTTTTCACGCCGAGATCGGGCAAGCCGAGCAACGGCTCGGTCGGGCCGTAGGCTATCGGAAAGCGGTTGCCCGCCGCGAATTGGCGTTCGGCGAAGACATCTTCATCGGCCTCGGCAAGCATGAAGATGGCGCGGGCGCGCGCCTCGTTTGGGAACTGACGAAATGGAAACACGCGCGCCAAGAACTCAATAACGCATGCGGACGCGGCACGCATATTCAGGGTGATGACGCCGGGAGCTTCCTCGTGGACGCCCCGTAGATAGCCGTCGGCGACCTTCTGGGCGTGTGCTTGCGGCGCAACACGGGCCAGGTATTCGGCCTCCAACAGCGCGCCGTCATAGACGCCGCGATCCATCAGGCTCGATCCGCCGGGATAGACGTAGTCCACGCGACCGTAGACTTCCGAGATGCGCCGCCCGCCGTCCGCTGTCGGCTCGGTCGGGATCGCGACACCGACATCGAACAAGGGCATCGCAAAAAAGGAACTCAGACGGTCGGCGATATGGCGGCCCTCGCCCGTATCGACGCAAGAGAAGAGGACGTCGGACGCGCAGGCGGCGAGGACGGCTTCGCGGGTAGCGACGGATTGCGTCACGGGGACCACACCGCAATCCGGCCTGTAGCGACGGATGGCGCCGGCGAACATCTCTACCTTGTCGAGACCGATTTCGGCGACGGTCGAATTCAAGATGCGGTTGAGATTGCGTTCCTCCAGCTTGTCGAAATCGATCAGGATAATCTCGCCGATGCCCAGCCGCGTGAGCTGCTCGGCAACAATCGAGCCCGTACCCGAAACCCCGATGACGCAGACGCTCAGGCGAGAAAGCCAACCACGCATCGCACCGGTGAACGCCATCGGCGGACGTTGCGGGCCGTTCGGCGTCGCGCCTTCATTCCACCAGCAGCGCAGGTCCGGTCCGATTTCCATCACGAGGTCGACCGGCGTCGCCGTGTGGTCGTCGTGATAAAGGCGCGCGCGCAGCGCGCCATCCGGAATCATGATCGCCGATCCGGCGATCTGGTCGGTGCCGTGCCGTAAAGCGCACATCAGAACCTTGTCGCTCTCGTCATCGGCGTAGGAAAACTCGTAAAACCCGCCCGGATGCGAGTGGACGGCGATGATTACGTCGCCGCGCTGCGTTGCGCGATCGACGGCGGCCTCGACATACTCTCCGGGCCAGGTGAGGACGTTAGGCTTGCGAACGCATGCGTCATGCGGCACGGGAATCACCTCCCGTCCAAGCAGCTTGTCGCGCGTCTGGCCGGCGGTCGCGCACAGGAGAAGCGCAGCGGCTTCAAGCCCGTCGCCCGGAAAGAGATGTTGCCGCAATTGGGTCGCGACTTGGTGCGGCAACACCAAGGTATGGCGCCTATTCATTGGCCAACCTCGCGGCAGAGCGATTCTTCGACGAGAGCTAGGTGGGTCGCCAACGTGTCCTGCGCCGGATCCCAGTTCCGATGCCGCGACCATCGCTGAAACTGCTGCCCGGCGATGGTCTCGTGGCTCTGAGTCTGTGGGATTTCTTCACCGCTACGGCGCGCGAGCGCGGGATGGCAATAGAACATGTCGAGCTGGGCACCGGGATAGCTGGCGGGAACCTCGATCGCGATGTCGGTTGCTTCCGGGCTGTAGCCCTCCGGAACGTGATAGCCGCGGATGATGAGCCAGCGCCGCCCGGCCTCGATGAAGGTGTCCCAACGCAATCCGAGGCGGTCGAGATGGTCCTCGTCCTGCGACAGCAGGGCGAAGTCCCTGCGCCGCCCAGCGGACACATCGCCATTATTGATCTGGCGCGGGGTCAGGCGCAGCTTCTCGATCCCCTTGTGGCGAAGGTCGAGAACGAACGTGAGATCGACCTCCCTTTTCGGTTCGCCCGCAACCTTCAGGATGATGATCCAAGGCGTCTCGGGATTGAACCCGGCCAGCTTGATGGCGTCGCGCACGGAGAGCTTGGGCTGTGGAACCTCGATTTCCACGCCTTGGACATTCAGCTTCCAGCGGATCACGACACCGTCGTCGTGTTGGTGCCCGTGTCCAGAACTATGGCCGTGATCGTGCCCGTCGTGAGAACCGGGGTGGTCACTGTCGCGGCCGGTCCCCTCATGGCCGCGCGATTCGCGACGGGTGCCGGTATGTTCGTGATCGCCACCGGCCGGCGAGTTTGTACTCTCATTGGTCATTTTCAACTCCTTAGCTAATTGTTTCTGGCCACCTTTCGGACTTCCTGTGACCGTCAGCTTGGAGTTTGCTATCCTGCTACGTCAGATTTGGACGTAGCCTCATGCGATACGACAAAGCAAAACAAATCCTAGAGCTGGCGCGGGCACTCGCGAGCAGCGCCGAAGGCATGACCCTCGACGATATGTGCCGTCTGACCGGCGAAAAACGCCGTACGGTCGAGCGCATGCGCGATACGATTCGCGAGGTCTTTCCCCAGATGGAGGAGATTCCCGATCATCCGTCGAAGCGATTCCGTATCCCCAAGGGACTGGACGGCTTCTTCCAGGATCCGAACACGGAGGAATTGAGCGACCTCGGAGTCGTGATTGCGGACTTACGCGAGAGCAAGGCAACTGCTCGTGGCGAAACCCTGGCATCGTTGGACCGGAAAGTCCGCGCGGCGATGCGCCAAGGTCGCCGGCTTGTCACGGAAACCGATGTTGAAGCGCTCTTGCGCGCGGAACTCATCGCCGTGCAGGCCGGTCCCCGCCCAACCGAAGACCCGGCGGTTCTGTCGGCCCTACGCAAAGCCCTCCTCCAGATGAAGATGCTACGATTCACCTATTACGGAGGCTCGAAGCCGGGAACGAAGCGCGACGTCATCCCGTTCGGCATCATCTTCGGGAGGATGAACTATCTGATCGCCGCCGATCGAGGGACGTCAAAGCCGAAGAATTGGCGGCTGGACCGGATTGCCGACCTGCAATGCTTGGACGAGACGGGCTCTTCCCCACCCGATTTCAATCTCCAGGAATTCGCCAATACGTCCTTCGGGTATTTCGAAACGAAACCCGAAGATGTCGTCCTGCATGTCCTACCGAGCGGCATGGAAGATTTCAAGAATTACCGATTCCATTCCAGTCAGACCGTTGAAGACCACCCGTCGTCCGGCGGCGCCATCGTGCGGTTCCGCGCCAGCGGCATGCTGGAACTGGCCTGGCACCTGTTCTGTTGGGGCAACAAGATCGAGATAGTCGAGCCGGTTTCGCTCCGCGAACAATTGACGACGGAGCTCCGGGTCGCGCTCGCCCATCACGAAGAGCCGCTCCGTTTCCCCTACGAGCTGCCGCACAAAAAAGGATCATAGCCAGACGTCCCTACGTCCAAATCTGTCGTACCAACTCCCTAAGCTGACGCCGCCATGAAATCGCTTTCCGCATCTCGTCTGAATGATTTTCTCGGCTGCCAGCATGCGGTGGCACTGTGGCTGGCCGGCGTTAAACCGGACGAAGACACCGATGAGATGTTGAAACTCATCCGGGACAAAGGGTTCGAGCATGAAGCCCAGGTGTTGGCGCGGCTGGAGGCGATGCACGGCCCGGCCGCGAAAATCCCATCGGAAGGGACCCTCGACGAGCGTGTCCGTCTCACGAAGGATGCAATCGATGCGGGCGCGAAGCTCATCTATCAAGGCGCGTTGTCGCGCGAGCCGTGGCTCGGCTATCCCGACTTTCTCATCCGTCCGGAGGACGCCAATGGAGCCGCGTATCGGCCCGAGGACGCCAAGCTCGCGCGGCGAGCTAAGGGCGAATATGTCTTACAGCTCGGCATCTATGCCGAACTTCTGCAGGAGATGTATAGCACGCCGATTGGCGGGGGCGCGATTCATGTCGCCGCCGGCGATCCCGAGCAGATCGATCTCCGCCGCACGCGTTACATCCTCAAGCGGTTGATGGACCGCTTTGAACGCTTCGTCGCTGACGACAAAAGGACGACCAAAGCCGTTCCCTGCGCGGCCTGCGCGCAGTGCGACTACAAGGCGCGCTGCGACGACGAGTGGCGCAAGGCCGACAGCCCCATCTTCGTCGCCGGCCTCAGCGGCGCCCAACTCACCAAGATGGCAGCGGCGGGCGTGCAGACCCTTACGCAGCTGGCGAAATTGCCCGCGGGGACAAAAGTCGACGGAATGGGCGTCGAGACCGTCGCAAAATTGTCAGCCCAAGCTCGGCTTCAGCTTGCCGCGCGCGAAAGCGGCAAGCCCGCCTATGAATTGCTGTCCCGCTCGCGCGGCCGGGGCTTCGCCATGTTGCCCGCGCCCGATGACGGTGATCTCTTCTTCGATATGGAAGGCGATCCCCTCGCCGGGACTGGGATCGAATATCTCTTTGGCGTCTACGGCCGCCTGGACGGCGCGGCCGAGCCCACGTTCTGGCCGATCTGGGGGCACGACGCAGCGCAAGAGAAAACCGCATTCGAGACCGTCATGCGTCTGTTCGTTGACCAGGTGCGCCGTCATCCCAACGCGCACATCTATCACTACGCCGCCTATGAGCCGAACGCCCTCAAGCGCCTAGCCATGCGCTATGCGACCATGGAAGCCGAACTCGACCAGCTCCTGCGCGAATGTCGCTTCGTCGATCTCTACCGGGTCACGGTCCAGGCGTTGCGCGCCTCGACCGAGAGCTATTCGATCAAGGATTTGGAGGCGCTGTACTGGCGTGACCGCAGCGGCGAGGTGAAAACCGCCGCCGCCAGCATTGTCGAATACGAACGCTGGACCATCAGCCGCGACGACACGATTCTCGATTCCATCGCGGCCTACAACAAGGACGATTGCGTTTCGACAGACCAGTTGCGCGATTGGCTAGAATCGCTGCGTCCGGCCGGAGTCGGTCTCGAAGTCGTCGATGAAAGGACGGAGAAACAGGGTCAATCCGAGGAGCGAGCACAGCTAGAGGCACGCAAGCAGGTGCTGGCGGCGGCCGTTCGCGCTTCGGCGCACGGCGACGGTCGGGTCCGCGATCTCGTCGCCGAGCTGCTGTGGTTCCATCAACGCTCGCAGAAACCGGGCTGGTGGGCATTGTTCGAGCGTCAGGGATGGTTGGAGGACGAGCTGATCGATGACGCGGAAAGTTTGGGCGGCGTCCAACTCGATCCCGACGTGGCGCCCGTTCCTGTGAAGAAGTCGACGGACACGACCTACAAATTCCCGCCGCAGGATACGAAGCTCAAGGACGGCGACACGCCCCGTATCGCCGAGACCCTTGGAACCTGCGGAACCATCGTGGACATCTCGGCTGAGGACGGACGGCTCGTGCTTCGGCGCGGTGTCAAGAGCGCGCCGCTTCCCGAACGGTTCAGCCTGGTCCCCGCACCGATCAATCAGCAAGGCGTGCCTGATGCCGTGTTTGCTTTTGCCGGCCGTTTCGTTCAAGGCCCTAATTTCTCGGATCAAGCTTTGCTCGACATCCTGATGCGTCGAGCGCCGCGTTTCAAAGGACGCGCTGCGGGCCAAGCGATCCGTGTGCCCGACGAGTCGCTGACCGACGCGGTGATCCGCGCCGTCATGGACCTTGATCATAGTTACCTGTTCATTCAAGGGCCGCCGGGAACCGGCAAGACCTATACGGCGGCGAAGGCCATCGTCGCGCTCTTGCGCGCGGGAAAGCGCGTCGGCGTCTCGTCGAATTCGCACAAGGCGATCAATAGGCTTCTGAGCGAAGTGGAAGACCGCGCCAAGGACACAAACTTCCGTTTCAGGGGCGCAAAGAAAGGCAACAGGGACGACGCCGACACATATTTTGACAGTCTCAACATCACGACCATCATCAAATCTGAGGAGGCCACGCGCGATCATGAATTGGTCGGCGGCACGGTCTTTCATTTCTGTCGCGAAGATCAACGGGGTGCCTACGACTATCTATTTGTCGATGAGGCCGGACAGGTCTCGCTCGGCAACCTCGTCGCCATGGCGGGCGCGGCGTCGAATATCGTGCTCGTCGGCGACCAGATGCAGCTGCCGCAGCCGGTGCAGGGCGTACATCCCGGCGAGACGGGTCTGTCGAGCCTGGAATACCTGCTCGAAGACAAGGCCACCGTTCCCGAAGACTGTGGTATCCTGCTCAACGAGACGCGCCGCCTTCATCCGGTGCTGTGTTCTTTTGTTTCCGACGCGATCTATGACGGCCGACTTCACGCCCACCCCTCGACGTCTGAGCGCTGTCTCGTCATCCGTCCGGGAGCAGATTCGGTGATTCAGCCGGCCGGACTTTCCTTCGTCTCAGTAGCGCACGACGGTTGCACGCAATCGAGCCGCGCCGAAGCGAATATGATTGTTCGATTGGTCACGGAACTTTGTCGGCAGAAAATCTTGCGCGGCGGTGAGGAAACACCGCTCGCCGTGTCGGACATCATGGTCGTTGCGCCCTACAATTTGCAAGTCAATCTCCTCAAACAGCTCTTGCCTGTAGGCGTACAGGTCGGCACGGTGGACAAATTCCAAGGACAACAGGCTGCCATCGTTATTGTTTCGATGGTGACTTCCAAGGGCATCGATGTGCCGCGCGGAACGGAATTCCTGTTCAATCCCAACCGCTTCAACGTGGCGATCAGTCGTGCACAGTGCCTTGCAGTTGTTGTCCATGGTGCAGAGCTGCTCGACGGCGCTTGGACGAAGATCGACGATCTCCGCCGCCTCAATCTGTTTGCACACGCTGAATCGTTTGCTGCCGCAGGTGTGGATCGGCAGAGCCATCAATGACTAAGCGGATCATTCCGAACTCGCGGACTTGGCCGCTTCTGGCGCATATGTGTCAGAAACAGACATTGGCGATCGCCGTTACATCGAGTTCCTTAAACGAAAGTTGAATGCGCAATGGATTTAGCCGCGATTGAAGCTCGGGCACGAAAAGCAGTTGGCACGCTCGCACCGGCAGATGCAAACACCGGGTTTTGGGGTAGCCGCTCCAGCGCCGGCCGCTCGCTTCCGCCGTATTATCTCGTCTACTTCCTTCTGGTGAAGCTCCTGAATTTCAAGGACCTTGGGCGCTTTGAGAAGGTCGCGTTTTCAATTCCGGTCCAGATCGACGGCACAATATTGATGGTTGAGTATCGGAAGTTTGGACTCGGCATTTTTGTCAAAGACGCCGCCGACGAAGACGTGGCCGAAGAAGCGGCAAAGTGCATCCGTGCGGGGGTGAAGGCTGCACAGCGATATTTTGACACCCTCGCGGACGCAGCGGCCAAGGGTTCGGACCTCAACGTCGAGAATACCGCTCAAGAGCTTTTCGCGCGTTTCATTTATTTCGCAGGGCGCTACGCGGAGAGTTCGGCGGAGGCGGAGGCGAGGAAGAAAGAACGCGTTGAAACCGAGATGCCGAAGAGCCAAGACGTCATAAGCGCTGTCACAGTCACATTCCCCTCATATCAGCTTCGCAAGGAGGCCCGCTGGAACGCGACCGCCGCCATCGAAGCCTTCTATAGTTGGACCGAGCACGTCTTCATTCTGGTCGCGATCCTTCGGGGAAAGATTGCGACGGGCGAGGACGTCGCCAGAGCCGCTGGCGCCGAATGGAAGGAAAAATTCAAACTCGCGCTGGAGATTTCTAATCCCGACACGAAGCAATTCTATGATCGGCTGACTACGCTTCGGAACCAAGTACGAAATTTCGTGGCCCACGGCGCGTTTGGGAAGAACGGCCAAGCGCTGAGCTTCCACTCGGTCGTCGGTGCTGTCCCGCTCCTTATGCCCCATCGACAAAGTAAAGAGCATTTCCGGTTTGGGAATGGCGTGGATTTCTTGCCGCCGGAAGCTATGCAATTGATCCACGACTTCATCACCCATATGTGGTCAGGAAATTTGTCCCCTGCCAAAATCTACATTGAGTCTGGCTTACCGCTCATCCTCTCGCACGCTTACGACGGCTCATACGCTCAAGCTATGACTTCGGATGAAGAGATGACGGATTTCACCGACCATTTGAGCCGTGTGATCGATGACGCGGCGAATATGGATTGGTGAGCGCCGAGTTGTAATCAGAGGGAATGAGATGGGCGATGCAAAAAAACGGAGATATTAGGTGCTGACATGACTACGCAGCCAACCGAGCGCATCACGATTGATATGGTCGATCAATCCAAGCCCTTGGCCGAGTGGAAGCAGTCACTGGCAGACTTCGGTCGTCGTCGTCACTTGAGTTACGCCATGGACTTCGACACCCGGGCATACTTCTTAAAGGACCCGGGAGAGGGGTGGTCAGAGAATGCACGACGCCTCCACCTAGAGAATCGAGAACGCGTGAAAGCCGAACTCGCCCAAGAGTTTGGCTCAGACCAGCTAGATCAGAAAATCAAAAATTTCGTCGATATCGGTTCCAAGCAGTTTTCAGTACTTGCCTATCATAACGAATTCTTTGATCAAACACGCCGCGCCTTCGTCGTTGGGGCATACTATCCAGCACTCGTAAGCGCGTGTGCGCTCGGCGAACGGATTTTGAACCACCTGATACTGGACCTGAGGAACTTCTACAAACACACGCCGGAATACAAGCGGGTCTATCGCAAGAATTCCTTCGACAGTTGGCAGGTTCCCGTTGATACGCTGGAGGCGTGGAAAGTTCTGCTGCCAAAAGCTGTCATCGAGTTCCGGGCGCTCATGGCGCTACGACATCGATCGATACATTTCAGCGTCAACACCTACGCCACCTCGCGGGAAGATGCACTCGCCGCGATCCATCACATGCGCGAGATCATCGACCAGCAATTCACCGCCTTCGGCAATCGGCCATGGTTCATTAAAGGTACGAACGGTCACATTTTCATCAAGCGAGAGTGGGAAGAAAACCCATTCATCAAGACATACTACCTACCCACGTGCCCATTCGTCGGTCCCTACTTCGCAATCTCTTTCGAGGGAGGGTTGAAGTTCCACGACCACGCCGACTACGGCGACGGCGACTGGACAGATGAAGAATTCGCTATTGCCTTCGAAGCAAGATCAAGTGAACAACTGATCAAGGTTCGTTGAGCGTTGAAATGATTCCCAACTCTATGTCCGCTTTTGGCGCAAAGCGGACGCTTGCCCGAAGCCTTGCCCATCTTCCCATGACAGGCGGCCGCACTCGGTACAGTCCGGCTCGTTTGTTCCATCACTCGTTCCAGGCGACCCTTTGCGCGGATATCAGCCTTGACTCGGGATATCGCACATGGTTTTGTTCTTGTTATGTTCCGCCGCTGCGCATAGTCTGCCTCCGATCCACGAGGAGGTCGGACATGGTCATTTATGTTGGAAGAGACGGCGTTCTGCAGGCCACGTATCTGAGTGAACAACTGGAACACATGAAGAGCCTGTGTGCCGATCTCGAATGGCTTAGGGCGGGTGTTGTCAGGCCCTCACTAGAGGAACTCGAGGGCGCGCCTCTCATTGATGACTACGCCTTCGTTCAACGTGGTGTGACGGCGCTTCAGGGCAAGGTCACGGGCCACCCCATTCTCGGGCCGACCACCGCCATAACGTCAGACCTTTATGTGTTCGCCCCCGATCTTGGGTGGGCCCGTACTTTCTCCCGCTATTACAGGCTCGGGTCACCGTCGCTCACAATGGCGAAGTGGCTTTCCTGATGGGGGCGTCCAACAGGAGGCACAGCAATGCATGCTGCGGCACAACTTCGGCGCGGCTATTCCATTTCCGTCGGACCCGAGCCGCTCTGTGTCGGCTTTACCGCGCCCAAATGTGCCATCGCGTAGTCGTAGACGGACCGCCGTGCAGCTCTTCGTCCGGCGCCGCAGCCTTCCGAACGAATTTTTCGTTCCCTGGCCAATTGCACGATCGTACCGGGCGAAGTTCGCAACAAGGTTGCGGCATCGTTGTATGTCATGAGCAAGGGGGATTCCCTGAGTTCGGGAAGCACAATATTTCCGCTGATCTTTGCCTCGAACTGCTTTCGTCGCACCAGCAATGAGTCAATGAACGACGCCGACGGATCCTCGTGTCGTGAGACGTTTAAATCGCCCTTCAATATGAAGTCTATTGCCATCGTCCATGGCGATACAGGGACAGACGAGCAATCAACGGCCTTTCTCAGGGACACAATATCTTCGTCGTCACAGTTCATCGGGGTACACCGTGCCAGAAGCCCGTCCTTGAGAGCAGTCACGGACTCCACTTCTATGAAACCCTTTCGGGGATTCATGATCCTGGTCTCGGATGTAAGGAGCTTCAGATGTCCGAGTTCGAGCAGGTCCCAGACTGCATGCTCGGGAATCCCGATGCACTGCATCGCTTCCGATACGTCGAGCGCCTCCTTCATCTTCTGTAGCCATCGGAGCAGGTCTGTCTCGTGCAGCAGGCTCGGTGACCTTTCCCCGCGCTCGTGAGTAATCCTCCGGACTTCCGGAGAACGCGAGGCCTGTTCAACAGTCCAGCCCGTGAGCTTGTACTTCTTCCTGGCTTCGATTGACGGCAGCCAGCCGGGTCTGTGCCACTCCGCACTGCTCCCGATGGGCCTCAAGGCGATCACGCCGTTGCGCGCATAGCTGTCGGTGACCACTCTCCTCAGAACCTTTGCCAGATCGGCATTCACCGGCATGAGATGCGCAGCGACAGGACCAAGTTCCTCGATCATGCCATAGCCTGCATCCTCTTTCGGGATAGCAAGCTGTGCGTTGACGATCTCATATGCGGAATCAGGCCAGTTCCCGATACGCTCAAAGCCCATGCGCCACATCTCTAGAGACGGTGCGCTTGCTCTGTTCATTTCATAAAGCGCAGCATGAACCTGCTTTGGCGACCATTCGAAGCGGGAGGCCAGAGCGAGAGCCAGACAAAGAAGATCGACATCGACCAATTGACGCAGGTCCTCATGAAGCGAGGCCCGTATCCATGTCGCGGCGTCGCCGTTCAACACGAGGTCTGAAATCAGTCGAGCTGTGTCTTTCTCACTGTCGGAGACATATTCCGCGTCCTGCTCACGGACATCCGCTCCGCAATGCTCGCAGGTATGGATGCCCGCCAGTTTTTCCCAGCCGAAGCTCTTGTCGCATGACGGGCAGTGGCTAAGAAGATACTGGAACGATTCCGGACACCATTGGAGAAAACGCAATTCCCAAGCCGCTCGATGATGTGCCGATACGCGGAGGCTCTCCGGGGACAGGCGCCTTATCTTCGACTCCCGGCATCTCAATGCGAGGTGTGAGCCGAAGAATTCGATTTCAGCGCCTAAACCCGCAACTTGCCTGTCCATCCGCTTATAGAAGAGCGGCCGAAGCTCGTCCGCCATGGCACCAATGAGATGGGCCAGGTCATTGCAGAAAGCGGAATGACGCGTCGCAACGCTCCCGAGGCGTGCTATCGGCATGCCCAGATGGGAGAAGACGTGGGCCGGGCTCGTGATCAGATTCTCATTGGCAGCCCGGGCGATAAGACCTGCGAGACTTTCTCCCGTCAACGGAGAAACCGGCACGACAAACTTTGGCAAGCTCATGCCGTCAACCTCTGCGTTTGTGTCTTGAACGGGTTTTGGGTAGCGAAGCCGCTCGACACCGCCCAGTCGTCAGTAGCCTTCACGAAATCGCATCTTTCAAGTGACGCACCGCCCCGTGAGTAGCAGCAGATAAGTGCGTGATAGACGAGGTGCGAGGCTATCCCGATAACGCCGCCGGAGACCTCATACAGGCACGCAGGCACATTACCTTCAAGGAGACCGTTCCTCGCATCTGTGACCTTCTCCTTCAGCATCAGATCGTCCAGACGTCCGATGAAGCCCAGGAACATCTCCCTTTCGGAGTTGTTCTGCATATCGAGCGGTCCCATGGGGACTGGACTGATGCACCTCCTTGCGAGCTGGCCACCCTTCTCAAAGAGAACGGCCGCCTTCTCGATACCGCTCAGAACGAGACAACAAGTCTTGTCATTCAGGATGTTCTTGAAGAGCTCTGCAACATCCCAACGAACCTTGTTAGTCTCGGCGCTGATCAGGTGATGCACCTCATCGATAATCAATAACTCGACGCCGCATTTGCGGATAAACGCCTGGGTCCGCTTTTCGAGCTGCTGCTGAGTGCCTCTGGCGAAATTCGGATCGCCGAATCCCTTCAGGACGTCGGCGTAGAACCCCTTGACGGTGACATTCGTAGAGAGATTCACGACCACAACAGGCGAAATTCCCGGCGGGTACTGCTCCTTCTGAACTTTCTTCTGGTAAGCGTTGATGATGCGGGTCTTTCCGCTTCCCGTTGGCGCTATGAGCGGCAAGGCGGACAGGCTGGTGATATCGAGCGCATCGGAAGGTCCGAGGTTGTGCACCGCCTGTGCCTCGGCACGCAGAAAATCGAACCTCTTGAAGACCTCATTCATTCGAGGATAGCGAATGGTGATCGCCTTGAAGCGCATCAATCGGGCATGTTGGTGATTATCAATCACGTTCGTCCCATCCCTCGGCCTTGCCGATGTGTGCCATGAAAGAAGAAGGGTCTTTGACCTCAAGACCTGTTGAGGGAACTGATATGGGTTTCTTTTTCGAGCGCGAGACAGCTGATTTATGACGCTTGTTCGCGTTCACTTTGCGCGCGGCCCTGCCGCGCAGAAACCCAGCCGGCGTTTCTCCACCGTCCGCCCGGTTTTCCATGCCCAGTGTGATGTTTACCACCGGAGCATTGCCGTCGTGCCGGGGAGGTGCGTGCTGGACTTCCAACGAGGACGAAGATTCGATCTGCGTCAGAATGCGAGCGTTCCTGAGCTTGCTCGTCGCTCCGGCATTTTCCACGGAACGCGTCAGCCGTACTCGTGCCTTTACCCGGTCGCTTTCGGAGACGAATTCCTCCTGTTCCTGCTTGGCCCATTTCTTCAGAACCCTGTGGAACCAGAGAGAGACGCCTTTGCTGTAATGCTGCTGGACATTGGGCAATTCCTGGTAGGTCAACGTACATGAATTCCACACCCGGATCTTCGAGATATCCGCAGGGTCGAACTTGATTTTGACCGGAACGCTGTTAGATGATTTGCGTCGTCTCCCCCGGGGAGCCGATGGCAACAGATCGGCGAGAAGTTCGGTGACGGTATTTCTGTCGTGAAATCTCAGCCCCTCAACCTTCACGCCGTCTCTTGTCAGATTCGCATTTTTGACATAACCGCAAGCATCGTCGATGCGCGTCAGATCATCGAGGACATCGATACCGTGTATTTTCGTCAGCTTCTCCCAACGCTTTAGCGGTATGTCATCAATGCCGCGGTGATGCTGGTACTGATAGACTTCAAGAACGAACTGAAGAACAAGCTTCTCCAGATGATCGATCGTCATGCATGCCTGCTTGCGGGGATCTATGTCCTGTTCACGCAGCTCTTTCGGCGGTGCGGGAACGCCCCCGGGCAATTTGTGCAGCAGGCTTGTATTGAGAGTGCCAAAGAAGCGCTCGATGTACACCTTGAACTCCGGTGTCTTGACGGGCGCCCATTCGACATCAACGCCGCAGTCGCGCAGAGCGTCCTGCAGCGAGGCGCCGACGTTCTCCAATCCATTGTCCAGAATAAAAAGGACCGGACATCCAAACGCCGTGAATTGCTTGCGAAGGTCGGGAAATTTCTGCGCGATAATACCTTCCTTCGGCGTCAAAACCCCTTTGATGCAGTTCATGACGGCATAGATGCTGGGCGGTTCGAAAGTGATGAATATCGCTAGAATCATTCTCGTGCATACATCGATGGCAGCCACAAGCGTCGGACGTCCGAGAACACTGCGGCCGTCATTGGCCACGATGATGAAGGCATCGAGGGTCGTCGCGTCGATCATGACGATATCGAGCGGCCGCTTTGCATCTCGGGCGCTACTGGATCCTCGATACCGCCAGCGTGCCGCTTTCTCCCCGTACTTCTTCTTGAGAAGGTCGTAATTTTCGCACTGTCTGATCCAGGTACGGACGGTTTCGTGACTGGGACAATTGCGCCCGGAATACCGACCATATCTTCTTGCGCGCAAGTTGAGGATATCTATGAGGCGCTTCAATCGATCATAGGCCCCTGCAACTGTTCTCTCTCGCTTCTCGTAGAACCAGTAAACGCATTTGAAAAGCAGCGTCACTGTTTCCTGTGACATGCGGAGGGGCGCAGACCGACTTGATCTGTAACCCATAATGGAGATCGGCCGAAGGCCGTTTTCGATTCTGTTCCTTATGTCTCTTCGCAATGTTCCTGCGCTTGGCCGATAATTTGCGTCGTCAAGATCCTTCGGCAAGTCAAAGTTCCGAATGAACGCATTCAGTGACTTGTCGGACAGGGCGACCGGTGATTTGTCGTATTCGATCAACAGCAGTTGACGGATCCTGGCCTGCGGATCGGGATCGATATTGGGATCTCGGGCTGTGGTTTTTCTGAATGTGTCTATCCTCACGCGCCTGCGGTCTTCCCGTCTCACAATCTTGAGTAGGCGATCGGCATAGCGCTTGAGGAGCTCGCTTTGCGTCATGAACAAGCTGTCATGCCCGAACTGCTTCAGCAGCAAGAGCTTGCCATCGGGCATGATGTTCTTGATCTCGTAGTCACCCTCGACTACCGAGATGATGTCACCAACGTCCAGTCTCAGAAACATCGGTATCGCTCCCTATGTACTCAGTCGGTCGAAACAGGAAAGACAGGCGAGGCGCCGGTCAGGTTTGTATCGAGGTCGACGCCGAAATGCCTGCCGACGATCATGGCGCAGAGCTTCTTCTTGCCGACCACGCCTCCACCCAGAATCTCGACGGCTTGGGCAAAGGGTATGGTTCCAGTCGGATGTCGGAGGATTTGCTCGGTCAGCCAGAAGACTTCGCGCCGGAAGTAGCGTGTGCGCGCGTGACGCTGGATCTCTTCAGCGTTCGAATGGCGCGGCTCCGCTCTCAGATCGGAGAGGTCGAGGACGCGGAATTTGATATTGACGGAGCGATAAATCTGCTCTGCCAGTCCGAGTTTGAAAGCGAGATCGCCTGAGATTTCGCTCGCTTTGTCCTGTTTGATCTCGACGACCTCTTCGCGCAAATCAGCGTAGAACACAGAGAAATCCGGAAAATAGGTCAGCGTTTTCCCTTCCGAGAACATTTCCAGACGATGAGGCTGCGCAAGCCACGCGACCACGTTGTGGTCAGCTTCGCACTGCTGCATGTAGAGACGCTCGGCCTGGGACTCATAGGGTTGTGCGTGCCCCGTCTTTGTGCTGTGAAAGATGCCGGTCGGGCGGCACTTGGTGCCGGTGATGATGGTCCGAAGGGGACCGCCGGTCGTACTGAATACGATCCGCGCGACGTTGTTCATCCTCTTGCAGTCGGCCCTTACCTGAGCGAGTTC